>NZ_JBEXSX010000001.1:0-286003 GCF_040613835.1 Streptomyces sp. NPDC006207 | reverse complement strand
CGGCTCGTGGTCGCGTATCTGGTTGTGGGTGGGGTGGCCCGCGCTCCGCCGGGACCGATCGGTCCCGGCGCCCCTTCGGCGTTCCGGTGGAGGGCTCCCGGCGGGCCACGCCGCCCTCCGTGGCGTCGGGGCCCGTCGACCCCGTCGGCCCCGTCAGCCGCCCGCGAGCTGCTTGCGCACCTCGGCGGCGACCCGGCCGCCCTCGGCCAGGCCGGCGACCTTCGGGTTCACGATCTTCATGACCGCGCCGATCGCCTTCGGCCCCTCGGCGCCCGACTCCTCGATCGCCGCGGCAACGATGCCGGCCAGCTCCGCGTCGTCCAGCTGCTGGGGCAGGTAGGCGTCCAGCACCTCGCGCTCGGCCAGCTCACGCTCCGCGGCCTCCTTGCGGCCGCCCTGCTCGAAGGCGTCGGCGGCCTCCCGGCGCTTCTTCGCCTCGCGGGCGATCACCTTCAGCACCTCGTCGTCGGAGAGCTCGCGCGCCTCCTTACCCGCGACCTCCTCCTTGGTGATCGCGGTGAGGGTCAGACGGAGGGTGGACGAGGTCAGCTCGTCCCGCCCCTTGATGGCAGCCGTGAGGTCGTCGTGCAGACGCTTCTTGAGCGTGGTGGTCATGGCGTCGAGTCTGCCAGGTCGCCACCGGGAGGGCCGCGGATTTATCCCTGACGTGCCGTCTGCCACCATGGAGGGCATGCGCGCGCGATACGGAGTACCCCTGGGCATCACAGCTGCCGGTGCGGCCTGCGTGGCCTACGCGGCCGGGATCGAGGCACGGTCGTTCCGGCTGCGCAGGGTGGCGGTCCCGGTGCTGCCGGCCGGGATGCGGCCGATCCGCGTCCTGCAGGTCTCCGACATCCACATGGTCCGCGGCCAGAACAAGAAGCGCCGCTGGCTGCAGTCGCTGGCCGGGCTCCGCCCCGACTTCGTCGTGAACACCGGCGACAACCTCTCCGACCCCCAGGGCGTCCCCGAGCTGATGGACGCCCTCGGGCCGCTGCTCGACCTCCCCGGCGCCTACGTCTTCGGCTCCAACGACTACTACGGCCCCACCCCGCGCAACCCCGCCCGCTACCTCGCCGAGCGCCTCCGGGGCACGTACGGTCTCAACGGCCAGAACAACCCCGCCATCGGCGTCATCCGCAACCCGTGGGAGGAGATCCGCGACGCCTTCGACGTGGCCGGCTGGGTCGGGGTCAACAACACCCGCGGCCGCCTCAAGCTCGACGACGGCATCGAGATCGCCTTCGCGGGCCTCGACGACCCCCACATCCGGCGCGACCGCTACGCCGCCATCGCCGGCGGTCCCGACACGGACGCCGACCTCTCGCTCGCGGTCGTCCACGCCCCGTACCTGCGCGTACTCGACGCCTTCACCGCCGACCGCTACCCGCTGATCCTCGCCGGGCACACCCACGGCGGCCAGCTGTGCATCCCGTTCTACGGCGCCCTCGTCACCAACTGCGACATCGACGCGGACCGGGTCAAGGGCCTGTCCACCCACGAGGCCGCCGGTCACCGCTCCTACCTGCACGTCTCCGCGGGCTGCGGCACCAACCGCTACACCCCGGTCCGCTTCGCCTGCCCGCCCGAGGCCACCCTGCTCACCCTGACACCGGGCGCCTGAGCCGCCGCGGAAAACCGGATTTCGTCTCCAGCGGGAGGTCCGCTAGAGTAATCCTCGTCGCGCCGGGCCCGAGGCCACGACGCGACACCGGGGTGTGGCGCAGCTTGGTAGCGCGCTTCGTTCGGGACGAAGAGGCCGTGGGTTCAAATCCCGCCACCCCGACTTCGTAGATGCAGATCAGGGCTCCCAGGAATGTTCCCGGGAGCCCTGACTCGTTCATGTGACTATCCGCCTGACCACCGCTCGCGGTCCCGGCCGAAGCCGGGGCCGCTCATGAGGGCTTCGCCGCGCTCTGCGCCTCGAGCCACTCGGCGAACGTCTGGGTGCCGCGGGGGCCCGGGCCGGTCGGCAGCAGGCCGCCGCTGCGCATCCCGCCGGGGAAGTACAGGGGCACGACCGGACGGCGGCGCGCGCCGCCCGCGGCGATGAGGCGCCGGGCCAGGTCGACCAGGGACTCGACCTGCGGGCCCGCGAGCTCGGGGGCCATCCCCTTCGGCGCTTCGAGGGCGAGGTCGACGAGGGCTTCGGCCACTTCCCGTACGGCGATGGGCTGGACCGGCGCCGTCGGCACCAGCGCGATCGGTCCGGGGACACCGCTCAGCGCCTGACCGACGGTAGAACTGCGTCGCCCGCATGATGGTCCATGGCACCGGCCCGCCCCGGATGATCTCCTCCTGCCGCAGCTTGCCCGTGTAGTACGGGTGCCCGACCCGGTCGACCCCCACGATCGACGGCGTCACGAGGTGCCGGACCCCGGCGCGTTCGGCCGCACCGATGAGGTTCCGTCCCGCCTTCTCGAAGAAGCCGACGGCGACCGACTTGCGGTTCGTGGTCACGTTGCTGACGTCGATCACCGCGTCGGCCCCGGTCAGCGCCGCTTCCAGCCCCGACCCGCTCACCAGGTCGACGCCCTGTCCGCGTGACAGCACCACGGGTTCGTGTCCGCGGGCCCGTACGGCCTCCACCACGAAACGTCCGGCCACCCCGGTACCGCCGGCGACTGCGATCTTCATGACTGCTCCTGTCCTCCCGGTGCTGCACGAGAGGAAGGAACGGGCCACACCCATCGCGTCAGCTCCACCTATTGTTACGTTCGCGATCGTATCATTCAATACTAATAGGGATGGCCGCCGCGTGCCGGCCGCCCCGAGGCCGTCCTCTCAGTCCACCGGACCCGGGGGGCACCCAGGGTCCCGCGAGCGCCAAGCGTGCGGCGGCTCACCGACACCCTGGGCAAGCAGCCACGCCGCGGCCCGCACCAGGCCGCGCGCCGCGTCCAGGGGGGTGTCGCAGGAGCGCCCGCTCTCGGCGACGGTGTGCCCGCCGCAATCCACCTCGCGGTCGCACGCCACCCTGACCTCCGCCTCGACCTCCCACGGCGGACCCCCGCGCAGGTCCCAGAGGCATCGCCGCGGGACGTACAGCCGCGCATGGAAGGAGACCTCGCGGACCTCCACGGAGCCGAAGACTCCCGCGAGCTCGAAGCCCTCAACGCGGTGGTACTCCAGGCCACTTCCGGTGTGACCGGCCCGGACGCCGAGGTGCTCGGCCAACCGCGAGACGAGCGCACCGGCCGTGCTCAGCGCTTCCTGCACGGCCTCGGCGTCAGCCGGATCCGGGAACACCCAGCGCACATCGCCCCGGCCGAGCGGGATCGCTTCCTCCACGGGCACGAGTCTGACCCGGCACGGGCCAACGGCCAAGGCCCGGACGCGCAGCGGCGCGGGTCAGCCGCAGATGGTGCCGGGGGCGGGGAGTTCGCCGTGGGTCAGGTAGAGGTCGACGGCGTCGTCGATGCAGGGGCTGCCGCGGTGGTAGGCGGTGTGGCCGTCGCCGTCGTAGGTGAGGAGGTGGCCGGAGTCGAGTTGACGGGCGAGGGACTGGGCCCAGGGGTACGGGGTGGCGGGGTCGCGGGTGGTGCCGACGACGAGGATGGGGGCGGCCCCGGGGGCGGCGATGGCGTGCGGGGTCTGGGTCGCCGGGACGGGCCAGTGGGTGCACAGCACCAGGAACGTGGCCAGTGAGGTGCCGAACTGGGGCGAGGCGTGCAGGAAGGCGGGCAGTGCGGCCTGGGCCTGGGCCTCGGAGAAGCGGGCCCCGAGGGTGGAGCTGAGGCAGTCGACGGCGAGGAGGGCGTCCGCGGCGTTGCCGGAGTCGCCCTCGTCCGTGCCGCCGAACTGCTGCAGCTCGGTGGTGTCGCCGGCCAGGATCTGGCGCAGCATGGTGCGCAGTTCCTCCCAGGAGGCCTCGCGCAGGGCCGTGATGACCGCGGTGAGGAGGTCCTCGCCGGTGACGGTGATGTCCTTGCCCTGGCGCAGCGGGCCGGCGTCCAGCTTGTCCCGCAGGCCGTCGAGGACGCGGCCGGCCTCCGCGACGGAGTGGCCGACCGGGCAGTCGGGGCGGGCGGCGCAGTCGGCGGCGAAGGAGTCCCAGGCCAGCTGGTACCCGGCGGTGCTGTCCAGGTTCTCGCGGTAGCCGTCGATCGCCGGGTCGACGGCGCCGTCGAGGACCATGCGGCCGACCCGCGAGGGGAACAGCTCGGCGTAGGTCGCGCCGAGGTAGGTGCCGTAGGAGTAGCCGAGGTAGTGCAGGCGCTCGTCGCCGAGGAGGGCGCGCACGACGTCCATGTCGCGTGCCGCGTCCGGGGTGCCGAGGTGGGGCAGCAGTTCCCCGGCGTGCTCCTCGCAGGCGTCGGCGAGTTCCTCGAACGCCTCGTAGGAGTCGGTGATCTCGGCCGCGTCGCCGGACAGCCGCAGGCCGAAGCCCATGGGGATGGCCGGGGTGTCGGTGGCGCACTCCACGGGGGTGCTGTACTGCACGCCGCGCGGGTCGACGGCGACCAGGTCGTACGCGGAGCGCGTGGCCGGGGAGAAGGTGCCGGCGGCGGCGACCAGGTAGTCGACGGCGGACTCGCCGGGACCGCCGGGGTTGATTTGGAGCGAGCCGACGCGGGCGGCGGCCTCGCCGGTGGCCCGCACGCGGGCGGCGGTCAGGGTGATGTCGCCCGCTTCCGGGTGGGCGTAGTCCAGGGGCACCGTCACGGTCGCGCACTGGAAGCCGGGCACGTCCTGACAGGCTTCCCAGTCGAGGTGCTGCTCGTAGTAGCGCCGCAGCTCGGGGGGTACGCCCGCCGCGGGGTCCGCGGCCGCCCGGTCGGCGTCGGGGGACAGCCGCAGCGGGTCGGCGGTGGCGCAGGCAGCGGTCAGCAGGAGCCCGCAGGTGCTCAGCACCGCGAGCGCGCCCCGCAGCCTGCGCCGGGGTATCCCGTCGGTGTCCCGTACAGCGATCATCGCCACGCCTTCCTCGTACGCCCGTGTGACGGGGGGACCGCCGGACGCGGCGCCCGGGCCGCCCCCGGGGAATCAGGGTCCGGTCGTGTCGCGGAGCGCTCGGACGCACCCCCCGCGGCTCCGCTGCGTCACCACCCCATCACACGTCGTACGTGGTGGCGGCCCGAGTGGGCCGAACGCGTGAACTTCCCAAGGGCCCGGACAGGGGTTCAGCGGGGCGCGTAGGCGATGCGCTCGAAGGGCCAGGCGTCGGCCAGCCAGTCGCTGACGACGCGGTGGAGCGCGGCGTCCAGGGCGGCGTGGGGGGCGCTGACCCAGGAGCGGACGTCGATGACGCCGGGCTCGGTGCGTGAGCCGTAGACGTACACGCAGCCGATGACGTCGCCGCCGGGGACGGACAGGACGGTGTAGGTGAAGCCGGTGCGGCGCTCGAAGTCCTCCGCGTGCTTGCGCAGGTCCTCCAGGTTGGCTTCGAGGCTCATCCCGTCCGGCGGCGGCCAGGAGCGGCCCTCGAAGCCGGGGGTGGCGCGGATGTGGTCGATGCCGGACGTCCAGGCGGCGTGGTCGGCGGCGTTGTGCCGCGGGCCGAGGGGCTCCAGGCGGAAGCGTTCGGTGGCGGGCGGGTCCGGGACGACGAAGTCCGGCGGGACGAGGGGATGTTCGGTGTCGGTCATGGCGCGAGGGTAACCGGGTGCCGCCCGGGCCGTCGCAGGTGCGCCGCCGCCGTGCGAAGGTTGGGCCATGGGTGTCGAGTTCGTGGTCTTCATGACGCTGCCGGGCCTGGTGATCCTGCTGATCGGGGTGGCCTTCGTCGACCAGGTGCTGCGGGCGGGCCGGTGGGGCGGACGGAGCGGGCAGGTCTCCGCGACCGGTTTCGAGCAGCTGCACGCGAGCTTCTCGCCGGGCAAGCGCAGCGAGTTGGACGAGCGCCGGGCGACGCTGATGCTGCGCGACGAGGAGGGCGACGGGGCACCCCCGCGGTCGCGGGTGGACCTGGGGCGGGGGACGGCGCTGATCGTCGTTCCGGGGCGTGATCGCAGCTGGTGACGACGGCCACGGTCCGCTGCGGGGCGCGATCGGGTTTGATGGTGGCATGAGCGACGTCATGGCTGGTATGCCGGATTGGGAGAAGCGCTTCCGGGCGCCACGCGTCGGACTGCCGGAGTGGGCGGAGGACGCCCCCCACCGCAGCCTGTTCGTGTCGAATGCGACGGGTACCTACGAGCTGTACGCGTGGGACCGGACGACCGGGGCGCAGCGGCAGGTCACCGACCGGCCGAACGGCACGTCGGACGGGACGCTGACGCCGGACGGCGCGTGGGTGTGGTGGTTCGCGGACACCGACGGGGACGAGTTCGGGGTCTGGATGCGGCAGCCCTTCGCGGGCGGCCCGGACGAGCCGGCCGCGCCCGGCCTGGAGCCCTCGTACCCCGCGGGGCTGGCGCTGGGCCGGGGCGGGCTGTCGGTGGTGGGCCGCTCCACCGACGAGGAGGGCACGACGATCCACGTCGTGCGTCCCGGGGCGGAACCGGTGGAGATCTACCGGCACGAGGAGTCGGGTGGGGTCGGCGCGCTGTCGGAGGACGGCACGCTGGTCGTCGTCGAGCACACCGAGCACGGCGACGCGATGCACTCGGCGCTGCGGGTCGTCACGACGGACGGCACGACGGTCGCGGAGCTGGACGACAGCGAGGGCGGCACGAAGGAACTGGGCCTGGAGTGCCTGGGGTTCGCCCCCGTGCCGGGCGACGCCCGGCTGCTGGTGGCGCACCAGCGGCGCGGCCGCTGGGAGCCGATGGTCTGGGACGTCGCGGCGGGCACGGAGACCGCCCTGGCGATCGACCTGCCCGGTGACGTCGCGGCGGAGTGGTACCCGGACGGCACCGCGCTGCTGGTGGTGCACACGTACCGGGCCCGCAGCGAGATCTACCGCTACGGGCTGGCGGACGGCGAGCTGACCCGGCTGGACACCCCGGCGGGTTCGGTGAGCGGCGCGACGGCCCGCCCCGACGGCACGGTGGAGTTCCTGTGGTCGTCGGCGGCGGCGCCCTCCGAGGTGCGGTCGACGACCGGGGCCGTGGTGCTGGAGGCGCCGGGTGAGCGGGCCCCGGGCTCGCTCCCGGTGGAGGACGTGTGGGTGGACGGGCCCGGCGGGCCGGTGCACGCGCTCGTCCAGCGGCCCGCGCGGGGCGAGGGCCCGTACCCGACGGTGTTCGAGATCCACGGCGGGCCCACCTGGCACGACTCGGACGCCTTCGCGGCCGGCCCGGCGGCCTGGCTGGACCACGGGTACGCGGTGGTGCGGGTCAACTACCGCGGTTCCACGGGCTACGGCCGGGAGTGGACGGACGCGCTCAAGCACCGCGTCGGCCTGATCGAGCTGGAGGACATCGCGGCCGTCCGGACGTGGGCGGTGGAGTCGGGCTTCGCCGACCCGGCCCGGCTGGTGCTGTCCGGCGGCTCCTGGGGCGGCTTCCTGACGCTGCTGGGGCTGGGCACCCAGCCCGAGCTGTGGACGGTGGGCCTGGCGGCGGTGCCGGTCGCGGACTACGTGACGGCGTACGGCGACGAGATGGAGGCGCTGAAGGCGCTGGACCGCACCCTGTTCGGCGGTTCCCCCGAGGAGGTCCCGGACCGCTACGAGGCGTCCTCGCCGATCACGTACGTGGCGCGGGTCAAGGCCCCGGTCTACGTCTCGGCGGGCCTCAACGACCCGCGCTGCCCCATCCGGCAGATCGACAACTACGTCGAGCGGCTGGCGGGCCTGGGCAAGGCGCACGAGGTCTACCGCTACGACGCCGGGCACGGCTCGCTCGTCGTCGACGAGCGGATCAAGCAGCTACGACTGGAGCTGGATTTCGTCCGGCGCCACCTCGGCGGCTGAGGCCGCGGCCGGCCCCTCCTCCCCGGTGAGGCCGAGCTCGGCGTCGCGCCGGGTCTCGGCCTCCCGCCGGACGAGCCGGAACCACATGAAGACCACGAAGCCCGCGAAGACGAACCACTCGCCGGTGTAACCGAGGTTCTGGAAGGCCTTGAGGTCCAGGCCGGTGCCGCTCGGCGCGACCGGCGGGACGGCCCGCAGGGGCGCGGGGACGGCCTCGGTCTGGGTGATCCAGGCGCCATACACCTGGTACGGGACGAGGTTGACCAGGGACGCCGCGCTGATGATCCCCAGCTGTCCCTCGGCGAGCCCGCCGCGGCCGATCGCGCCGTCGGTGCCGGCGCTCTCGGGGGCCTGCAGGGCCCCGGTGACGGTGACCTCGCCGGCCGGCGGTGCGGGCACGCCGACGGCGGACGCGCGGTCCGCGTCGCCGGGCAGCCAGCCGCGGACGACGGGCAGGGCGGCAGCGCCGTCGCCGGTCAGCAGCGGGGTGAGCACGTAGTAGCCGGTGCGTCCGTCGAGCTCACGGCCGGGCACGAGGAACTGGTGCGCCGTGTCGTAGCGGCCGGTGGCCCGTACCGTGCGGCCGGCCGTCTCGGTGGTCAGCGCGGAGGTCGCCCGCGGCAGCAGGCGCTCCAGCGGCGCCGCGTCCCGGGCGGTGGCCGCGGGCTTGTCCTGGGCGGCGCGGTGGCTGTCGACGCGGGCCTCGAACCGGCTCAGCTGCCAGCTGCCCATGAAGGTGCAGAGGACCACGGCGCACACCATGAAGAGGTGCCCGCCCAGCCAGCGGGGGGACAGCAGGAACCGGTACACGCCGTCAACGGTACGGGGCGCCCGGGCGTCCCCGGGAACCGCCCCCCGCTACTGCGCGGCGATGGCGCCTGTCCTGTAGACCGTCCCGGCGCAGGCACCGCCGATCGTCGCCATGACGACGGGCGCTCCGGCCTCGGGCGTGTGGCTCAGCACGATGCTGCCCGCCGGGCCGCCCTGGCCGGGGCCGTCCACACCCGCCGGGGGCGCGGACGCCTCGCCGGACGGGGTGTTGGTGGCGGTCGCGGTGGGCGTCGGCGTGGCCGGGGGGGTGCAGCCGCCCGAGTCGCCGCCGGCGGCCGGGACCCAGGTGAACTCGACCCGGTAGCTCTGCCCGGGCTTGAGGATCAGCGTCGTGCCGAGGGAGTCGGGCAGTGTGGTGCCGTCGTTCGGGGTGTGGTCGACGACGTTGATGCGGGCGGAGTCGGCCGCGCCCTGGGTGGAGGAGACGCTGACCGAACCGCCGCCATCGACGGTGCACGAGCCCTTCGAGGTGTTCGCCACCTGGAACCAGCCGTCGACCCGGCCCGAGCCGTCGGCGGCGCCGGCGTACCCGGAGGCGCTGCCGAGGTCGCCGGCGGTGCACAGCGGGGCGTTGGCCGCGAGCGTGTCGGAGGGGTCCGCGGAGCCCGTTGCTCCGGGGGTGACGTGCCCGTGGGAGCCGCCGGTGCGCGTGGGGTCCTCGTCGCGACGGCCGTCGCCGTCGGACGGGGAGGGCGTGCCGGCGCCGGCGGCGGGGCCGTTCGCGTCGCCGTCGGTGCCACCGGTGTCCTGGGCGCTGGAGGCGTTGGCGGTGCCGGTCCTGGCGGATCCGGAGAGGTCCGCCGCGTGGAGGGCGGCGGGGACCGCGACCAGCGCCAGCAGGCACGCGGCCGCGCTGCCGGCCAGCAACTGCCGACGGTGCGCCCGCCGGGCGGGGACCGCGCGGCGCAGGTGCTCCAGCGCCTCCTGGCCCGGTTGGATGTCGCTCACGGCGTCGCGCATGAGCCGGCGCAGCGCCAGTTCGTCGGGGTTCAGCCGCTCCTCGGGGCTGCCACCGCCGATGTCGTTCTCGGTTTCCATACCGCCGGGTGGGTTCGGGTTGGTCATGCCGGGGCCTCCATCGCGACGCGGAGCGCCGCGAGACCACGCGAGCCGTACGCCTTCACCGAGCCTAGGGAAATGCCGAGGGTCTCGGCTACTTGGGCTTCGGTCATGTCGGCGAAGTAGCGCAGGACGAGGACCTCGCGCTGCCGGCGCTGCAGCTTGCGCAGGGCCGCCTTCAACTCGTCACGCTCCAGCGCCTCGTACGCCCCCTCCTCGGCGCTCGCCATGTCGGGCATGGGCTTGGACAGCAGCCGCATGCCCATGATGCGGCGGCGCAGCGCGGAGCGGGAGAGGTTGACGACGGTCTGCCGGAGGTAGGCGAGGGTCTTCTCGGGTTCGCGGACCCGCTTGCGGGCCGAGTGGACGCGGATGAAGGCCTCCTGGACGACGTCCTCGCAGGAGGCGGTGTCGTCCAGCAGGAGTGCGGCGAGGCCGAGCAGCGAGCGGTAGTGGGCCCGGTAGGTCTCGGTGAGGTGGTCGACGGTGGTCCCGACTGACATCGCGGCGTCAGTGTCGCCGCGGTCGCGGTCCGAGGGCGCCTGCACCACAGGCCAGGGCGCGATCACCGGGATGCCGCCGACTGCGCGCGACGGCCGCCGGACGTGCGGACGCGCCGGAGCGCTGCCCCGCCCCACGAGGGGTGCTTCGATGCCGAGTGCCTCTGCCACGCCTGTTGGACACGCGTCCCCCCGTCAGGGTTGTACGCCCGAGGCACCGTTTTTGACGGTGTAGCACATATGCGCATGCGTACCAACTCTTCCCCAATGCCCCTTTTGCTGGCGCTGTTGCGCCGCGCCCGGCCTGCAGCACAGTAGGGCAGTGCGCTGACACAAAGACGCTCCCTGCGCGTCGCACGGTTGCGACACACAGGGAGCTGAAATTGTCTGGCGCCTACAGGCTTCCGATCAAGCGGTCCAGACCAGAGATTTGGGTCACCCGACCGAAATCGGGGTGCTCAGCGGCCTGTTCCTCCGTAGACGACCGCTTCGTCGGTTTCGCTGTCCAGGCCGAACGCGGAGTGCACGGCGCGCACGGCCTCGTTGACGTCGTCGGCGCGGGTGACGACCGA
The DNA here is from genome assembly GCF_040613835.1 of Streptomyces sp. NPDC006207. Taxonomy (NCBI): domain Bacteria; kingdom Bacillati; phylum Actinomycetota; class Actinomycetes; order Kitasatosporales; family Streptomycetaceae; genus Streptomyces; species Streptomyces sp. NPDC006207. The sequence goes on along the minus strand of NZ_JBEXSX010000001.1, from coordinate 275,243 downwards.
GATGCGGATCTCGGAGGTCGAGATCAGCTCGATGTTCACGCCCGCGTTGGACAGCGCCTCGAAGAACTGCGCCGTGACACCGGGGTTGGTCTTCATGCCTGCGCCGACCAGCGAGATCTTGGCGATCTGGTCGTCGTAGCGGAGCGTCTCGAAACCGATGGTGCCCTGGACGCGCTTCAGGGCCTCGATCGCCCTCGGGCCGTCGGCCTTGGGGAGGGTGAAGGAGATGTCGGTCAGGCCGGTGGCCGCGGCCGACACGTTCTGCACCACCATGTCGATGTTGATCTCGGCGTCCGCGATCGCCCGGAAGATCACGGCCGCCTCGCCCGGCTTGTCGGGCACACCGACGACCGTCACCTTGGCCTCGGATGTGTCGTGCGCGACACCGGAGATGATCGCGTGCTCCATGCCCGTCTGGTCCTCTCGCGGCTCATTGCTGACCCAAGTGCCCTGGAGGCCGGAGAACGACGACCGGACGTGGATCGGGATGTTGTAACGGCGGGCGTACTCCACGCAGCGGTGGAGCAGCACCTTGGAGCCGGAGCTGGCGAGCTCCAGCATGTCCTCGGAGGAGATCCAGTCGATCTTCCGCGCCTTCTTCACCACGCGCGGGTCGGCGGTGAACACGCCGTCGACGTCGGTGTAGATCTCGCACACCCCGGCGTCGAGGGCCGCCGCCAGCGCCACCGCGGTGGTGTCGGAGCCGCCCCGGCCCAGCGTCGTGATGTCCTTGCTGTCCTGGGACACGCCCTGGAAGCCGGCCACGATCGCGATGTTGCCCTGGTCGAGGGCGGTGCGGATGCGGCCCGGCGTGACGTCGATGATGCGTGCTTTGTTGTGGACGGAGTCGGTGATGACACCCGCCTGACTACCGGTGAACGACTGCGCCTCGTGTCCGAGGTTCTTGATCGCCATCGCCAGCAGGGCCATGGAGATCCGTTCTCCGGCGGTCAGCAGCATGTCGAACTCGCGGCCGGTAGGCATCGGAGATACCTGTTCGGCGAGCTCGATCAACTCGTCCGTCGTGTCACCCATCGCCGAGACCACGACGACCACCTGGTGGCCGCTCTTCTTGGCATCGACGATCCGCTTGGCAACGCGCTTGATGCCCTCGGCATCCGCAACGGAGGAGCCGCCGTACTTCTGCACGACAAGGCCCACGTGCGCTCCTCAAATCCGGTACTGCGTTCGGCTCAGTCTAACGAGCAGGCCGGAACCGACCCCTCAATACCACATGCTGAGACGCCGGGCCCACTCTGCGAGCCATCTGCCCAACGACACGCCGACCTATGCACACCGGGCGGCGTGCTCCGGGTCACTACGGCCCCGGGTCCCCGCCTGGGAGACCCGACCACGCACACGCGCCCGCCCCTCGGGAGGGGCGGGCGCGGTGGGGGTTCAGCGGCTGGGGCGCAGCCCCAGCGGCTTGGCGATCTCGGCGGCCATGACCCGGCCGGCCTCGGCGGCGAGCTTGTCCTCGTCGTCCGCGCCGTGGTCGGTGTCCAGTCCGTCCAGCGCGTCCAGCGGGCTGTCCAGCCGCACATGGGCGACGAGGGACTGCAGGGCCCGCAGCGAGGCCGAGGCGGTCGGCCCCCAGTTGGACAGGTAGGAGAACTGCCACCACCACAGCGCCTCGCTGACCCGGCCCTCGCGGAAGTGCGCCAGGCCGTGCGCGAGGTCCGTCACCACGTCCGCGAGGTCGTCGGAGATCCGGCAGGCCACCGGGGTGCTGCGCGGCACGTAAGGGTCGAAGACCTCGGAGTAGACGTCGATCGGCTCCAGCAGCACCGCGAGCCGCTGGCGCAGCTCGTCGGCGTCGGGCTCCGGGCCGATGTCGGGCTCGTAGCGCTCCTCCGGGACGATGTCCTCGTGCGCCCCGAGGCGGCCCCCGGCCAGCAGCAGCTGGGAGACCTCCAGCAGCAGGTAGGGCACCGCGCTGTCGGGGTCGTCGCCCTTGGCGACCTCCCGTACCGACAGGATGAAGCTCTCGATCTGGTCCGAGATCGAGGAGGCGAAGTCGTCGGGGTCCAGGGCGTTGTCAGACATCAAGCAGCCGCCTTCCTTCAAAGGCCCGGCCGAGCGTGACCTCGTCGGCGTACTCCAAGTCGCCGCCGACCGGCAGACCGCTCGCGAGACGGGTGACCTTCAGTCCCATCGGTTTGACCATGCGTGCGAGATACGTGGCCGTCGCCTCCCCCTCGAGGTTGGGGTCGGTGGCCAGGATCAGCTCGGTGACGCTACCGTCCGCGAGCCGCGCCAGCAGCTCCCGTATGCGCAGGTCGTCCGGGCCGACCCCCTCGATCGGACTGATCGCGCCGCCGAGCACGTGGTAGCGGCCGCGGAACTCGCGGGTCCGCTCGATCGCCACCACGTCCTTGGGTTCCTCGACCACGCAGATGACGGCCGGGTCGCGGCGCGGATCACGGCAGACCCGGCACTGGTCGGCCTCGGCGACGTTGCCGCAGACCGCGCAGAACCTGACCTTCGCCTTCACCTCGCTGAGGGCGTGCGCGAGCCGTCGGACGTCGGCGGGGTCCGCCTGCAGGATGTGGAAGGCGATCCGCTGCGCGCTCTTGGGACCCACGCCGGGCAGCCTGCCCAGCTCGTCGATCAGGTCCTGAACCACGCCCTCGTACACGCTGTGCCCTCTTCGTCGCCTGGAACTAGAAAGGAAGGCCGGGGATGCCCCCGAGCCCCTGGGCGAGCGGGCCGAGCTTGCTCTGCTGCAGCTCCTGCGCGCTCGCGGTCGCGTTGTGCACGGCGGCGACGACCAGATCGGCCAGCGTCTCCGTGTCCTCAGGATCGACCGCCTTGGGGTCGATGACCAGCCCCCGCAGCTCACCGGCTCCGGTCACGGTCGCCTTCACCAGACCACCGCCGGCCGTTCCCTCGATCTCGGTCTCGGCGAGCTCCTGCTGGGCCGCCGCGAGGTCCTGCTGCATCTTCTGTGCCTGCTTGAGCAGCTGCTGCATGTTCGGCTGACCACCACCGGGGATCACGGTCTCGCTCCTGCCTCACGACGTCGGTTGTGCGGGTAGGGCGAGCCTACGTGCTCGGGGGCCCGCTCGCGCTACCCGTACGAGGGAACGAGCGGCGCGCGTCGCCCGTTCCGCCCCCGCCGTACCGTTCCGCACAGGGGAACGGGGGCGCCGCGGCTACTCGTTGGCGATCTCCTCGATCACGGTGGCACCCAGCTCGCGCACGATGAGGTCGTGGCCGCTGAGCGCCGTCTCGTCCAGGTCCGGGTCGTCGTCCTCGGGCATGTCGTACTCGATGGGCGGCGGCTCGTCGGTGACCGGCGGGTACGCGGACGCCGCAGGCGCCGCGTTGACGGCGGCACGGGCCGCCGCGGCGGCGGGCGGCGACGGGGACGGCGCCGGGCTCTGGGACTGCTGGTGGGGTTGTTGCTGCGGTTGCTGGTGATGGTGCTGGTGCGGCTGCTGCTGCTGCTGCGCGGACGGTGCCGGGGACGCGGGGGCGGGACGGGAGCCGCCGGGGCCACCGCCGGGTCCCGCCGGGCCCGGGCCACCGCCTCCGGGGCCGCCGCCCGGGCTGACGATCGCCTCGATGCGCCACTGGACGCCCAGGGCCTCGCTGATCGCCTGCTTGAGCACCTCCTCGTGTCCGCGGTTGGCGAAGCTGTCGCGGGCACCGGGGTTGTCGAAGCCGATCTGCAGGGTCGAGCCGTCGAAGCCGACGAGCCGGGCGTTCTGGTCGAGCAGTATCCACGTCACCTTGCGCAGCCGCTTGACCGCCTCGAGGACGGTGGGCCACATCTGGTGGACGCGTGAGGCGTCGCCGATGGGCTGCGCGCCCGCCGCGGGCGGTGCAGGAGCGGGGTCCTGTGCGGGCGGCGCCGCGGGGGCGGACTCCGGGGCCGGGGCCGACGCCGATGCCGCGGTGGGCCAGGCGCCGGGACGCTGCCCGCCGCCGGGGGCGGCAGCGGTCGGCCAGGCGCCGGGACGTTGCGCGGCCGGGGGCTGCGCGGGCGGGGCGGCGGGCGCCGGCGTGGGCTCGGGGGCGGCCGCCGGGGCCGGTGTGGATGCGGGTGCGGGTGTGGCGGGGGGTGCGGCTTCGGCGGGCCGGGCCGGTCCGCCCATCGCCGCGCGCGCCGCGGCGGGGCCGCCGCCGGGCGGGAGCGGTTCGCCGAACTCCACGACCGGGGCCGCCGGGCCGCCCGCGGGGGCCGCGAAACCACCGGCGGAGGCGCGGCGTTCCAGCCGGTCCAGGCGGGCCTGCAGCGACCGCTCGTCGTCGTAGGCCGCCGGCAGCAGCACGCGGGCGCAGATCAACTCCAGCTGCAGACGCGGCGAGGTCGCCCCGCGCATCTCCGTGAGCCCGCTGTTGACCAGGTCCGCGGCACGGCTGAGCTCCGCCGCCCCGAACACCCCGGCTTGGGCCCGCATCCGCTCCACGACGTCGGCGGGGGCGTCGATCAGCCCCTTCTCCAACGCGTCCGGCACCGCCGCGAGGATCACCAGGTCCCGCAGCCGCTCCAGCAGGTCGGCCACGAAGCGCCGCGGGTCGTGCCCGCCCTCGATCACGCGGTCCACGACCTCGAACGCCGCCGCGCCGTCCCCGGCGGCGAAGGCGTCCACGACGTCGTCCAGCAGCGCGGCGTCGGTGTAGCCGAGCAGCGAGGTCGCCATGGCGTACGTCACACCGGCCTCGCCCGCACCGGCGAGCAACTGGTCCATCACGGACATCGAGTCACGCACCGAGCCGGCCCCGGACCGGACCACCAGCGGGTACACCCCTGCCTCGACCGGGATCGCCTCCCGCTCGCAGACCTCCGCCAGGTAGTCGCGCAGCGTGCCGGGCGGCACCAGCCGGAACGGGTAGTGGTGGGTGCGCGACCGGATGGTGCCGATGACCTTCTCGGGCTCGGTGGTCGCGAAGATGAACTTCAGGTGCTCCGGGGGCTCCTCGACCACCTTCAGCAGGGCGTTGAAGCCCGCCGAGGTGACCATGTGCGCCTCGTCGATGATGTAGATCTTGTAACGGCTGCTCGCCGGCCCGAAGAAGGCCTTCTCCCGCAGGTCGCGGGCGTCGTCCACACCGCCGTGCGACGCCGCGTCGATCTCGATCACGTCGATCGACCCCGGGCCGTTGCGGGCCAGGTCGCGGCACGACTGGCACTCCCCGCACGGCGTCGGCGTCGGGCCCTTCTCGCAGTTCAGGCAGCGCGCCAGGATGCGGGCGCTGGTCGTCTTGCCGCAGCCGCGCGGCCCGCTGAACAGGTACGCGTGGTTGACCCGGTTGTTCCGCAGCGCCTGCTGCAGCGGGTCCGTGACGTGCTCCTGCCCGATGACCTCGGCGAAGGACTCGGGACGATAGCGGCGGTACAGAGCGAGGGACACGCCTACGACGATATCGGCCCCCACCGACACCCGGGCCCCGCGCGTGTGACGGCCCCCACACCGGCGGCCCCCGCGGCCGCCCCGGGCCGCGTTCCCACAGGCCCGCGGGCAGCAAAAGACCCCTCACGCACCCGCCAGAGCCCACCTACCCTTGCTGCCTTCCGGCCCTGGGGGAGTTCAGCGAGATAGCGCCACGTGAGGGGCTACGCCCACCCTACCTGATCGGATCACCCGGGAACGAGTTCGCGAGCACTCCCTCCGGTCTAGTAATGTTTGCCGCGGAGGATTCGCCTAGAGGCCTAGGGCGCACGCTTGGAAAGCGTGTTGGGGGCAACCCCTCACGAGTTCGAATCTCGTATCCTCCGCCAGTGCCTCACCGGGCACGTTGTCGAAGGGCCCCACCGGTCGCGGTGGGGCCCTTCGACGTTCTCCGTCTCAGTTGGTATCCGGCGAGCTCCACAGCGCGTCGCCGACCTGGCGAGCCACGTGCTTCAGCACGGGTCCGGTCACGTGCGTGTACCGCGAGCGCATCCGGGCCGAGCCGCCCGGTTCCCAGCCCATGATCGCGTCGACGACGACATCAGGGACGCCGAGCAGAAGGAGGACCGTCGCCGCGGTGTGCCGGGCGTCGTGCAGCCGGCCGTCCCGTACTCCCGCGAGCCCACGATGAGCGCCCGATGGGCGCCTTCAACCTTCATCTGGACAGTTCGTGGGGTTACGACGGTGTCGCCGGGGACCCGGAGGTGGCCTCCTCCATGGAGGAGATGCTCAGCGTTGCCGGCCTACCTGACGAAACCTTGCCCCGTGGCGACGTATACCGAACCGCACTGGAGGCAATCCAGCGGCGCTTCGGCCTTGCTTTGTCCCGCAAGCGAATGTTGGACGAGCCACTCCCCACCGCGGTGCTGGAAACCATCTGATCCGCTGCCGTGCCACATCCGTGCCCAGAACGGACGGGGACTCACAGGGAATGGGGGTGTGCAGGAGGACATGGCGTCGGACTCCGCCCAGGGCAAGGAGCCACAGGTCAGGCCGGTGATCGCCCCACCTCGCTCCTAGTGCGGGTGTCGAGCGTGGTCCAAGGTCGACAATGCACTCATGAGCGACGAGTTGACGGAGTTCCTGCGGAGGCGACTCGACGAGGACGCCGAGCTGGCCGGCCGATGCGATGGTGACGGATGCGGACAGTGGACCGCCCACGGCCACACCGTGGACTTCTGTCAGGTCGACCTCTCCGGTTTCCATCCGACGATCGCGAAACACGTGGCGCTGCACGATCCTGCCCGCGTGCTCCGAGAGGTCGCAGCAAAGCGCCGCACCCTGACACGGCATGTGCTCAGCCCTGCTGTCGGTGATCCCGAGTTGCCCTGGGACAACCAAGACGACTGCCAGTGGGACGGGGAGGACTGGCCCTGCGCCGACCTGTTCGACTTGGCGCTGCCCTACGCCGATCACCCCGACTTCCAAGAGCACTGGCTGCCGCACCAGATCCGCACCAGATAGGGCAGGGATCACCGGTCAACCACGGTCACAAGAACAACCCCACGGCATGCCGTGCGTCTCCTGTTTGCGCAGGTCAATGCCCCAGCGGGACTGCGGCGTCCATGAGTGCGGGTGTTACGGCGCCGGCTTCCGTGAGCACCTCGAAACCGTGCTTCACGCACTGCCCAGGAAGAGTGCGCGTGAGTTGCGTGCCCTCGTGCGGGCCCTCGACAGAAAGATTCTGGCAAGGGCCAAGGTCATCCCGGCTGACAACCTAGACGTGCCATGGTGGGAAGGTCCGCTCTAGGACCATGGCGACCGGCTCGGTTTCCGTCTCATTCAGCCCCGTTCACAGCCGTTCAGTCGAGACTTCCAGCCGTCTGCACATCGACAGCCAGCCGCCCATGAACGCAGGTGAACGCCCCCGTACACACCCCGCAACCCCACCACCACAGTTGGAAAGCGTTGCGGGCAACCCCTCACGAGTTCGAATCTCGTATCCTCCGCAGCCGCCTGAAGAGGCAAAACGAGGGCCCCGCTGATCGTCAGCAGGGCCCTTCGTCATGCTGCCCGACCCTCGTTGCCCCGGAGAGATCCAGGGCCCTTGACGTTGCGGGGGCGGTACCACCGTCGGGTGCACCCTCAGGGCCACCAGGAGGTCTCTCCCGCCGGTCCGGCCCGCGCGGTGGTGCCGGGGGCCGGACCGGCGTGGTGGCTGGTCAGCCGATGGTTGCAATGCCGTCGGTGGTGATGGTGGGGCGGCCCAAGGTGCCGTTACGGGTCAGTGAGCTACGGCACCCTGACGGGTCAGTTCTCGATCCACTCGGTCAATTCCGTTCCGGGGAGATCGGAAATCATTCGTGCATTGTGATTGTCTGCATCCGCCACGTACAGCCCGTGTTGCCCTGTGCCCGGGTCATAGGCCGAGTAGGCGATCTGACTGCCGTCGGGCGAGTACACCGGCGAGACACCCATGAGGCCGGAGATGACGGATGTGCTGTCGCCGGTCGTGGTGTCGACCACACTCGCCCCACTGTCGGTGGGGTAGATGATGTGGCGTCCGTCCGGTGACCAGCTGGCAGGTGCGTTCCAGACCCGGTGGTCCGTAGTGAGCTGGCGTACCTGGCGGGTGGCCAGATTCATGACAAACAGGTCGACGCCGTATTCCGTGTTCCCGAAATCATCCAGGTACTCCACGGGTTGGTGGAAGGCAATCTGCGTGCTATCGGGCGAGAAGGTCGGGCGGAGCCCCGGGCCCAGGGACTCGAAGCCCCCTCCGTCGGGCTTTACCCATCCCATTCCCTGAGTGCTGTCGAAAACGATGTGCTGGCCGTCTGGAGCCCAGTCAGGAAATTCAAGACTGGTGAAGCCGGCCTCGTCCGCCCCGGCGGTGAACAGGGTGCGCTGATCCGCTCCACCGACTGCGGAAACCATCAGGGAAGTGGGCATGCCGCAACTGTTGACAGGCTGGCACCCGGGTGTACCGGCGAACGCGACCTGCGAACCATCCGGTGACACTACTCCGTCCACGCCGGCGGTGGTGAGGGTCTTCGTGACCGCTCCGCTCTTCGGGTTCACCTCGAACGTTCCACGCGTGTCGGAGGTCCATTCGGAGACGACGAGCCTGCCTGCTGTGCTGCTGTCGACAGTGGACGATGAGCTGAGCTCGAGCGCGGAGGCGGTGCCAAGGAAGGGCAGAGTGACCGCGATCGAGATACCGATGATTGCTATAGCGCGCGTATACCGCACTCATACTCCATCGTCCAGGAGGCCCGAGGCCTCATCTTCAGGCCCGATTCACTCGAACCATCATTAGATCAGGCGTCCGGGCGGCCCCAGGTGTCACAGGACGTTGGCGCCCATGCTGTGCGGCAGCTCCCACCGGTGCGGCCGGCATCGCTTCTGGTGACTGGTTTGGTGGCGGGTCCACCCTCGGCAACGGCGACGTTGAACGAGCTGACGTAACCGGCGACCGCGAGGCGGTGACCGTGCAGCCTGACCGAGACAACTGCGAGAACCCGCACCGCAGCGGGTACGCGCGCGTCGACCTCACGTACAGCGATGGACACGGCTTCCCGTTCATCATGGGCAACCAACCACAAGGGCGCGGAGTTCGTCGGCGTCGTCCCTGGTGTCTGAGCTGAGACCTCGGCTCTGCGTGTTGGGGGCAACCCCTCACGAGTTCGAATCTCGTATCCTCCGCCAGTGCCTCACCGGGCACGTTGCCGAAGGGCCCCACCGGTCGCGGTGGGGCCCTTCGACGTTCCTCGGTGTGTGGGCGTGATCAATGGCGGGTTGGCCCTACGTGCAATCGGCATCCCTTCCGAAGCCCGTTGTCGTGACCGTGCCGGCCCGCATGGTGCTCTCCGGCTGCGGCGCTCAGCGCGCCGCCACCGATCGGAGCCCCGCGGGAAGCGCGGGCTCCGTGCGTCCCCGCTCGGTACCGAGCGCAGCGCCGAACCGGAGATGCGGTTCCTGGAGCTGATCACCTCCGTCACGCAGAGCCGCACCACGGACGTCCCCGGCGACAAGGGTGAGGTGCCCGAGCCCGAGGACCTGCCCGGTCGGGGAGGCTCACCCGCGCCGAGGTACGGGTCGGGCGAGACCCCGCCGGGTGTTCCGGACGCCGAGGGCGACATGCCGGTGCCTTTGGACGATTCGGCGCCACCGGAGCCGGACCCTGAGTCCGCCGGGCCCAGACCGGTGGAGGTTCCGCTGACCGCCACCGAGACGTGTGGGGGCGGCGAGCACGCGGAGCGCGTCAACGAGGCGTTGGGGAACACGAAGCCCGGCTACCGGGCCTTGCGCGAGGAGCTGACGGGCATGGGCTACCCGGCGTCGCGCGTTCACCGGATGCCGGATGCCGGATGCCGGATGCCGGACCGTGCCGCGCGGTGAAATCCGCTTTCAACCTCCGGAGGGCGGCGGCGCTCTGAACACGGGTGACAGGACAGGGCCCCGTGCGGGGCCCCGAGAGGAGAGCAGATGCCGGAGAACGGCCGGGGCCCGGGAGCGGCGGCGGGCCCGCGGGCGCCGGAAAGCTTCGAAGCCTTCGCCCGGGCGAGTCAGAAACGGCTGTACCGGACCGCGTACCTGCTGTGCGGGGATGCGGACACGGCCCGGGACCTGACGCAGACCACGCTGGCCAAGCTGTGCCAGCACTGGCGGCGGGCGAGTGCCGCCGACCACATCGAGGCGTACGCCAGGACCGTGCTGACCCGTACGTACCTGGCCGAGCGGAGGCGGCGGCTGCGGGACCTGCTGGCGCACTCGCGTCCCGGGCCGGGGCCCTCGCCCGACCATGCCGACCTGCGGGTGACGCTGTTGTCGGCGCTCGCCGGACTGCCGCCCAGGGCCAGGGCCATGGTCGTGCTGCGCTACTGGGAGGACCAGAGCGTCGAGTCCGTCGCCACGCTGCTGAAGTGCAGCGAGTCCACCGTCAAGAGCCAGTGCTCACGCTCCCTGGCCAAGTTGCGCGCCCAGTTGGGCGAGGCCCACGTCTACGCCACGGGAAGCTGAGGGACCGCCATGGGAGACAACATGCCCGAGGACGAGCACGGGAGCGCCCTGCTGGTGAGGGACGCCATGGAGCACGCGGTGGCGCAGCTGCCGCCCGCCCACGACCTGGTGCCCGCGGCGGTGGTCCAGGGACGGCGCCGCAGGGCACGGGTCCGGGTCGCCGTCGCCGCCGGGGTCGCCTGTGCGGTCGGGGCCGTGGTGTTCGGATCCGCGGCGCTGCCGGGCGGGGACGGCGGGGGCAGGACGGTCCGTCCCGCCGCGAGCACCACACCCGCGCCGCGTACGTCCGAGGAGCCGGCGCCGTACCGGACGCCGGTCCACCTCGAACCCACCAGTGACACCGAGGAGTCCATGGCCGATCTGCCGCCCGCCGAGCGCGAGCGCCAGGAGGGGTTCCAGCAGCAGGCGGCGGTCCTCCTCGACGAGCTGCTTCCGGACGCGGTCGGCCTGATCCGGCCGGTCGACCTCGCGGTGTGGCACTACCAGGGTGAGACCGCGGGCGGGAAGGTGTTCACCGTCAGCCTGTCGGTGCGGCCCTCCGGCGGTGCCCCCGGGACGACCCGGCACGGGGCCACGTGCCCCGAGGACCCCGACTCCCTCAGGGGCGGCAGCTGCGCGCAGGGCACGCTGCCGGGCGGCGTCAAGGTGGCGGCGTACCGCCTGCTCGACGGCTCCCCGGACACGATGTACACCCGGGTCCGCTTCGTCTACGGCCACAGCGACGTGGAACTCGCCGTCTACCCCGACCAGGACACGAAGACCTCCGCCCCGGTCACCGCGGGACAACTGCTGGCGGTGGTGCGCGACCGGCGCTTCCTCGACCTGGTGCGGTACGCCGACGCGCATCCCGTGGAGAAGAAGCAGATCCCCGTCCTGGGCGGCTGAGCGGCGCAGCCACCGGGCGGCACGAGGACCCCGGCCGGGATCCGGCCGGGGTCCTTCGGGTCGTACGCGGGGTGGGTCAGCGGACGGTGGAGCGGGCGGCCTGCTCGATGATGCGGGTCACCGCGCCGGGGCGGGAGACCGAGACGGCGTGGGAGGCCTTGACCTCGACGGTGTGGGCGTGGGCCCGCTCGGCCATGAAGCGCTGGGCGGCGAGGGTGATGTTCTTGTCCTGGGTGGTGACCAGGTCCCAGGACGGGATGGTCCGCCAGGCGGCACCCGCGGCCTTCTCGTCGAAGACCGACGCGGCCACGGGGCGCTGGGTGGCGGCCATCTGCTCGGCGACGGACTTCGGCACGTCGGCGGCGAACTGGGCGCGGAACTTGTCGGCCTTGATGTACAGGTCGGTGCCGGTGCCCCCGCCGGGGAGCGGGAAGGGCACGGCGTTGAGGGTCTCGCCCAGGGTGCCGCCGGGGAACTTGTCGGAGATCTGCGTGACGGTCTCGCCCTTGTCCGGGGCGAAGGCGGCTATGTAGACCAGCGCCTTGACGTTGGGGGAGTCGGCCGCGGCCTCGGTGATCACCGAGCCGCCGTAGGAGTGGCCGACGAGCACGACCGGGCCCTTCACGCTCTTCAGGAAGCTGTGCACGTACGCCGAGTCGCTCGCCAGGCCGCGCAGCGGATTGGCCGGGGCCACAACCGGATAGCCCGCGTGCTTCAGGCGTGACACCACGCCGTTCCAGCTGGAGGAGTCCGCGAACGCGCCGTGCACCAGGACGACCGTGGGCTTCTTCTCCTGCGGGCGGTGCGCGGCCTTGGCGGCGCTGGCCGGGGCCGTGGCCGTCAGCGTGAGGGCCGCGACGCCGGCGGCGGCGCCCAGGACGGCGACGCTCTTGCGGGTGGGGCGGAGGACGGTCTTGAGGTTCACGGTGGCTCCTTGGCGTACGGCGCCCGGCTGGCACGCCGGGCAGGCGGTCGGTCCGGGGCGTCCGCTCCGGGCGATGACGAGAAATCTAGCGTCCGTTTAAGTTGTGCGCAAGCTAATCGACTACGAGTTACTAGCCCGCATGGAAGGTGCGACAATGTCCGCCGGGAGAACCACCGACGACCAAGGAGGGGGAGGGAATCGTGAACGACGACACCCGCGCACCCGGGAACGGCGGCACCGCGGAGCCCTCGCTGCTGCTGGACGACCACTTCTGCTTCACGCTGTACGCGGCCTCGCGCGCGGTCACCGGCGTCTACCGGCCGCTGCTGGACGCGGTGGGCCTGACCTACCCCCAGTACCTGGTCATGGTCGTGCTCTGGGAGCACGGCACCGTGTCCGTCAAGGAGCTGGTGGCCGCCCTGCACCTGGACTACGGGACGCTCACGCCGCTGATCAAGCGCCTGGAGTCGCACGGCCTGCTCGAGCGGCAGCGCCGGGCTGACGACGAGCGGGTGGTGGAGGTGGCGCTGACCCCGGAGGGGACCGCGCTGCGGGAGCGGATCCGCACCGTGCCCCTGGCGATCGGGGAGGCCATGGGGCTGACCCGGGAGGAGATCGGGACCGCACAGGACCTGCTGCGCCGGCTGACGGCGAACGTGGACCGCCACACCACGGGCGCCGAGCCCGCCGCGACGACGCCGTAGCCGTCGTAGCCGCCGTAGCCGCCGTAGCCGCCGTAGCCGCCGTAGCCGCCGCTTGAGCGTGGTCGCCCTGGGCAACAGAATGGTCCCGCGGCGTTGATCACGTGTGTGCCGGGACGCACGGCGTCCGGCCGGGGGATGAGGTATGGGACTGCCGGAGGACCCTCCGGGGCGCGTGATGGGGGAGCGTGAGTTCGACACCTTCTACGGCGCGAGCGTGGGCCGCCTCATCGGCCAGCTGTACGCGATGACGGGCGACCTCGCGGAGTCGCAGGACGTGGTGCAGGAGGCGTTCGCCCGGGCCTGGGAGCACCGGGCCGAACTCGATCTGCACGGCGCGCCCGAGGCCTGGGTGCGCACGGTGGCGTGGCGCCTGGCCGTCAGCCGCTGGCGACGCGTGCGCACCGCGCTGACGCTGGCCCGCCGGCAGGGCCCGCCCCCGGTCGTGCCGCCGCCGGAACCGCACCACGTGGTGCTGGTCGAGGCCTTGCGGCAGCTGCCGGAGGGGCAGCGGCGGGCCGTCGTCCTGCACCATCTGTGCGACCTGCCGGTGGAGCAGGTGGCCGCCGAGACCGGCTCCCCGGTCGGCACCGTCAAGGTGCACCTCAGCCGCGGGCGGGCGACGCTCGCGCGGTTGCTGGCGCACACGGAACTGGACCCCGGGGCGGGCCGACTTCCGGAGGGGAAGCATGGCTGACGGGACCGAGCTGGGCAGGCTCCTCACCGAACTCGCCGAGTCCGGCCGGGGGCGGGCCGTACCGGCGGCCGCGCACCAGGTACGGGCCCGCGGCGAAAGGCGCCGCCGCCGCGCGCGGACGGTACGGGCGTCCGTCGTGGCGGTGCTCGCCTGCGCGCTGCTGGGCGGCGGCCTCGCGCTGGCCGGGACCGCCCGGGTACCGGAACCGGCGGCGGTCACCCCGTCACCGCCGCCCTCCCCCTTCGTCCGCCCGACCCCCGCACCGGGCGAGGAGTACGCCAGCGAACTGGGGTACGTCCACGACGCGGTGGCCCAGGGCGACAGCGTGCGGGTCACCGTGCGGCAGCTCCGGGCGGCCGCGGGCGGGACGCCGACGCCCACCGGCGTGGTGCACACGCTGACTCTGCCGCGCACGACGCTCGTGGAGACGCGCCGGCTGTCGGGCGGACAGCCCGAGGACCGTCAACTGGGTGAGCTGGTCGGCCGGCTGGCCGGAGGGCCGCGGTGGAAGTTCGAGATCGACTACGACGGCGAGGGACGGGTGGAGTCCCTGCGGGAGGCCGGTTAGCGCGGCGGGGAGTTGTTACCGGTCCATGACATTCCCGGTGTAACCCGCGTGGCGGGCCGGTGCGTAGAGCCTGTGCACGCCACCCGTACCCGACCCGATGGGACCCACCGTGTTCGCCTCGTCCTCCCCGCGCCGCCGCGCCGCCGCCCGGATCACCGCCCTCGCCCTCACCGCCCTCGCCCTCACCGCCCTCGCCCTCACCGCCTGTTCCGGGGAGGGCAGGGACGAAGCGGATACCGCCCGTGCCGACGCGGCCGCCTCCTCCCCCGCACCGGCGACGGCTTCGGCCCCCGCCTCGCCCTCGGCGCAGCGCTCCGGCGCGCCCTCCTCCTCCTACTCCGCCCAGCCCCCGGCATCGGACGGCCCGTCGGACGCGCGGTCGCCGCAGGCCCCTGCGCGCTGGGCCGGCGGCAAGCAGTTCGTGCAGATCGACAACGCGTGGATCAAGGACGGGCGCACGTACCTCTCGGTGCGCTCCGCCCGCAAGGAACCCCTCACGGGACCGATCGAGGGGTGGGACATCATCCCCGGCAAGGGCCCGTACACGACGGTGCGCATGGCCCCGGAGGGCCGGGTCCTGCTGTCGGTCCCGCTGGGCGACGACTCCGCCCCCCACACCTACTCCCAGGCGCAGTTCATCACCCGGTGGTGGGCCCAGCCCGCCCCGGAACGCGGGTGGCTGGGCTACGACGTCAGTTTCGACCTGAACGGCGAGGTGGTCAGGCTCCAGTCGCTCTACCGCCCCTGAGCCCGCGGCGGCAAGGGTGTGCACGGGTCCCGGCCCGAGAACGGGCCGGGACCCGGTGCGCGCAGCGGCCCGGGGGTCAGGAGGTCAGCGCGGCCCGGCCGCGGTCCGCCCGCGTCGGTCCGGTGGCCGAAGGCCGCACGTCGAAGTCGAACATGGCGGTCGGCACGTACAGGGAGCAGCACGCGTTGGGGATGTCGACGATGCCGCTGATGCGTCCCTCTATGGGGGACGAGCCGAGCAGCAGGTAGGCCTGCTCGCCGCTGTAGCCGAACTTCTTGAAGTACTCGACGGCGTTGAGGCACGCGCGGCGGTAGGCGAGCGTCGCGTCGAGGTAGTAGTTGGTGTCCGTGTCGTGGTCGACGGAGATCCCGATGAAGGTGAGGAAGTCCGAGTAACGCGGTTCGACGTTGCCGGGCATGAACACCGGGTTGGTCGAGATGCCGTACGTCTCCATGCCGCCCTTGATCAGGTCGACGTGGAAGTCGATGAACCCGCCCATCTCGATGGCGCCGCAGAAGGTGATCTCCCCGTCGCCCTGGCTGAAGTGCAGGTCGCCGCCGGAGAGCTTGGCGTCCTTGACGTGCACCGGGTAGAAGACCCGGGAACCCCGCGTGAAGTTCTTGATGTCGTGGTTGCCTCCGTTCTCACGGGCCGGCACCGTGCGGGCGCCCTCCGCGCAGATGCGCGTGGCCAGGTCCCCGGTGGCCGTGCCGGCGAGCGCGTGGGAGGGGTCCGGGGGGACGGCCAGCGGCGGGACGCGTTCGGGGTCGGTGTCGATGAGCGCCTTCTCGCGCGCGTTCCACCGGCCCAGCAGCTCGGCGGAGGGGGCGGTCCCGAACAGCCCGGGGTGGGTGATGCCGGTGAAGCGGATCCCGGGCAGGTGCCGGGAGACCGCCTGCTGACCGTGGAAGTCCCACACCGCCTTGTAGGCGTCGGGGAAGTAGTCGGTCAGGAAGCCTCCGCCGTTGGCCTTGGCGAAGATGCCGGTGTACCCCCAGCCCTGGCCCGCCGCGTCCCCGCTCTGCTGGGGTACGGGGCCGAGGTCGAGGATGTCGACGACGAGCAGGTCGCCCGGCTCGGCGCCCTCCACGCCGATCGGGCCGCTGAGCATGTGAGGGATGGTGAGGTCGATGTCGCGGACGTCGTTGGCGGAGTCGTTGTTGCCCACCTGGCAGTCGGTCCAGTCCCGGCACTCCATCCGGAACTCGGCTCCGGGCTTCACCATGGCGGCGACAGGGATGTCAGGGTGCCACCTGTTGTGTCCTGGGGTGTCCTGATCGCGCATCGACTTGGTCTGGTCCACGCTGAAAACTACTTCGGGCATGACAGCCTCTCTTTTTCTGATCCGGTCAGGACGGTGCGCCCACGCCTCCGGCCCGACGGGCCGGGCGGGCGGACGCCTAACCCGGCGACCCGGACGACGCGGCGGCCCGGGCCTGTGCGCGCGACTTCCTGGTGAGCGGCCACAGCGCCGCGAACACGACCACTCCGAAGGCACCCAGGGCTATGGCGATCTCCGTGGTGTGCTTCCAGTAGCCGGACAGCAGCAGCGCCGCGGGGATCACACCGGTGACCCAGCCCTCGATCGCCGTCACCCAGCCGACGTAAGTGCCGAGCTCCGTTTTCCTGAGACCGAGCAGCAGGAAGAACAGACCCCACAGGAACGCCCAGTACAGCCAGATGACACCGAACGGGTAGTCCTTGAGGAGATGGAAATTGGCGAACGAGTACCCGAGGGCGACAATCGCCACGAACAGGGAGTACCAGCCGACGCAGACATTGTCGATGTTCGCGAGGATGACGATACCCACGTACAGGTAGGTGAATCCGAAGAGGTAAATCCCGGATGCCGCCAGGATCTTGTCCTGGTCACCGCCGGCCGTGAAGATGAGGTACGTCGGGGTCAGCACCTGCAGTGCACCCACGAAGAGGTTGAACACCGCCGCCGACTTGGGGTCGACCTTCTGCAAAAGCAGCAGGCCGTTCATGAAGAGCACCGCACCGACGAAGAGCAGTCCCACGTTCGCCACGGGGACGCACCTCCTAAGTCCGCGTGGGGACGGATTGCCGCCGGCGCGCCTGCTGGTCCCGCCTGGGCGGGAGGAGCGTCCGCGCTCCGGCGTCGGCCCCCCTGAGCACCTCTGACGCGCCGATCACCGCCCTCGGACTAGGGCTTGGGCAGCCGGGACAGCGCCGGATGGGGCCGCGGCTCCGGCCGCTCGCGCGGCGGTGGGGCGGACACGACGTCCGGCATCTCACGGGACTTCTCCTCCCGTTCGCGGGAGGTGGCGAGCCCGTGCGGCGTGAGGGCGAGGGAGGGCGAGCAGAACACGCGCCTGGACTCGCCCGCGCAGGCGGGGCAGTCGTACGCGTCGGGTGCGGAACCTATCGCGAGCTTGACGTCGAAAGGCCCGCAGTTGCTGCAAAGGTATTCATAGGTCGCCATGAAGTTGCCTCCGGTCGTCGGCGCACCCAGGTCAACCTCGACGTCTGCGACACACCCCGTTGAGCGCACGCCGGGGAAACAATCCCTATATCAAGGAGACGCCACGGCAAGACAGTTGTCAAGGTCGGCAGGAGACGTCCGGAGCGCGTCCGAGGGGAGTTCCGGAGTTCCCTTTCCGACGCCATCGGAAACACCGGATTCCATTCACTCGCCCTTCTCCCGGTCCGCTCGCCGGGAATACCTCATCGCCGGCGCGACCGCATTCCGGGTCTCGCGTAGGGGGCGCCGGGAGCCCTTCCCGGCGCGCCGCCCACCCGCCCGCCGGGGCCGGACCGTACCGGTCGCGCCGCCCTGCCCGGGGCGCGGGGCGCCCGACCCGGGCGGTATGACCGCTGTGAGGCGGTTCACTGCGCTTTTTCTGGACGTACACCACTCGCGGCTTTAGCGTTCATATGCATCGGCCTTTTCCGTGAATGCCGTGGCAATGGCGCCGCGCTCATCGGACGGCACACAACGCTTCGCACGGAACAAGGCGAACGCCGGAGAGGTGGACAATGAGCATGGACGCCGTGTGGGTCCGTGGCGTGAACGGGCTCCAGATGCACCACGTCACCGACCTCCAGGACGCCGGCAGGTTCCTGGGCAACGCAGCCATGGCCCTGCGGGCCGCCCACGTGCGGACCGGCGCAGAGCACTACGAGGGCCTCGCCGCCGAGCTCAAGGCCCTGGTCACCCGGGTACGGGAACTGGAGGACCAGGCCCGCTCCGCGATGCACGAGCTGCACGAGACCGACCCGGAGCGCTTCGTCCGCTGCCGCGAGGGCCACGAGCCCTGGCCCGGCGAGATCCAGGCCGGGTTCATCCCCCGCCACACCTGCCGCGACGAGTGCCTCTACCACGACCGCGGCGTGCTCGAGGCGATCACGCAGTGCACCTGCGGCAGGCCGCCCTGCCAGGCCTGCGAGATCGGCGGGAAGCCCGTGATGAACTGATCCACCGCACTTCGCGGCCGCCCGCCCGGGCGGCACGAGGGCCCCGGCCTCCGACGAGGCCGGGGCCTTCGTCATGCTCACCGCCCCGATCCGGAATCCCGTACCGCGACGCCCGGATCCTGTCGCGCGACCGGGCCGGCTACGCGAGGAGGCTGAGCAGCAGCACGAGGACGACCAGCGCGCCCGCCGCGATCGCCAGGCCGCGGGTGACCCGGCTGCGAGAGGGCAGCCCGAGCACCTCGATGCCGGTGGTCCCGGGGAAGGCGTAGAAGACGCGGTCGGGGTCGGTGGGGAGGGTGATGCGGGCGAGGGGCAAGTGACGCAGGACGACGCGGCGGTGGGCCTCGCCGGCGCGCGGGGCGAGGTGCGGGACGAGCGCCTCGGTGTGCGTGGCGTCGAGGTCGCCGGGCAGCGGGTCGTCACCGGTCAGCACCTCCTTGCGCCACCGGCCCGACCGATGGGTGCGGCGGCGGACGAGGAAGGGGGGCCGCTTGCGGGGACGGCGCACCAGTTCCTCGCGGCTGCGCTGCTCGATGAGGCCGCCGACCCAGGTGGTGACGACCCCGCTCCCCCCGCAGGCGTCGTGCGCGACGGTGCCGCCGCCCTTGCACTTGGGGCAGTCGACGAGTCCCGTCCCCTTGCACTGGGCGCACTGCGTGCGGCCCCGCCCGGCACAGGTGGGGCACGCGGCGTCGGGGCGCCGGCACTTGGCGCAGCGGACGCGTCTGGGGACGGTGCGGGACGCGGTCGCCGCCGCGGCGCGGTCGCCGGCGCGGTCCTTGCTACGCGGCCGCGGTCTGCCGGTGCCGTCGCACTCGGCGCAGGACTCCAGTCCGCGGCAGTCGGGGCAGGCCGTGGTGGGGTCACAGGGGAGCCGGCCGCGGCCCTCGCAACGCCTGCAGGCCCATTCGCCGTTGCCGCACTCGCAGGTGTTGTGGCGTACGGATCCCTCGCGCACGAGCTCGATCCGGCGCAGGGTGCCGTGCTCCCCGGGCGGGCCGGGCCGGTGGCCGTCGAGGTGCGTGTAGGTGGCGAGCGCGGAGAGGTCCTTGCGGCCCTTCTCGGTCCTGGCGGTCTCCGTGCGGGTCTCCGTCGTGCGGCGGATGCGGCAGTCGAGGAGGGAGTGCCAGGTGAGGTCCGCTCCGGCGCAGGAGCCGGGGCGGACGGCGCCGCCGTCCCCGGACAGGTGCCGCGCCAGGGCCTGGAGCATCTCGTCGTCGGACGGTGCACCGGACGGGTCCTCGGCCATGACGACCACTCCCCTCGACGGGCGCGAGGCGCGCTGTCGGCAGGGTACGGGGGACCTGACGCTCCATCAAGATCCGGGACGGGGAGGGATCTTGCGACCCCTCCCCGCCGCCCGCTCAGCTCTCGCCGGTGGTGCTGCCGCTCCCGTAGGGACGGGTGATGACCTCCATGCCGTGCCCGGCCGGGTCCATGAAGTAGACGCCGCGGCCGCCGTCGTTGTGGTTGATCTCCCCGGGCCGCTTGCCGTGCGGATCGGCCCAGTAGGTGAGTCCGGCCTCCTGGATCCTGCTCAGGATGCCGTCGAACGCGGCCTCGGGGACGAGGAAGGCGTAGTGCTGCATGACGATCGTCTCCGCCGGGACGGCGGCGAAGTCGAGGGTGACGCCGTTGCTCAGCTGCAGGGGGACGAACGGGCCCCATGCCTCGCCGGCCCGCAGGCCGAGGATGTGCGCGAGGAAGTCGGCGGATTCCCGGTTGTCCCGGGCGTGGACGATGGTGTGGTTCAACTCGACTGACACGGTGGGATGCCTCCGTAAGGCATTCTCACGGGCACCTCCATGCCTCACCCGGCCGGTGACCGGCACGCGATGCCGTGTCTTCGATCCTATGCCGGGACGTAATCCGGTGGGCCGGGGACCGTCGCGGCCCGTACGGTGGACGGCCGGACCGAGCGGGGAGGAAAACGATGACGGACACGGTGACGCTGTGGCGCCCCACCGGGCCGGAGGAGCTGGCCCTGGTCGAGGCGTCGGGGTGGCGGGAGTGGCCGCCGCGGCTGCCCGAGCAGCCGGTCTTCTACCCGGTGCTCGACGAGGACTACGCGATCCGGATCGCCCGCGACTGGAACGTCCCCGCCTCCGGCGCCGGTTACGTGACGCGCTTCGAGGTCGAGGCCGGGTTCGCCGCCCGCTACCCGGTGCGCCAGGTGGGCGGCCGGACGATCCTCGAGCTGTGGGTCCCGGCGGAGGAACTCCCTGAGTTCAACCGGCACATCGTGGGCCGGATCGAGCTCGTCCACGAGTTCCTGGGCACGTAGCGGCGGGGCCCCGGGCAGGCGCCGCCGCCGCGCTCACGCCCGGCGTCCGCGGGACCCGCTGCCCGCGGACGGGGGCTGCCCCGCATCCGGAGCGACCGGGCGGAACTGGGGGCCGTAGGTGTGGCGCCCGTCGCCGAGCGGGATCTCCATGAGGGCCAGGGCGGGCTCCTCCAGCTGCTCCATCGTCTTGATCGCGCGGTTGAGCGCGCCGTGGTCCGCGGACTGCCAGGCGGCCTCCAGGTCACGCAGCAGTTCGCCGTAGGCGCTGTCGAAGCGGCGCAGCAGCGTCGCGGCCTCGCGCGGCGGGTGGGGCCAGCCGCCCCGGGGGACCACGCCCATGGGGTGGACGTCCGGGAAGGGGACGGGCGGCCCGCTGAACGCCCACACGCCGTCGGCCTCCTCCAGGGTGCGGCCGTGGTAGATCTCGGCGAAGGCGTAGTAGTGCGCCACGTCGCGGTGGCCCCCGGTGGCCTCGCCGGACGGCGCCTCGGGGGAGGCCGAGCTGCCCTCGCCCTGCTCCTTGATGATCTCCACGGCGGCGACGACGTCGTCCAGGTTCCGCATCGGACGCAGTTCGTCGGGGCCGATGCGCTGGCCCATCTGACCGCGGACGCTGAGCTCGGGGCGGTGGTCGAGGAAGGCGGTGACGAGACCGTCGTAGAAGTCGCCGATGGTCGGCGGCCCGGCGGACGGCTCGGGCAGCGGGGACTCCGGGGTCTCGATGGCCATGAGGACGTCCCGCACGTACGCGCGGGTGAGCCCGGAGAGGTACACCGTCAGGTTGCTGCGCACGCCGCCGGGCAGGGGCGCGGGGTACTCGGGGGTGACGGAGGCGATCCGCGGCCGCCCGCCCACGGCGACGAGCATGTTGCAGGCCAGCCCCATGTGGAACATCTCGTCGGTGACGATGCCGCGGATCAGGTTGGCGACCGTGTCGGACCGGTCCCGCACCGACCACCAGGCGCACAGGTAGGGCGGGATGGTGGCGAGTTCCAGCTCCACGGCCACCTGCAGGGCCTGCCGCAGCCAGTCGTCACGGCGGGACGGCGCGGGGACGGCCAGCAGACGGGCGACCATGCCGTGGGCGGCGGTCGCCGCGACGCCGGGAGCGGCCATCGGTGCCGCGGCGGCCGCGGCCGGGACCGCCGCCGCCGGCAGCGACGGTGCGAGCGGGGCCGCGTGGGCGGCGGTGCCGAGGACGGCGGGGCTGACGGCGGCCGCCGCGGCCGACTTGACGAAGCCCCGGCGGTCGAGGGTGACCGCGGTCCCGTGCTCGTTGTCCTGGTCGTCCACCGGTCCCGTCACACAGGTCTCCGTCCCCGAGAAGAATGGCGCGCGGGAGCCGGCACTCGGCGGACCCGCGAGGCTGGCGAAGCTACCAGCCGGGCCCCGGCCCCCGGGCCCGCGACGCCGCGCGCGCCGTGCCGTGCCGCCCGTGCGGCCCAACGGTCCCCGGACGCCGCCCGCCGACGGGCCCCACCGCCCGCCTGACCTGGGCGCCGCGCCCGGCGCGGGCTCCACGGCGGGGGCGGGAACGGGCGTACGCTGCCCGGCGCCCCCTCCCGCACCCGAGGACGCCCAGGCATGCACGACACCGGCGACGCGACCGCGCTCCGTGATCAACACCTATGAGCACGAGGACGCCGAACTGCTGCTCCCAGCGGTGCGCGAGGCGTTGCCCGGGGTGCGGCGGCTGATCTCGCGGGCCCGGGAGGAGGGCGTGGACGTCATCTACGTCAACGACAACTTCGGCCGCTGGCGTTCGCACCACGACGAGATCCTCGACATCGCCCTGGCGTGGGCCGCCTGGTGCTGTGCGGACAGGTGACCGAACAGTGCGTGCTCTACTCCGCGCTGGACGCGCACATCCGCCGCGTGCCCACCGCGGTGGCGCCGGACGCGGTCGCACACATCCACCGGGACCTGGCGGACGCCGCGCTGCGGATGAGGGAGCGCAACATGGGCACCCTCGTCGCGCCCTCGTCCGGGATCGCGCTGCGCGCCTGAGCCCGGGCTGCCGGGTCATCACCTCCCGTACCCGTATGGGATCGTACATTCGGGGCATCCGGACCTCAGGAGGTGCTGACGATGGTCCCCCTGCCGGCCGGTCCCGAGGACGACGCGGAGAGCGAGATCGGGCGGCTGCGCGCGGAGAACGAGCAACTGCGTCGCGCCCTGGGCAGCCGGTCGGTCATCGACCAGGCCGTCGGAATGGTGATGGCGCTGACGCCCTGCCCCGGCGACGTGGCCTGGGCGGTCCTCGTCCGGGCCTCCCAGTACGGCAACGTCAAGCTCCGCGACGTCGCCGCCGCGCTCGTGGCGAGCGCGGGGGGCCGGCCCCTGCCGGCGGACGTCCGGCACGCCCTCGGACGGGCCATGCGTCCGTCCGGCTGACCGGGCGTTCCGCGTCAGGCCTCGCCGGCCGCCCGGGTGTTCCCGCTGTTCCCGCTGTGGTCCTCTGCCGCCTCGACCTCCTCGCGGAGGCGGCGGCAGGTGCGGCTGATCAGCCGGGAGACGTGCATCTGGGACAGACCCAACTGGTCGGCGATCTGGGTCTGCGTCATGTCGCGGAAGAACCGCAGGTAGAGGATCTTCCTCTCGCGCGGCGGGAGTTCGCGCAGCCGCGGCGCGACGGCCACGCGGTCCACGACGGAGTCCAGGCACGGGTCCTCGGCGCCCAGGGTGTCGAGGAAGGTGCGGCCCTCCGTGCCGGGGGTGGCGGAGTCCAAGGAGGCGGGGACGAAGCTGTCGAGGGCCTCCATGGCGACCAGCACGTCCTGCTCGCTCATGCGGGCGTGCGCGGCGATCTCGGCGACGGTCGGGGTGCGCCCCTTCGTCCCGACGAGTTCGTGGTGGACGGTACGGACCCGGCTCCGGAGCTCCTGGACCCTGCGGGGGACGTGGACGCCCCACAGGTGGTCGCGGAAATGACGTTTCACCTCACCGACGATGGTGGGGACGGCGAAGCTCTCGAAGGCGCTGCCGCGTGCGGGGTCGTAGCGCTGCACCGCCTTCACCAGGCCGAGCGCGGCGACCTGCCGGAGGTCCTCGGTGGACTCGCCGCGGTGCCGGAAGCGGCGTGCGAGCCGATCCGACATCGGCATCCAGGCGATCACGACCTGCTCGCGCAGCGCGTCCTTCTCCGGGCCGTCCGGGAGCGCCGCGATCCGCCGCAACGCCTCCGCGGTGTCCGGGGTGTCGTCATGCGGACGCGGGCGGGCACCCGGGTGCGGGTGCGGATGCCTGGTACGGGGCTGTCGGGCGGCCATGGCTGGTCCTGCGCCTTCCTGCGGGGGTCCGGGAGCCGCGCCGCGCAGGGCGTGCCGTACGGGAGGACACGCTCGGCGCTCCGGGGCCCGGCCGGGGCGCCCCGCGCGTGCGTGCCTCCCTTCCGAAGCACGGGGAGCGCCTGCCCGAGGCGGCGGGGCGCAAACCCCCGCACCGCGGCCCGGTGGTGATCGGCCGTCAGGGGGCGACGAGCCGCCGGAGCGCCAGCAGGCCCCCGACGCCGGGGACCACGGCGAGGAGCCGCACCGCCGTCGTCGAGCCCTCGGCGCGCACGGCGGTGAGGACGGTGAGGAGGTAGGCGCAGCCGTGGACGGGGCCCATCAGGGACGAGACGGGCCTCCAGTGCGCTGTGGCGAGGTTGACCAGCAGCACGACGAGGGAGAGCAGTTCGACGGCGGCGGCCGCACGCAGCGGGCGCGGCGCGGTCCTTGCGGGCGCGGCCGGGGAACCGGTCGGGGAGGAGGCCACGGTCACGCTCCCGTCGAGGAGCCGGGGCGGACGATCATCAGCACGGTGACGGTCGCCCACAGCAGGTTGAACATCCCCGTGGCCATGCCCAGTCGGGCGGCCGTGCGAGCGGACGCCGTCCCGTCCGCGAGCCCGGCCAGGACGGCGCGCTGCCGCGGCAGGACGACCCCGGCGAGAAGGGCGGCGGCCAGCGCGGTCAGGACGATCGAGACGATCAGCCACACGTCCCCGAGCACCCCCATGCTCGACGCGGTGGCGAGGCCGAAGACCGGGACGACCACGCCGACGGCGGCGTACACGCGGCAGATCCGGTGCAGCAGTCCCGCCGTGTCGGGGGCGCGGCGGACGGCGGGGGGAAACATGCTGGCGGCGACCGTGACGGGTCCGACGGCGACGATCGCGGCCAGGACGTGGACGGCGAGAAGGAACTTGGTCATGTGCGCTTCCCCCTCCTCACGCGCCGGCCGGGCCGGCGAGGACGGGGCCCTCGGCGCGCCACACCACGCCCCGGCGTTCGTGGGCGAGCAGCCGTTCCACGAAGTGGGCCACGCGCGGGCCGCTTTCGCGCTCCAGCAGGTGGAGGGCGAGGTCGAGCCCGGAGGTGACGCCGGCCGAGCTCACCAGGTCCCCGTCGTCGACCACCCGGGCGTCCACGACGGTGGCGCCCGCCGCCCGGAGACCGGCCGTCCCGAGGTGGTGGCCCGTCACAGGGCGCCCGCCGATCAGGCCCGCCATGGCGAGCAGGAGCGAACCGCCGCACACCGTGGCCACGGTGACGTCCGGCCGCTCCAGGGCGGTGCGCAGCAAGGGCGGCAGCCCGGTCCGCAGCGCCCGGGCGAGGACGGCCGGGACCGTGTCGCCGTCCTCGCCGTCGCCGTCCTCGCCGTCGCCGTCCGCCGCGGGGATCCGGCCCGCCGCTCCCGGTACGACCACCAGGCCGCCGCGGCCCGGGTCGAACGCGGCGGCCGCCCGCAGCGACGGCAGCCCCAGGCCCGCGGGCACCTCGCGGGCCCCCTCCGCCGACACGAGCCCGGCGCGGATGCCGCCGGCGGTCAGCACCTCCAGGGGAGCGATGACGTCCAGGGGGTCGAACCCGTCGTACAACACGAACTGAGCGAGCATCTGGGGCCTTCCGGGAGCGGTGCGGGACGCTCCCGACGCTAGGCCCGGAGCCGCATCGCCAGAAGTGGCGGGATTGCCACTTCCCAACGGATTCCCGCCAGCCCTGTCATCAGCACGTGCGGGATGCCACCCAGCTCACAGGCTTGGCGGGAATTCGTCGCCTCTCTACCATGGAGCCATGCACACGGTGGTCGTCCTCGCCCTCGACCAGGTCATCCCCTTCGACCTGGCGGCCCCGATCGAGGTGTTCTCCCGCACCCGCCTGCCCGACGGCCGCCCCGCCTACCGGGTGCGGATCTGCGCCCCCTCGCCCGAGGTCGACGCCGGGCCCTTCGTACTGCGCGCCCCGTACGGACTGGAGGCGCTGGCCGAGGCCGACACGATCGTCCTGCCGGGCACGGCCGACCCCTCGGTGCCGGTGCCCGGGGAGGTGCTGCGGGCGCTGCGGGCGGCCGCCGCGAACGGCACCCGGATCGCCTCGGTCTGTGCCGGGGCCTTCGTGCTCGCCGCCACCGGGCTGGTGGACGGCCTGCGGATCACCACGCACTGGGTGGGCGCGCGGCGGCTGGCGGAGCTCCACCCGGAGGTGACCGTCGACCCGGACGTGCTCTACGTCGACAACGGCCAGTTCCTCACCTCCGCGGGCGCCGCCGCCGCGCTCGACCTGTGCCTGCACATGATCCGCAAGGACCACGGTTCCGCCGTGGCCGCCGACGCCGCCCGGCTGTCCGTCATGCCGCTGGAACGCGAGGGCGGCCAGGCCCAGTTCATCGTCCACGAGCAGCCCCCGGCGCCGGCCGGGACCACCATGGAGCCGCTGCTGCGCTGGCTGGAGGAGAACGCGGACCGCGAACTGGCGCTGGAGGACATCGCCGCGCACGCCGGGACGAGCACCCGCACCCTCAACCGCCGCTTCCGCGAGCAGACCGGCACCACCCCGCTGCAGTGGCTGCACCGGGCCCGTGTCCGCCGGGCCCAGTACCTGCTGGAGACCACGGACCACTCGGTGGACCGGATCGCCGTCCAGGCCGGGTTCGGCTCCCCCACCGCCTTCCGCGAGCGCTTCAAGCGGGTCGTCGGCACCAGCCCGCACGCGTACCGGCGGGCCTTCCGCGGCTGACCCCTGCCTCGCCGCGCCCGGCCCGCACCCGGCCCGCGCCCGGCCCGGCGCCGTTCCGCCATCCGGGGACGGGACGGACGTCAGCCGCAGGACACCCGCAGGTCGCGCGGACCGGGCATGAAGGGGCGACAACACCTGGCGACAACACCTGCGGACAGGCGCGCGACGCGCGGGGGCGAGCGGACCATGGGCATCACCACCACGACGACTCCACACCTCCTGAGCGGCGCGACGCTGCGCCGGATCGCCTGCCTGGCCCCGATCGTGCTGGTCGGGTGGTGGGTGGCCCGGCACTGGCAGCTGATCGCCGACGGGGGCCGCGGGCTGCTCGACGCCAACCGGGGCTGGCTGCTGGCCGCCGTGGCGGCGACCGGGCTGGCCTGGGTGGCGGTGTCGTTCATGCGGCAGGGCACCGTCCTGGAACGGCTGCCGGCGGGACGGCTGCTGGCGACGCAGTTCGCCGCGGGCGCCGCGAACCACCTGCTGCCCGCGGGCATCGGGGCGAGCGCGGTCAACCTGCGCTTCATGCGGGCGTGCGGGCTGCCACCCGCCCGGTCTGCGGCAGCCATCGCGCTGTACTTCCTGGCCGAGTGCGTGGGCCGCGCGACGCTGCTGGCCGTGCTGCTCGCCGCGTTCCCGCACGCGCTGCGGCTCGACGGACTGCTGCCCGACGGCATCTCCGTACCCGTCGGCCCGGCGGCGGGGGCGGCCGCCGGGGTCTGCGCGGTCGCGGCGGTCGTGCTGGTCGCCGTACCGGGGCTGCGGCGGGTGGTGGTCACGTTCCTGGCCACGGCGTTCACCGATGCGCGGACGCTGCACGCCCGGCCGTCGCGGGCCCTCGCGTTGTGGGGCGGCTCGCTCGCCTTCCCCGCCCTGCAGGCCGCCGGCCTCGTCGCGGTCACGATGGCCCTGGGCGTCCCGGTGCCCTTCGCCCACGTCGCCGTCGCCTACCTCGTGGCCAGCGTCGCGGCGGCGGCGCTGCCCACCCCCGGCGGCGTCGGCTCCGTCGACGCGGCCCTCGTGGTGACCCTCGTCGCCACGGGCGCCTCCCTCGCCGCGGCCACCTCGGCCGTGCTCGGCTACCGCATCGTCACGGTGTGGCTCCCCCTCGTCCCCGGCGCGCTGGTCCTGGGTGCGCTGGTCCGCCGGAAGGTCGTCTGACCCCCACGCCCCCGCGACGCGCGCCCCGTCCGCTCGAGCGCCGCCCGCCCGCGCAAACCCCGTGGTGGCGGCGGGGCGGCGCGTGCCAGGCTGGCCGCGGGGACGGGGCACGGGAGGGCGGAGCACTGGAGCTGCACGAGTACGCGGAGCGGGACGCGACGGGGTTGCGGGAGCTGATCCGCGCCGGCGAGGTGAGCGCGGGCGAGGTCGAAGCCGTCGCGCGCAGGGCCCTGGAGGCGGCGGATGCGGAGCTCAACGCGCTGACGCTGCCGCTGTTCGACCCTGCGCCCGCGCACCGGGCGGACGGGCCGTTCGGCGGTGTGCCCTTCGTGATCAAGGACGGTGGGCCCTTCGTGCGGGGCGTGCCGTTCACCCTCGGCAGCCGGGCCCTGCGGGGTGCCGTGGCGGATGCCGACCACGATCTGATGACCCGCTTCCGCGGGGCGGGCCTGGTGGCGCTCGGCCAGAGCACCGCGCCGGAGTTCGGCCTGAGCTTCGCCACCGAGCCGGTGCGCTACGGGCCGACGCGCAACCCCTGGGACCCGGGGCGCGGGGTGGGCGGGTCGAGCGGCGGGTCGGCCGCGCTGGTCGCCGCGGGGGCGGTGCCGGTGGCGCACGCCAACGACGCGGGCGGTTCGATCCGCATCCCGGCGTCCTGCTGCGGGCTGGTCGGGCTCAAGCCGAGCCGGGGGCGCACCCCGTGCGGGCCGCTCGCGGGTGAGGCGGCGTTCGGGCTCCAGGTGGAGTTCGCCGTGACCAGGACGGTACGGGACGCCGCGGCGCTGCTCGACGCCGTGGGCGGGCCCTCGTACGGCGACAAGTACCCCCTCCCCGCGCCCCCGTCGCCGTACGCGCGGGCGGTGCGCTCCGACCCGGGGCGGCTGCGGATCGCCCTGACCACCGCCGCCTGGACGGGCACGCCCGTGGATCCGCAGGTCGCCGCCGTCACCGTCGACGCGGGCAAGGTGCTGGAGTGGATCGGGCACCGCGTCGCCGAGGACACACCGCGCCTGGACGCGGACGACCTCGTGGAGGCCACCGCGCTGGGCGCGTTCGCCAGTGGCGGCGCGCTGCTGCGGGCGGCGCCGCGCCTGGACCGCTCACTGCTGGAGGCGGTGTCGCGAGCGGTGCTCGCCGAGACCGAGGCGTGCACGGCGCTCGGGCTGATGGCGGCGGTCGACGCGCAGCACCGCGTGACCCGCGCGGCGGGCCGCTTCTTCACCGCGTACGACCTGCTCGTCACGCCGACGCTCGGCGCGCTCCCCGCGCCGCACGGCACCCTCGGCCACGACGACCCCCGGCACACGGTGCGCTCCTGGCTGCGGGAGCTGTTCGCGTACGGGCCGTTCACGGCGGCCTTCAACGTCTCGGGGCATCCGGCGGTGAGCCTGCCGCTCGGCCAGAGCCGCGAGGGGCTGCCGGTCGGGGTGCAGCTCGTCGCCGCCCAGGGCCGGGAGGACCTGTTGCTGGGCGTGGCCGCGCAGTTGGAGCAGGCCGTCCCCTGGCGGGACCGCAGGCCGCCGTTCCTGGTCGGCTGACCCCTTCCCGCGCGAGCGGGGCAGCCCGCGCTCAGCTGCTGCTCGGGCTGGTGCCGGTGCCGTTGGTGGGCGGGAAGGCGTAGACGTGGCCCGGGGTGACGATCTTGGTCATCGCCTCGGCGAAGAGGCTGCTGGGCTCGTTGCCGCCCACGGCGGTGTCGGTGTTGAGCAGCACGACCATGGTCGCCTTGGCGTCGGGCAGGTACACGGCGGTGCTCTGGTAGCCGGGCAGCGATCCGTTGTGCCCGATCCAGCCGTGGTTGTCGAAGAGGCCGAGGCCGTAGCCGATGCCCGGGTACGAGGTGGGGAGGAAGGTCGTGCGCTGCGCCTGGGTGGCCTTGCTGAGCAGGGTGCCGTCGGCGACGATGCGGGCCCAGGCCCGCAGGTCCTGCTGGTCGGAGATCATCGCGCCGGCGGCCCAGGCCCAGGAGGGGTCCCAGTTGGTGGCGTCGCCTTCCTTCCCGTCCTTGGTCTGCCGGGTGTAGCCGCGGGCGTGCGGGTTCGGGAAGGCGCGCCCCGCGGGGAAGACGGTGTGCTTCAGCTTGGCCGGATCGAGCACGTCGCGCCGCAGGTAGTCGCCGAACGGCATGCCGCTCGCCTTCTCGATCACCAGGCCCAGCAGGACGGTGTTGGTGTTGGAGTACTGGAAGCGGGAGCCCGGGGTGGCCTGCGAGGGGTGCTGGAAGGCGTAGGCGAGCAGCTCGGCGGGGACGAACCCCCGGTTGGGGTCGGCCTTGAGGGCCTTCTGGAAGTTCGGGTCGTCGGTGTAGTTGTAGAGCCCGCTGCGCATCTCGGCGAGCTGCCGCAAGGTGATGGCGTCGCCGCCGGGCACGCCGTCCACGTACCGCGAGACGGGGTCGTCGAGTCCGGCCTTCTTCCGGTCGACGAGGGTCAGCAGCGCCGTCACGGTGAAGGTCTTGGTCTCGCTGCCGATCCGCATGTTGAGGTCGGGCGACATGCGCGCCTTCGACTTCGTGTCCGCCACGCCGAGGGCGCGTACGTAGGAACCCTTGCCTGGGGCCCACAGCCCCACGATCGCGCCGGGCACACCGGTCCTCTTCAGGGTGTCCGCCATCGCGCCGTCGAGCTTCTCGACGACGTCGCCGGAGAGCGCCGGGAAGTTCCCGCCGGCGCCCGGTGACCCGCTGGGGGAGGCCTGCGCGGGGGACGCGGACGCCGGGGAGGCGGAGGCCGGGCCCGCCGTGCGGTCCTCCTCCTCGGCCCGCGCGAGCGGCGAGGCCGGAGCCGACCTCGCCGTCCGGGTGGCCTCGGGGGAGCGGGTGGTGTCCGCGGGCCCGCCGCACGCCAGGGCCGTGGGGAGCGCGGCGGCGGCCAGGACCGCGGCGACCGCCTTGCGCACGGTGCCGCGGAGCCTGGGCGGACGGGCGCACGGGTGCGTCATGTCAGTGCCTTTCGGCCGTGGGGACGGGGCGGGGCGGGGGCACGCCATCGCGAACGTAAGCCGCCGGCCGCGGTGCGGCGACCGGGCGGCGGGCGGCGCGCGGCCGAGCGGGTGACGTCCGTTGGGGGGGCGGGTCTTGACGGTGCGTCGGGTCATTGGTTGAGTGGCTCATCCACTGACCCATGGAGGTGTGATGGAAGCGCTGCCGCGCACGTCGATCGTGGACGTCCTGGAGGACCGGATCCGCGAGGAGATCCTCACCGGCCGCCGTCCCGCGGGGACCCTGCTGCCGCCCGAGCGCACGCTGGCCGAGGGGTACGGCGTCACCCGCACCACCCTCAAGCACGCCTTCGGGCGGCTGGTCCAGGCCGGACTGCTGGAGACGCGGCACGGCGTCGGTACCAGGGTCCGGGACTACGAACGCCTCGGCGGCGCCGACCTGCTGCCCATGCTCGTCCGGCACGACGCGCGCTGGCTCTCCGAGATCTTCGAGGTGCGGCGCGGGGTGGGCGCCCTGATCGCCGGCGCGGCGGCGACCCGGGCGAGCGGCGCCGCACGGACCCGGCTGCGGGACCGGGTGGAGGCCGTGCGCACGGCCGGGGACCCGGACGCGGTGCAACTGGCGGACGCCGAGGTGCACCGGGCGCTGGCCCGCGCCACCGGCAACCGCGTCTACGTGCTCCTCACCAACACCCTGTTCAACGCCTACCTGCCGATGCGCCGTCACCTCGCCGGCCCCTTCCAGGACGCGGAGGAGGCGTACGGACGGCTGGCGCCGGTGGTCGCCGCGGTGGAGGAGGGGGACGGTGCAGCCGCCCGCGCGGCGGCGGAGGCGTATCTGACGGCGACCGAGGAGATCATGCGCGAGGGGCTGAAGTCCCGGTGAGCGCGGGACGGGGGACGGTCTTCGCCGAGACCATGACGGGGACCGTACGGCTGCGCGGCGAGGACCGGGAGCGGCCGGTACGGCTGGAGCTGACGGCGCGCAGCGACGACCTCTTGCTGCCGCACCGTACGACCGTGGCCCGCGCCACCGGTCGGCTGCGCATCGCGGGCCGCGCCGACGCCGCCGCCACCGGCACGCTGGAGGTCTCGCCGCTGGCCCGGCGGCGCATCCACTACCGGCTGGAGTTCGCACTCGACGGCGAGCGCTGCCTCCTGGAGGGCTGGAAGTCCGTCACCCCGCGGCGGCCGCTGGCCTCGATGACCACGCTGCCCTTCACCCTCACCGCCGGGGACGTCCCGGAACCGGCCGGCACGGGCACGCTGCGCTTCCGCACGGCGTCCTCGCTCGTGCCGTTCCTGGCGAGCTTCCGCTTCCCCCGCCGGGACGACCCCCGGGCGCAGTGGGCACCGCGCTGGGACGGCGCCGCGGGCCGCACCGAGGTCTGGTACACCACGGCCACCGACCCCGCGACGGGCACCGGCCTGTGGCTCCACCACGAACTCGTCGCCCCCGCCGACGGATCCCCCGCCTTCGCCCACGGCTGGGCCGCCGTCTTCCCCCCGGACGGCAAGGGCCCGGTGGAGCACGCCCGCTTCGGCCCGTCGCCCTGGCGTCCCGCGACGGGCGCCGAGGGGTTCACGGCCGACGGCGTCGAGGCCGTCCCCGGCCGGCTACGCGGCACGGCGGGCGACCTCGCCTGGGACCTCACCGAGGACGCCGGCGCCGAGCAGCCGCTGTACACCTTCCCGCGCTGGTCGTGGCGGCATCCGCTGCTGCCCGCCGCGCAGCTCGTGCCGTCGCCCCGCGCCCGGTACACGGGCACCGTCCGCCACGGCGGGGGCGAACTCGGCCTGCGGGCCGCGCCCGGGGCCTCGGCCCGCATCTACGGCCATGGCAACGCCCGGCGCTGGGCCTGGCTGCACGCCGACCTCGGCGACGGGGACGTGCTGGAGGTCGTCGCCGCCGTCTCCACCCGCCCGGGCCTGGACCGGCTGCCTCCGCTGGTGTTCCTGCGGCTGCGCAGGGACGGCCGCGACTGGCCGCGCGGCGGCCTGCGCCCGGCCCTGGGGCGCGCCGGCCTCGGCCGCTTCACCGCCGAGATCGGCCTGCCGCGCTGGACGGTGACCGGCCGCGCGGGCGGGCGCCGGATCACCGTACGGGTCGACCAGCCGGCCGAGCGCACCCTCGCCCTCGACTACGCCGACCCCGACGGCTCTCCCGCCGTGTGCCGCAACAGCGAGACCGCCGACGCCCACGTCGTGCTGGAGCGCAGGGGCCGCGGCGGCTGGCGCACCGAGGCGGAGTGGACGCTCGCCGGCACCGCCCACGCAGAAGTGGGCGACCGGTGAGCGCCGCCGTCCGCGGCCTGGTGGCGGCGCTGCTCGCCGACGCGGGCGACGGCGACTGGACCACGGGCGTGCCCCACCGGCTGGACGGCCTGCTGGCGGCGATGCCCGCGCGGACCCGGCACGGCTTCCGCGCCGCGGCGGCCGCGGTGGACGTCTACGCGGCGGCACGCACCGGGCGGCGGCTGGACCGGCTGGGCCCGGGGGAACGGGAACGGGTGCTGGCGGGCCTCGCCGCGCGGCCCGCGCTGCTGCCCCTGCTCGACGTGGTGAAGGTGCCGGTGCTGCTGGCGGCCGGCACCGAACGGCTGCTGGCGCAGCCGCCCGGCGCCACGGCGCCCGTGGCGCCGGAGGACCCTGCGCTGGACTGCGTGCCCGCCGGCGAGTGGCCGGACCGCTCCCGCGCGGACGCCGTCGTCGTCGGCTCGGGCGCCGGCGGGGCGATGGCGGCGCGCACCCTGGCACGGGCGGGACTGCGGGTGGTCGTCCTGGAGGAGGGCCGGCGGCACACCACCTCGGAGTTCGGACGGCGGGCCCCGCTCGACCGGTTCGCCGAGCTGTACCGGGACGGCGGCGCGACCCTCGCCCTCGGCAACCCCCCCATGGTCGTGCCGACCGGGCGCGCCGTCGGCGGCACGACGGTCGTCAACTCCGGCACCTGCTACCGCACTCCGGACCGTGTGCTGGCCCGGTGGCGCGAGGAGCACGGGCTCGGGGACCTCGCGGACCCGGTGGCCTTCGGCGCGTACCTGGACGAGGTGGAGCGCACCCTGCGCGTGGCCCGCCAGCCGCAGGACGTGCTGGGCCGCAACGGCGCCCTCGCCCTGCTCGGCGCGGGCGGCCTCGGCTGGCGCGCGGCGCCCCTGCGGCGCAACGCCCCCGGCTGCCGGGGCTCGTGCCAGTGCGTGGTGGGCTGCCCGTCCGGGGCGAAGCAGAGCGTCCAGCTGTCGGTGCTGCCGCAGGCGTGCGCGGCCGGGGCCCGGATCGTGACCGGCGCCAACGTGCGGCGGGTGCTCACCGAGCCCGACCGGCCGGGCGGCCCGCGCGCCTGCGGTGTGGCGGTACGGCGGGCGGACGGCAGCGAACTGGAGATCCTCAGCCCGCTGGTCGTGGTGGCCGCGGGCGCCCTGCGCACTCCCCCGCTGCTGCGCCGCTCCGGCCTCGGCGGCCACCCCCGGACCGGCCGCAACCTGGCCGTGCACCCCGCCACCAGCGTCGCCGGGCGGTTCGCCGAGCCGGTCGCGGACGGCGGCCCGGCGGTGCTGCAGAGCGTCGGCGTGGAGGAGCTGCACGAGGACGGCATCCTCGTCGAGGCGACCGCCCCGCCGCCCGGCATGGGCTCGTTCGTGCTGCCGGGCGTAGGCCGGGAACTGCGCGCGGAGCTGGAGGACTCCGGACGGCTGGCCACGTTCGGCGCGATGATCGCGGACCGGCCCGGCGGACGCGTCCTCGGCCGCGAGGGCGGCCTGCTCCGCTACGACCTCGACCCCCGCGACGGCCGCCGACTGCTGCGCGCCGTCCGCGCGATGGGCGACCTGCTCTTCGCCGCCGGGGCCGAGGAGGTCCTCACCGGCGTCCCCGCCGCGCCGCGGGCCCGTACGCCACGGGAGTTCGCGTCGGCCCTGGAGGGGGTGACGGCACGGCAGCTGCACCTGTCGGCCTTCCACCCCACGGGCACCGTCGCCCTCGGCGCGGACCCGGAGGTGGCGCCGGCCGACCCCGCGGGCCGGCTGCGAGGTGTGCACGGGGTGCTGATCGCCGACGCCTCGGCGCTGCCCAGCTGCCCCGAGGTGAACCCGCAGCTCAGCATCATGGCGCTGGCCCTGGCCGTCAGCGAGGGCGCGGTGCGGGCGGCCGGCTGAGCGGTCAGCGGGGGCGCAGCACCGCGCAGGTCGTCGTGCCGTGCGCGTAGAGCTTCCCGTCGGCCGCGCCGGTCACCCGGGCCTCGGCGGTGGCCGTCGTCCGGCCGACGTGGAGCGCCACGCCCTCGCAGCGCAGCGTGGACGTCCCGGGGAGCACCGGCCGGATCATGTGCACCCCCAACTGCACGGTGATGTACGCCGATCCGGCCGGGAGGTGGCTCATCACGGCCGATCCGAGCGCCGAGTCCAGCAGGGTGGCGAGGAAGCCGCCGTGCACCGTGCCCATCGGGTTGAGCAGGTGGTCGCCGGGGTCGCCCTCGAAGACCGCGCGCCCGTCGCCGACCTCGACGAAGCGGAAGCCCAGGGTGCTCATGATCGAGGACTCGGGGAAGCGGCCGTCGATCGCGCCCTGCAGGACCTCACGCCCGGTCAGCGCCAGGAGTTCTGGAGTGGGATCGGGGCGCGGCTCCCAGGTGTGGGTGCGCGAACGGGTGGCGGTGGCGGCCTCGTACGTCGTCATGGCACCGACGCTAGGCGTCGGCCCGGCTCGTCGGCAGTGGCGTATCCGGCAGCTTGGATACCGTTCCCGACACGGCCCCCGGCACCCCTGCCGCGCCGTGGCGCAGGTCGAAGGCGGGCGACTCGGACCTGATGCGCGGGAGCGTGAGGAAGTTGTGCCGCGGCGGCGGGCAGCTCGTCGCCCACTCCAGCGAACGGCCCCAGCCCCACGGGTCGTCCGTCCCGACCGGCTCGCCGTACTTGGCGGTCTTCCACACGTTGTAGAGGAACGGCAGGATCGACAGGCCCAGCAGGAAGGAGCTGATCGTCGAGATGGTGTTCAGCGTGGTGAAGCCGTCGGCGGCCAGGTAGTCCGGGATGCGCCGCAGCATGCCCTGCGTGCCCAGCCAGTGCTGGACGAGGAAGGTGCCGTGGAAACCGGCGAAGAGCGTCCAGAAGGTGATCTTCCCCAGGCGTTCGTCGAGCATCTTGCCGGTGAACTTCGGCCACCAGAAGTGGAGTCCGGAGAACATGGCGAAGACAACGGTGCCGAAGACGACGTAGTGGAAGTGCGCCACCACGAAGTAGGAGTCGGAGACCTGGAAGTCCAGGGGCGCCGACGCCAGGAGCACCCCGGTGAGCCCGCCGAAGACGAAGGTGACGAGGAAGCCGGTCGCCCAGAGCATCGGCGTCTCGAAGCTGAGCGAGCCCTTCCACATCGTGCCGATCCAGTTGAAGACCTTCACCCCGGTCGGTACCGCGATGAGCAGCGTCATGAAGGAGAAGAAGGGCAGCAGCACGCCGCCCGTGACGTACATGTGGTGCGCCCAGACCGTCGCCGACAGTCCGGCGATCGAGATCGTCGCCGCGATCAGGCCGGTGTAGCCGAACATCGGCTTGCGCGAGAAGACCGGTATGACCTCGCTCACGATCCCGAAGAAGGGCAGCGCGATGATGTAGACCTCGGGGTGCCCGAAGAACCAGAACAGGTGCTGCCACAGCAGCGCCCCGCCGTTCGCCGGGTCGAATATGTGCGCCCCGAACTTGCGGTCCAGCTCCAGCGCGAGCAGCGCCGCGGCCAGCACCGGGAAGGCCATCAGCACCAGCACACCGGTGAGCAGCACGTTCCAGGTGAAGATCGGCATCCGGAACATCGTCATGCCCGGGGCACGCATGCAGATGATCGTAGTGATCAGGTTGACCGCGCCGAGGATGGTCCCGAAGCCGGACAGCGCCAGCCCCATGATCCACAGGTCGCCGCCCACGCCCGGCGAGTGCGCCGCGCCCGACAGTGGTGAGTAGGCGAACCAGCCGAAGTCGGCCGCGCCCTGCGGGGTGAGGAAACCGCCCACCGCGATCAGCGAGCCGAAGAGGTAGAGCCAGTACGCGAGCATGTTGAGCCGGGGGAACGCGACGTCGGGGGCACCGATCTGCAGCGGCATGATCCAGTTCGCGAAACCGGCGAACAGCGGGGTCGCGAACATCAGCAGCATCACCGTGCCGTGCATCGTGAAGAGCTGGTTGAACTGCTCGTTCGACATGACCTGCAGCCCGGGGCGGGCGAGCTCGGCGCGCATCAGCAGGGCCATCACCCCGCCACCGCAGAAGAAGGCGAACGCCGTACCGAGGTAGAGCGTGCCGATGGCCTTGTGGTCGGTCGTGGTCAGCCATGCCACGGCGGACGCCGTGCGTCGCGGGAACGTGAGCCTCATGCCCGGTAGGTGTCCGGGCCCGCCCGCGGCGTCACGCGGGGAACGTCACAGCGGCGGGGTGTGATGATCGGTCCCGTGGCGGACACCAAGCGGTCATGAGCACGGACGAGACGCGGTCACAGGCGTTCGCCGCTGCCTACCGCGAGCACTACTGGGCGGTCAGCCGCTACGTCGCCCGGCGGACGGCCGGGCGGGCGGCGTACGACGAGGTGGAGGAAGTGGTGGCGGAGGTCTTCGCCGTCGCCTGGCGGCGGCGCGCCGAGCTCCCCTCGTACGCGCTGCCCTGGCTGTACGGCGTCGCCCGCAACTGCCTGGCCAACAGCGTGCGCGGGCAGGGGCGGCGGCGCAGGCTGCTGGACCGGATCGGGAACCACGAGACGGCGCACGGCACGCACCTCGTGCCGAGCCCCGGCACCGAAGCACCCGGCGCCTGGGTGCACGAGGCACTGGGGCGGCTCGCGGCGGCCGACCAGGAGGTGCTGCGGCTGACCGCCTGGGAGGAGCTGGAGGTCGGGGAACTGGCGGTCGCCCTGGGCTGCGGGCGCTCCGCGGCCGCCATGCGCCTGCACCGGGCGCGCCGCAGGCTGCGCGAGCAGATCGACCGCATGGGGATGACCGTGACCCAGGAGGGGCCATGACCGAGCTGGAGCCGGAGCTGGAGCTGCTGCGCCGGGCCGATCCCGTGCCTGCCGGCGATCCGCGCTGGCGCGACCGCCCCCTGGACGCGCGGGCCGAACTCGGGCTGCGGCGGCTGCTGGCCTCCGGACCGGCACCTGGAGCAGCAGCCGGAGCGGCACCCGTCCCCGCGCCCCGACGGACCGCCCGCCGGGTGGGCGGCCTCGTCACGGGCCTGGCCGCGGTGGCGGCGACCGTGGTGGCCGTCCTGGTCGTCGTGCTCTCCGGGGCCGGCACCACCCCGGCGGTCGCCGCCCCCGTGGCGCTGCGTCCGCTGGCCGGGTCGCGGGAGGTCCCGCTGACCGAGGTGGCCGGCGCGGCCAGGGAGGCGGCGGCGCGGGGCGGCGGCCCGGGCACCCGCCGCGGGAGCCACGTGATGATGTGGAGCATGGGCATGGAGGCGGGCCCGGGCGGCCGCCCGCCCGTCACCCTGCCCGAGGAGCACCTCACCCGCTGGAACGCCGACGGCAGCGGCACCGAACTGGTCGTCGCCACCGACCCGCGGCATCCCGGGGAGCCGGTGATCAGCGACTCCGGCGGCTCCCCGCACACCGTCGCGGACGGCGAGGTGCTGCACCGCGCCGCGTACCCGCCGGGCACCCTCCCCCCGTACGGCCGCTCGGGGACCGAGCCCCCGGACTCCGCGGAGGAGCTGCGGGCGTACCTGTCCCAGGTGTACGGCTGCGCCTGCGCCGGCACCCCGGAACTGGTGGACGCGCTGGCCTCGCTGCTGCGGGACTGGACGCCGGGGCCCGCCGGCACCGCCGCGGTCGACGAGCTCCTCGCCGCCGCCCCCGGCCTGCGGCCTGCCGGTACGGTCACCGACCGGCTGGGCAGGCGGGGCCAGGCCTACGTCCACGACGCGGCCGGGCTGCGCCGCATGGTCGTCCTCGACCCGGCCGACGGGCGCGTCCTGGGGATCGAGGAGACGTACACGCAGGACCAGCCCGAGTACCGGGTGAAGGCCGGCGACGTCATGTCGTACCAGGCCTGGATGGACTGACGCCCGGGGCGCGCAGCGCCGGGACGGGGGGCGGGGCCCGGCGCCCCGCCCCCGCGCGGCGGTCAGCGCGCGGCCAGGACCGCCAGGCGCGCCGCGGAGGTGCCCAGTCCGGTCGGCCCGGTGGGCAGCCGGCCTCCCCCCACCGGGCGGCGCAGCTCCTCCTCGTCGTAGCGGCGGCAGCCGCGGTGCCAGGTCAGGATGCCCGCGAGCCAGTTCCGCAGCTCGCGCACATAACCGTCCAGCACCGCCCGCGCGTCCGTGCCGAGCCCGAAGTCCTCGTACAGGACCGGGAGTTCGTTCGCGGCGACGTGCTGGAACTGCCGCATGCGCCCGGTCATCAGGTCGTGGACGACGGCGAGCGAGGCCTGCTCGTCGCAGTCGAAGAAGTTCTGCACGACCAGCAGGGCGTTGTGGATCTCGCCCTCGTACTCGATCTCCTTCTGGTACGAGAAGACGTCGTTCATCAGGCAGGCGTAGTCGGCGGCGGAGTTCTCCAGCGACCGCATCGGCCCGCTGCGGTACACCTCCTCCGGCACCCGCTCGCCGTGGCCCAGCCGGCACAGGCTCATCGTCAGGTCGGAGCCGAAGGTGTGGCGGCGCATCTCCAGGTAGTCGACCGGGTCGGGGATGCGGTTCTGCGCCTGGTTGGCCAGTTCCCACAGCCAGCTGGCGGTCATGTTCTCGACGGCCGTGCGGAAGCGGCGCCGCGCCTGCGGCTCCATCGGCCCGGCCGTCCGCGCCCACAGGTCGGCCAGGCTCCGCTCCAGGGCGCTGACCGGGGCCGGGGCGGCGGAGCCGTCGACCGGCATGAAGGCCGACAGCCGCTCGTTGGCCGCGCGGGCGCCGGCCAGGTCGCGGGTGCGGCCGTACACGGCGGGGAACCAGTCGTCGGCGTAGGTGCCCCAGGTGAGCCAGCCGGAGGTGAGGTCCAGCCCCTCGGGGGTCGCGTCGGGGTGGATGCCGGCGGCGCAGAGCGGGAAGTCGAAGGCGGTCAGCTTGTGCTCGTCCCACACGTGGGAGTGCGGGACCCCGGGCTGCGGCAGCAGCAGGCCCATCCGGTGCGCCCAGTCGACGACGTGGCGCCGGGCGGCGTCCAGGTGCGGGCTGAGCGTGGCCGGGAAGGGCATGAGGAAGTCGGGCAGCGGCGTCGGCCCGGTGCGCCGCGGCACATGGGTGAAGCCCCGGGCGCGGGCGACCTCGGCGCGGCCGGTGGTCCGCACGGTGCCCGCCGACAGCCCGAGCCCGCCGGGCAGCGCGAACGGCGACCATCCGGCGTCCGCGGCCCCCGCCCCGCCGCCGTTCATGTAGCGGCTTGAGCGCATGTGCCACTCGTGGCCGCCGGACTGCCAGTCCTGCAGGCCCTTCGCGTACGCCAGCACACGCGCGCACTGCTCCGGGTCGAGCGCGTGCTCGGCGAACAGCGGCGGCAACTCGGTGAGCGCGGTGTTCTCGAACTGCTGCAACCGGGAGGTCAGCAGGTCGTTGACCGACTCCGCGGCCTCCTGCGTCGTGCAGCCGAGGAAGGTCTCCAGGACCAGCACGCCGTTGCTGAGCTCGCCCTCC
The DNA here is from genome assembly GCF_040613835.1 of Streptomyces sp. NPDC006207. Classification (NCBI taxonomy): domain Bacteria; kingdom Bacillati; phylum Actinomycetota; class Actinomycetes; order Kitasatosporales; family Streptomycetaceae; genus Streptomyces; species Streptomyces sp. NPDC006207. The sequence continues at coordinate 234,932 of NZ_JBEXSX010000001.1, read as the reverse complement.
TCCTCGGTCTCGCGCTGGTACGAGAAGAGGTCGTTGCGCAGGTGCACCGCGTCGGAGAAGGCGTCCCGCAGCACGAGCAGCGGCCGCGCCCCGGCGACGGCGGCCGGCACCTCGGCTCCGGCGGCGTACTCCACCAGCCCCGCCGACCAGGGCGCGCCGCCGACCTTGCGGCGCATCTCGATGTACTCCACGGGGTTGGGCACCCGGCCCGCGTTGATGTTGGACAGCTCCCACAGGGACTCGTTGAGCAGGTGCTCGGTGCTCTCGGCGAAGCGCCTGCGCCAGTCCATGGACATCGCCGGCACCGTACGCGCCCACAGGTCGGCGAGGCCCGCCTCCACCGGGTTCCGCGGCTCGGGCATGCCCTGCGCCAGGTCCATCGGCATGAAGGCGGGCAGCCGGTCCAGGTACGCCTTGCCGCCCTCGCGGTCCTGCGTGCGCTTGAACGCCTCCAGGAAGTGGTCGTCGAAGAAGAAGACCCATACGTACCAGTCCGTCACCAGGGACAGGGCCGGTCCGGAGCAGTCCGGGTGCGTGTACGCGCACAGCAGCGCGTAGTCGTGCGAGTCGAGGTCGCCGGTGTCCCAGATGCCCGAGCCTTCGAGCATCCCCATCTCCCGCGCCCAGCCGCGGGAATGCTCCCGGGCCCGCTCCACGTGGGGATTGAGGCGCGCCGGGTGCGGCAGGTAGAAGTCGGGCAGTTCAAATGGCTGCGTCACTCGTTCAGCGCTACCCGGGGCCGGGGGCGCTATCCGGCATGACGGACAACCCATACGAACGGGTGAAAACACTCCGGGAACACCCCCCGGGAACGGCCGGGGGCCGGCCCGTGCGCCGGGCCGGCCCTCGTCGTCCGCGGAGGTCAGGCCCGCTTCGGGTGCTCCCCCCAGCTCCTGCACAACGCCCAGATGACGAAGACGTCGATGGCGATGACGATGATCGCCCACACCGGGGTGTACGGCATCCACGCGAAGTTCACGACGATGTTGAACGCGGCCAGGGCGACACCGGCGACCCGGGCCCAGTCGGGGGCGTTCTGGAGCAGGGCGGCGCCGACCACGATGACGAGCACCCCGAGCACGAGGTGGATCCAGCCCCAGGCCGTCAGGTTGAACTTGAAGACGTAGTCGCCGAGCCGGACCCAGATGTCGTCCTGCGCGATGGCCGAGATGCCCTCGAAGATCATCACGACACCGGAGACGATGAGCAGCACACCGGCGAAGGTGGTACCGCCCGACGCCAGGCCCGAATGCGGGCGCCCGGTGACCGGCTGTGTCTGCTGGCTCATGAGATGGCTCCCGTCCCTCGCCGCCCGGGCTCGCTGCCCGGACACTCCACACGGTCCGCCCGGCCGGTGGGTACGGCCATCCGCGCTGCGCCGTCCGGGTGACCCACGGGCGGCAAACCCCGGCAGGCGAGATCATCGGTGCATGACGACCACACTCCACCTCGCCCAGCAGCCCGAGGCCGACGCCCTGCTCTCCCGCAGTCCGCTGGCGGCCCTGGTCGGCATGCTGCTCGACCAGCAGATCCCCATGGAATGGGCCTTCTCCGGCCCCTGGACCATCGCGCAGCGCATGGGCCGCGACGACCTCGACTGCGGGGAGATCGCGGCCTACGACCCCGAGGCCTTCTCCGAGCTGCTCTCGCAGAAGCCCGCCGTCCACCGCTACCCGGGGTCGATGGCCAAGCGGGTCCAGCAGCTGTGCCAGTACCTCGTGGAGCACTACGACGGTGACGCCGGGGCGGTCTGGCGCGAGGTGTCCGACGGCCGCGAGCTGCTGACCAGGCTCAACGAGCTGCCCGGCTTCGGGAAGCAGAAGGCGCAGATCTTCCTGGCGCTGCTGGGCAAGCAGCTCGGCGTGACGCCGAAGGGCTGGCGCGAGGCGGCGGGCGCGTACGGGGAGCGAGGCTCCCACCGGTCGGTCGCCGACATCACCGGCCCGGAGTCGCTGGACAAGGTGAGGGCCTTCAAGCAGGAGCAGAAGCGGGCCGCCAAGGAGGCGAAGGCCGCGAAGGAGTCCTGACCCTAACGACGGCGGCGCTTGGACGTGCCGAAGAGGGACCGGGTGATCTCCCGCCCGATCTGGGTGCCGATGGAGCGGGCCAGCGACTGGAAGGCACCGCTGCCCATCACCTGCTCCACCACACCCGTCCCCTCCTGCGGGCGTTCCTCGCGCCCTCGCCCGGCAGGACCCGGTGCGGACGGCCGCACGGGCGCCGGCGCCTGCCGCCCGGCCAGCCGCTCGTACGCCGACTCCCGGTCCACCGCCTGCGCGTAGCGCCCGTACAGCGCCGAGTTCCCGATCGCCGCGTCCATCGCCGCGGGGTCGGCGGGACCCATCAGCGACCGGGGCGCCCGCAGCCGCACCGCGGCAACCGGGGTGGGGGCGCCGTCCTCGTCGAGGACGGTGACCACGGCCTCGCCCGTGCCGAGCCCGGTGAGCAGTTCCTCCAGGTCGTACGGGGAGGTGGGGAAGGTGCGGACCGTCGCCTTGAGCGCCTTGGCGTCCTCCGGGGTGAAGGCGCGCAGCGCGTGCTGCACCCGGTTGCCGAGCTGGCCGAGCACCTCGGAGGGCACGTCCTTGGGCGTCTGCGTCACCAGGAAGATGCCGACGCCCTTGGAGCGGATCAGCCGCACGGTCTGCGTGATGGCCTCCAGGAACGCCTTGCTGGCCCCGGTGAACAGCAGGTGGGCCTCGTCGAAGAAGAAGACCAGCTTGGGCCGGTCCAGGTCGCCGACCTCCGGCAGGTCCTCGAAGAGGTCGGCCAGCAGCCACATGAGGAAGGTGGAGAACAGCTGCGGCCGGTCCTGCACGGCGGGCAGTTCCAGCACGGAGACGACGCCCCGCCCGTCGCCGTCCGTCCGCAGCAGTTCGGCGGTGTCGAACTCGGGCTCGCCGAAGAAGGCCCCCGCCCCCTGTGCCTCGAAGGCCGTCAGCGACCGCAGGATCACCCCGGCCGTCGCCGGCGAGACCCCGCCGATCCCCTTCAGCTCGGCCTTGCCCTCGTTGCAGGTGAGGAAGGTGACCACGGCCCGCAGGTCCTTCAGGTCCAGCAGTTCCAGGCCCTTGGTGTCGGCGTAGTGGAAGATCAGGCCGAGCGACTGCTCCTGCGTGGTGTTGAGCCCGAGCACCTTGGACAGCAGCACGGGACCGAAGCTCGTCACCGTGGCCCGCAACGGGATGCCCCGGCCCATGCCGCCGAGGGCGTAGAACTCGGCGGGGCAGCCGGCCGGGCTCCATTCCTGACCCACCTCGGCGGCCCGCCGGGCGACGCGGTCACCGGGCACCCCCGGGGAGGAGATGCCGGAGACGTCGCCCTTGACGTCGGCGAGGAAGACCGGCACGCCCTGCGCCGAGAGTTGTTCCGCGACGAGTTGGAGCGTCTTGGTCTTGCCGGTGCCGGTGGCCCCCGCGACGAGCCCGTGCCGGTTGAGCACCGCCAGCGGGACGCGCACGGGCGCCTCCGGCAGCACCCGGTCCTCCCACAGCAGGGCGCCGAGTTCGAGGGCCGGCCCCGTAAAGGCGTACCCCTCGGCGATGGCCCGGGCGGCGCCGGGCGGGCTCGGCGTGGTCATGGGCTGCTCCACTGCTCCCGCTATCACCGTATTTGCCCACCATCGCACTCCTGCGCCGTTGCTGCGCCCGTACGCCCTTGCCCGGTAGGCTTTCCGTGTGATCTTCAAGCGCATCGGAAGCGGGCGGCCGTACCCCGACCACGGCCGGAAAAGCACCCGTGAATGGGCGGACGTCGCCCCACGTCCGGTCCGCCTCGACCAGTTGGTCACCACCAAGGGCAACCTCGACCTGGAGACCCTCCTCGCCGAGGACTCGACCTTCTACGGGGACCTGTTCGCGCACGTCGTGAAATGGCAGGGCGACCTCTACCTGGAGGACGGGCTCCACCGGGCCGTGCGCGCGGCGCTGCAACAGCGCCAGGTGCTGCACGCCCGCGTGCTGGAGATGGACTGACCTCCGGACCGCTCCGCGGGCCCGTCTCCGCCGGGGGACTCCTTCGCCCTTTCGGGTTCAAGTGCCCCTCATTGGCCCCGATTGGTTGATCGTTTAGTAGGCCCGGACGCCCGATCGCACTACGCTGCGCACATGAGCATGCTGACGCCCCCTGGCATGGGCGGAAAGTACCGGGTCACCGGGAACCAGTACCCGCGGATGCGCCGCCCCCGGAGCAGGGTGCGCATCGTGGCGGTCGTCGTGACGACCGTCGCCGTTGTCGGCCTGGCCGGCTGGGGCACGCTCCAACTGGTCGACGTCTTCGGCGGCAAGTCCACGCCCGCGAAGAACGCCGCGGCCAAGGCGGAGAACGCCGCCAAGGAACGCACCTGCAAGGCGGCCGCCGCACCGGGCTCGGCCTCGACGGTGCCCACCGCCTTCCCGGAACCCGGGGAGCTCACGGTCAACGTCTACAACGCCACCGCCAAGGGCGGCCTGGCCAAGGACACCGCCGACGAGTTCGCCGCACGCGGCTTCAAGGTGGGCACCTTCGGCAACGCCGACCCCGAGTACGACCGCAAGGTGCAGGTGGCCGCGCTGCTGATCGGCGGCCACGGGCCCAAGGCCGAGGCCGCGATGAAGCTGGTCGGCGCCCAGGTCAAGGGCACGGTCACGCTGAAGCCCGCGGCCGCCGGCTCCAAGCGCCCCACCGGCACGGTGGACATCATGCTCGGCAAGGGCTTCACCAAGCTCTCCGGCGACAAGGCCGTCGAGAAGGCCCTCGCCGCCCTGGCCCGGCCGAGCGCGGCGCCGAGCGCCGGCACCTGTTAGGCCCACGGTCCCGGTTGCGTTTGCGACGGGACCGGCCGCCGGGGCGTGGGCCCCGGCGGCCGGTTCCGCGTGTCGTGGGACGACCGGTGTCAGGCCGTGCCGTAGAGGCGGTCGCCCGCGTCGCCGAGGCCCGGGACGATGTAGCCGTGCTCGTTGAGGTGGTCGTCGACCGCCGCGGTGACCACGGTGACCGGCTTGCCGGCCAGCGCGCGCTCCATCGCCTCGACGCCCTCGGGGGAGGCGAGCAGCACCACGGCCGTCACGTCGTCGGCGCCCCGCTCGATCAGCAGGTCGATCGCGGCGATCAGCGTACCGCCGGTGGCCAGCATCGGGTCGAGGACGTACACCTGCCGCCCGGACAGGTCCTCCGGCATGCGGGTGGCGTAGGTCTTGGCCTCCAGGGTCTCCTCGTCGCGGATCATGCCGAGGAAGCCGACCTCCGCGGTCGGCAGGAGCCGCACCAGGCCCTCCAGCATCCCGAGGCCGGCCCGCAGGATCGGCACGACCAGCGGACGCGGGTGGGACAGGCGCACGCCCGTGGTGTCCGCGACGGGTGTGCTGATGTCCACCTGCTCGGTGCGCACGTCACGGGTCGCCTCGTAGGCGAGCAGGGTGACCAGCTCGTCGGCCAGCCGACGGAAGGTCGGCGAGTCGGTGCGCTCGTCGCGCAGGGTGGTGAGTTTGTGCGCCACCAGGGGGTGGTCGACGACGTGGATCCGCATGTCCACGACTCTAACGTTCGGCCTGTCCCCCGGCCCTCCCGGTCCGTGCGGCCGGTCACGCTTCGAACCACCCGGTAGGGGGAATGCGTGCCCTTACGCCCGGGCTGTCCCGGCCGGGCACGTGGATCTCTAGGGGTGGTGCCCCATGGCGGAGCGCGGCAGCGACGGCGCCGGCGCGGACGACACGGGCGACGCCCGTACGCAGCAGGATCGCGACGCCGAACGCAGACGGCGGCGCGCCATGTTCCTGCGCGAGCTGAACGAGGCCAAGGAACTGCGCGACCGCGTCCAGCCACGCCGGGCGCGCGCGGCACGCGCGCGCCAGCAGATGAGGATGCGGACGTTCCGCTGGTAGTCCCCAGGTCGGCACAATGCCCCCACCTGGCGGGCGCCGAGGGGGTACCCGCAGGCCGCCACGCGGTAAAAAAGCCGGAAGGCCTCTCCCGACGCAGCGCGGAAGACCCTTCGCAAAGCCGAGGTTTCTGCCACGATGCCGAGTGTGGGCGGGGACCTGCGCCAGATCATTCGACTCCCGCCCGAAAGTCCGGACGGCCTGAGACCTGTGGGAGAGTCACGGTGTACTTCGCCGCACTGCTCGCGCGCACCGAGGACGGTTGGGAAGCGCGCGAGACCGATCTCGACGATGTGGAAACCCTCGGCGACCTGACCGACTTGGCCCGGGCGGCTTCAGCCGGGGAGGATACGGTCCTGGTCTTCATCGAACAGGAGGACGCCTGGTTCGGCGTCGTCCGCGTCGACGGGGAGGAGGACCCGCGGATCTACGTGTCCGACGCCGCCGCCGCGGCGCGCAGCTCGTACGGGGAGATCCTGCTCACCGACGAACTGCTGGGCCGCGACCCGGAGGACCTGGACGAGATCGTCGACCTCGACGGCACCGAGGAAGGTGACGCCGACGACCTCGACGACGACGTGGTGCCCGGCCCGACGGAGGTCCACGTCCCCGTGGGCCCGCTCGGGGACGCCGAGCTCCTCGCGGACTTCGGCATGAGCGACAAGGAGCTGCTGGCCCTCAGCGGCGACGGCGCGCTGACCGGGGAGGCGCTCGGGGAGATCGCCGACTCGCTGGGCTGCGCCGACGTGCTGGAGGCGGTCCGCTGACCGGGCCCGACCCGCTGCGCGACCCCTGGGTCCCCCCGATGCGGCTCGCCCTGGAGGAGGCCCGCCTCGCCCCGCGCACCGGCGACGTGCCGGTGGGCGCGGTGGTGCTGTCGCCGCAGGGCACGGTCATCGGGCGTGGCCGCAACGAACGCGAGGCGGTCGGCGACCCGACCGCCCACGCGGAGGTGCTCGCCGTCCGCGAGGCCGCGAAGGCGCTCGGGGAGTGGCGGCTGACCGGTTGCACGCTGGTGGTGACCCTGGAGCCGTGCACGATGTGCGCGGGGGCCGTCGTCGCCTCCCGCCTCGAACGCGTGGTCTACGGCGCGCTCGACGAGAAGGCCGGGGCGGCGGGCTCCCTGTGGGACCTCGTCCGCGACCGCCGGCTCAACCACCGTCCGGAGGTGATCCACGGCGTGCTGGCCGAGGAGTGCGGTGAGCTCCTCACCCGCTTCTTCCGGTCAAAGGATTTCGGAGCACACCCGGACGTCCGCTAAGCTCTCTCTCGGTAGCGTGTCCGAGCGGCCTAAGGAGCACGCCTCGAAAGCGTGTGAGGGGGCAACTCCTCCGTGGGTTCAAATCCCACCGCTACCGCTCCGAGCAAGCGAAGGGCGGCAACCGGGAGAACTTTCCCGGTTGCCGCCCTTCGGCTTTGCCCTCACGTGTGCCGGCGGGCGGTGTCGGGACCGATTCCGGGGTACTCGCCGGCGGACGACTGGTGTTTGCCCGCCGCGAAGCCGCCGCCGAGGGTCGGTCCGGTCCATGGTGCTGATGTCCCAGAAGACGTGCTGGCCGGTGAGAGTGGTGGAGCCGGGGTTGGCCACGGTGAGCGTGCCCTGCGCCCAGCCCCCTTGACGGTGACCGCGCCGGGCAGCGAGACCTTGACCGAGCCGCAGACGATGCGGTGGCGGTCGCCTGCCGCACCCCGCGCCCGCACCGAATGAACGTGCGAGCGAGCACACCCTGGCGACGGGTGCCGACCGCGGCCGCCGCGAGCGGTACCCGCCCCTTCCGGACCGGGCGTTCTCGGCGTTTTCCGGCCTTCCGAACCTGCTGTGGCGAGCGTCACGCACGGAGCGGGGCGGGCCCGTGGATCACCCGCAAGGAGGCTTCCGCCACCCGGTCTGATTGGGCCATCCGGTGGATACACTCCAGCCATGGCGCAGGCGAAGAAAATCACCATGTACGTCATCGTGGCTTTCGTGCTCTATACGATCGTGACATCGCCGGCCCGCGCAGCCGATCTCGTGCAGATAGGCTTCCAGGGCATATCGGACGCCGCCAAGGGCGTCGGGGAGTTCATGACCGCGCTGGTCAACTGACCGGCCGGGAGCCGGTGAGGAGCACAGCACCGTGATACGCCACCTGGTCCTTTTCAAGCTCGGCGAAGGCGTGGAGCGCGACGACCCACGGGTCGTGGCCGGCGTCGACGCCTTCGAGCGGCTCGGCGGGCAGATCCCCGAACTGGCCTCCTGGGAACTGGGCTGGAACATCTCGGACCGTCCGATCGCCTACGACTTCGCCATCAACTCCTCGGTGGCCGACGCCGACGCGCTCAAGGCGTACCTGGAGCATCCCGCACACCAGGCCGGGGTCGCGCTGTGGCGCGAGTTCTCCACCTGGGTGGTCGCCGACTACATGTTCGAGTGACCCCCCGCGGCGGCCCCTCGGGACCCGCTCCTGCCGCACAGCCCTCCGCCCGCCGGGCGGAGGGCTTTTTCATCGAGGGCCGCGCCTCACTTGCACACAGTCCACATGAATTGTGATGCTATGACCGCTTTTGCCGGATGAGTGGACCGATGAGGAGTGGCATGTCCGTGTCGGCCCGACCCGCGTCACCATCGACCTCCGGAGACGGCAGCGGGACCGGTACGACCACCGGCGGCGGCAATCGCGGCGGAAGCACCAACAGCAACGCGGTGGAGGCGCGGGCGCTGACACAGGTGCTGTTCGACCAGCTGTCGGGGCTGGAGCCCGGCACCCCGGAGCACTCCCGGGTCAGGGCCGCCCTCATCGAGGTGAACCTGCCGCTGGTGCGGTACGCGGCCGCACGCTTCCGCAGCCGCAACGAGCCGATGGAGGACGTCGTCCAGGTCGGCACGATCGGGCTGATCAACGCCATCGACCGCTTCGACCCGGAACGCGGGGTGCAGTTCCCGACGTTCGCGATGCCGACCGTGGTAGGCGAGATCAAACGTTACTTCAGGGACAACGTCCGCACCGTCCACGTCCCGCGCCGGCTGCACGAGCTGTGGGTCCAGGTCAGCGGCGCCATCGAGGACCTGACGGTGGCCCACGGGCGCACCCCCACCACCGCGGAGATCGCCGACCGGCTCAAGCTCTCCGAGGACGAGGTGCTGGCCTGCCTGGAAGCCGGGCGGGCGTACCACGCCACGTCCCTGGAGGCGGCCCAGGAGGGCGGTGACGGGGCGCCCGGGCTGCTGGACCGGCTCGGCTACGAGGACCCGGCCCTGACCGGCGTGGAGCACCGGGACCTGGTGCGGCACCTGCTGGTGCAGCTCCCCGAGCGGGAGCGGCGGATCCTGCTGCTGCGCTACTTCGGCAACCTGACGCAATCACAGATCAGCGCCGAACTCGGGGTTTCGCAGATGCACGTCTCCCGGCTGCTCTCGCGCAGCTTCGCCCGGCTGCGATCCGCAAACCAGCTCGAATCGTAACCCTTAAGGACTACCCACCCCCCGGGAAATAAGTCGACATGGCGCTACAGCGCGTTGCCGACATGTGACATTCTGCGGGAACTGCGTTTGTCGCGGTCCGGCCTCCGGTATTCCAGTGGGGGAACGAACCGTCGCCCGCGACACCCGTCCGCGACCTCAAGGGGGTGGCATGTCCGTAGAAGTGGGCAGTCCGAAGGTGCTGAACTCCGACGCGCCGCACGATGCTCCTGACGACAAGGCCATCGACACCGCCGGCACCGCCGTCGCCGACACCGCCGCCGTCGACAGCACGATCGAGGCCATCGACACGAGCGTCGACACCCGCACGCTCTCCCGCTCGCTGTTCCTGCGGCTCGCCGAGCTGCCGGACGACAGCCCGGAGCGGGCGTACGTACGGGACACGCTCATCGAGCTCAACCTGCCGCTCGTGCGGTACGCGGCGGCCCGCTTCCGCAGCCGCAACGAGCCGATGGAGGACATCGTCCAGGTCGGCACGATCGGGCTGATCAAGGCGATCGACCGCTTCGACTGCAACCGCGGGGTGGAGTTCCCCACCTTCGCGATGCCCACGATCGTCGGCGAGGTGAAGCGCTTCTTCCGCGACACCTCGTGGTCGGTGCGGGTGCCGCGCAGGCTGCAGGAGCTGCGGCTGGCGCTGACCAAGACCAGCGACGAGCTCGCCCAGCGGCTGGACCGGTCGCCCACCGTCTCCGAACTCGCGGCGGCGCTCGGCGTCTCCGAGGAGGACGTGGTCGACGGCCTGGCGGTCGGGAACGCGTACACCGCGAGCTCGCTGGACTCGCCACCCCCGGAGGACGACGGCGGCGAGGGCTCGCTGGCCGACCGGCTGGGCTACGAGGACACCGCGCTGGAGGGCGTGGAGTACCGCGAGTCGCTCAAGCCGCTGCTCGCCCAGCTGCCCGCGCGGGAGCGGCGGATCATCATGCTCCGCTTCTTCGCCAACATGACGCAGTCGCAGATCGGCGAGGAGGTCGGCATCTCCCAGATGCACGTCTCCCGGCTGCTGACCCGGACCCTGGCGCAGCTGCGCGAAGGCCTGACCGCCGAGCAGTAGGGCGGGGCCCGGCGACGGAAGGACCGGGCGGTTCATTCCTGACGGTTCGTCAGTACACTGGCGGGATGGTGCACATACCACCGGGCCGCCGGGGCGCGCTGGCCGCTGCCTCGGCGGCCGTCGTCTGCCTGGGTGCCTTCGCCGCGCTGGGCCCGGACTGCGAGGGCAACGGGCCGGGCTACGTGGCCGTCGGCGCCCCGGGCCCGGCGGGCGGCCCCGCGGTGAACGCCCCGCCCTCCGGCGACGTGGACCTGGTGCCGCTGGACGGCCGTACGGGCTCCCCGGCCGGGCCCGGCCGGACGGCGCCCACCGCGCCGGGCGCACCGGCCGGCAGCGGCGGCGCGGGCTCCTCACCTCCGGCGGACGTACCGGACGGGCCGGACGGGCCCGGCGCCACGAGCGCCCCGCCGCGGCAGGGCGGCACCGCGCCGCCCGCGACGGCCTCCGGCGGCCCCACCGGGCGGCCGGCCCCCGGCGGTTCTGCGTCCGCCCCGTCCCCACCGGCGACCGGTGCGCCGGCATACCTGGTGGTGAGTGCGGTCGAACGCACGGCGGCCGCCGACCGCTGGTGCGAGGAAGTCACCGTCACCTTCGCCAACACCGGGGACCGAGCCGCGACGACGGGCACCGTCACCTTCGGCACGCACGTCATCGGCCTGCTGGGCGTCGACTGGGCCACGCTGCGCAGCAGCCGTGCCGCGCCGGTGCCGGTCCCCGGCGGCGGCAGCACGAAGCGCACCTGGGAGGTCTGCGTCGAGGCGTGGCGGGTGCCGCTGGGCATGCACGTCGAGACCCGGGACGTCTCGGTCGCGGACTCCTGAACGCCGGTACGCCCCGGGCACGCGGAGGCGGGGGCCGGCCCGTCCCGGGACCGGCCCCCGCCTCCCCGGGGAGGAGCGGTGGTGCGCTCAGCCGGCCAGGTAGGAGCGGATCTGGCCGAGGGTGCCGGTGTCGCTGAGGAACCCGATGTGGGTCGTGCACGCCACCAGGTGGTTGTTCGCGCCGCTCAGCGGGGTGCTGGTGTACGGGATGATGATCCCGTCGCACGGCGAGTACCAGGTCGCGTAGACCGTGCTGCCCGGCGTCTCGTCACCGCTGCTGATGGTGCGGACGAAGGACGAGCCCGGCAGCATCTCGACGCAGGACGCGTAGATCACGCAGGCCGAGGCGTAGGTGGTGCCGTGGTTCGCGCCCGCCACCGAGGCGACCCGGCGGACGGAGGAGGTGCCGCCGAGCTGGGTGAGGTACCACTGGGTGACCAGACCGCCCATCGAGTGGTTGACGATGTCGACCTTGGTCGCGCCGGTGCGGGTCAGCACCTGGCGCACGTAGCTCGCCAGCCCCGCGGCGCTGGTCTTGTTCGACTGGGCCCAGTTGTACTCGTACGCGAAGAGCTCGCTGCGGCTGTAGCCGCCGGCCACGAAGACCGACTCCGCGTAGTCCCAGTTGCTCGCGCTGCCGGTGTAGCCGTGCACGAAGACCACCGGGGTGTGGGTCGCGGCGTTCGCGGTGCCCGGCATCACGAAGGTGCCGAGGCCGACGGCGGCCGCCACGGTGAGCAGGATCGCCCATATTCGTCGCATCTGAACTCCTTGTCGTGGGGGTCGACAGGAGTCTCCGAGCGGCACGCGGGCGACGGACCGGTGGAATCACCAGTGTCTTCCTGTCATGCACGGAACATGATGCAGGACCCTTCCCTCCCGGTGGACGCCAGCAGACACTGGCGTCATGGAGGCCGGACGGAGCGACCCCGCCGCGTGGCCGACGGCGCTGTACGGCCGGGACCGCGAACGCGCCCTCCTGGACGCCCTGTCGGTCCGGGCCCGGCAGGGCGGGGGACAGGCGCTGCTGCTGCTCGGCGGACCGGGCACCGGACGCACCTGCCTGCTCACGGACGCGGCGCGCACCGCCGCGGCGGCCGGTGCGACCGTGCTGCGCACCGACGGCGTACGGGCCGAGGCGCGGGTCCCGCTCGCGGCACTGCACCGCACCCTGCTGCCGGTCGCCCCGCGCGTGCGGGCCGTGCCGGGACCGTACGGCGTGGCGCTGGCGGAACTCCTCGCCGGGCGGGTGCCCGTCGGGGGCGAACTCGCGCTGGGCGCCGCGCTGTCCGGCCTGGTGGCCGGACTCGCCCGCCCGGCACCGCTGCTGTGGTGCGTGGACGACGCGCAGTGGCTGGACCCCGCGACGCTGCGCGCGCTCGGCATGGCGGCGCGCCGCCTCACGGGCCTCGCGGCCACCGTGCTGTTCGCCGCCGACGAGGGCTGCCCCACCGCCGGAGCGCTGGAGGACCTGGACGTCCTGCGCCTGCGCCCGCTGGCGCCGGACGCCGCACGCCGGATGCTCGCCGACCGGTTCCCCGGATTGCCACCGCGCGGCGCGGACGCGGTCACGGTGCTCGACCTGGCCGCGGGCAACCCGCTGGCCCTGGTCGAACTCGCCGGGGCGGCCGTGGACGGGCGGCTGCCGGAACCGCCCGCGCTGCCCGCGGGGAGCCGGCTGCGGGAGCGGCACCGGCAGCGCTTCCACGCCCTCACGCCGGGAGCCCGCACCGTGGTGGCGCTGCTGCTCTGCGGCGGGCCGCTGGCCGTACCGGTGCTGGAGTCCGCCGCCCGCCGCCGCGGGCTGGGCGCCGGCAGTGTCGAGGAGGCCCGCGCCTGCGGCCTGGTCGACCTGCGCGACGGGGCGGCGACCGTACCGGGACGGCTGCTGCGCGCCTCGCTGACCGCACTGCTCTCCCCCGCCGACCGGCTGGCCGCGCACGCGACGCTGGCCTCGGTGCTGGACCCCCCGGCCGCCCGGCTCTTCCGGGCGCTCCACCGGCTCGGCCGGTCGGCCGGCCCGTCGCCGGACACCGAACGGGAACTGGAGGCCGCGGCCGGGGCCGCCCGCCGGTCCGCCGGTCATGCCGCGGCCGCCGCCGCGTGGGAGCGGGGAGCCGAGGCCGCCGCCCGTCCGCACACCCGGGTCCGGTGGCTGGTCGCGGCCGCCGCCGACGCGCAGGCCGCCGGGGAGACCCGCCGGGCGCGCGGACTGATGCGCCGGGCCTGCGCACAGGGCGGCCCGGCGCCGGGCGGGGCGCCGGGCGCCCTGGTCCAGGGCGAGATCGAACTGCGCGACGGAGTGCCCGCCGTGGCCTGCCGCGACCTGACCGCCGCGGCCGGCCGGTTCCCCGCCGACCGGCGCGCACCGGCCGTACGGGCCCTGATGCTCGCCGGCGAAGCGGGGTGCGTCGCGGGCGACTTCGACGCCTTCTTCGGCCTCGCCGAGCGTGCCGACGCGCTGCGCCGCAGCGACGACCGGCCGGAACAGCGCCTGGTCTTCGACCACTTCGCGGGGCTCGCGGCGACCTTCCGGGGCCGGCACGACCGCGCGCAGTGGGCGCTGCGGCGGGTGGTCCGGCTCGCCGAGACGCTTCAGGACCCGGAGTCCGCGATCTGGGCCGCCCAGGCCGCGTACACCCTGGGGGACGCCCGGCGGGCGCACGCCCTGGCGACCGCGGCCGTGCACCGGGCCCGCCGGCAGGGCGCGGGCGCGCTGGTGCCCGCGGCCCTGGTCTACGAGGCGCTGTGCGCGCTGGCGCTCGACCGGTACGCCGCGGCCGGGGCGGCCGCCGAGGAGGGGCTGCGGCTCGCGGAGGCGACCGGCCAGCGCAACCTCGCCGTCGACCACCTCGCGGTCCTGGCGCTGCTCGCGGCCCTGCAGGGCGACAGCGTGACCGCCGGGCTGCGGACGGCGGCCGCCGAAGGAGCCGTCGCGTCACGGGGGCTGGGCCGCCCCGGGGCCTTCAACTGCTGGGTCTCGGCCTGCGCGGACCTCGCCGCGGACCGGCCCGCCGACGCGCTGTCCCGCTTCGCCCGCATGCGCGGCGGCGCGGGCCAGGTGAACCTGGCGGTCCGGGGGATGGCCGCCCCCCACTTCATCGAGGCGGCGGTGCGCTGCGGACAGCGGGCGAAGGCCGCCGGGGCGCTGCGCGCGTACGAGCACTGGGCGGCGGCGAGCCGCAGCAGCGTGCGGCTGGCCCTGGCGCACCGGTGCCACGGGCTGCTGGCGGAGGACGACGCGAGCGCCGTGGACCACTTCCGCGAGGCGCTGCGGCTCCACCAGGACGACGACACCGTCCTGGAGCTGGCCAAGACGGAGCTGTTCTACGCCTCCCGGCTGCGGCGCACCCGCCGGCCCGGCGAGGCCCGGGGCCTGCTGCGGGACGCGGTGGCGGTGTTCCGGCAGTTCGACGCCCGCCCTTGGGCGGAACGGGCCGCGGCCGAACTGCGGGCCGCCGGGGACCGGGTGGGCCCGGTGGACCGGGAGCCCGGGGGCCGCCGGGAGCTGACGGCGCAGCAGACGAGGATCTCCGAGCTGGTGGCGCAGGGCGCGACCAACCGCGAGATCGCCGATCTGCTGCTGCTCAGCACGCGCACGGTCGAGTACCACCTGCGGAACGTCTTCAGCCGGCTAGGGGTGCGCTCGCGCGTCGAGCTGGCCTCGCTGTTCCGCTGAGCGGGGGCGGGCCGCCGGACGCGGACGCGGGCGCACGACGGCCGCCGGACGGCCGGCGACCGCCGGCGTCCGGTGTCAGTGGACGTGGTGGGGTGGCGCGCCCGTCAGGCGACCGCGAACCAGACCACGGCGGCGATCACGACGACGGCCGCGACGATGCCGACGATCAGCCCGGTCTTGTTGCCGCCCGCGGCCTGGGCCTGGGCGGGCTCCTCGTCGACGAAGGCGCGGAACATCTGGGTGTTGCCGGCCGGGTCGTAGTTGTTGTCAGGGGTAGTCATGGGGCAGGACCCTAGCGAAGTCACGCTGCGCAGGTCACCCCCGCCCCGTCGTTGGGAAGGGGAACACCCCGGGAATACCGCCCGTCCCCGCCGTGTCCAAGACCACATGGCACTCATCGGCAACTCTGATCTCGACGTCTCCCCCCTCTGCCTCGGTGGCAACGTCTTCGGCTGGACCTCGGACGAGGCGACCTCCTTCGAGGTGCTGGACGCCTACGCGGAGGCGGGCGGCAACTTCGTCGACACCGCGGACGTGTACTCGGCGTGGGTCCCGGGCCACACCGGAGGGGAGTCCGAGACCGTGATCGGCTCCTGGCTCGCCAAACGCGGCCGCCGCGACGACGTCGTCGTCGCGACCAAGGTCGGCTCCCACCCCGACTTCAAGGGGCTGAAGGCCGCGACCGTCAAGGCCGCGGCGGAGGAGTCGCTGCGCCGCCTGGGCACCGACCGGATCGACCTCTACTACACGCACTACGACGACCCCGCGACCCCGGTCGAGGAGATCGTCGGCGCCCTGGACGAGCTGGTCCGCGAGGGCAAGGTCCGCCACGTCGCGGCCTCCAACATCAGCCCCGAGCGGCTGGCGGCCTCGCTGGAGTTCGCCGAGCGCGAGGGCCTGACGAAGTACGTGGCGCTGCAGCAGCACTACAACCTGGTGGAGCGGGAGAGTTACGAGGGGCCGCTGCGCGAGGTCGTCGAGGCGCACGGCCTCGCCTCCGTGCCGTACTTCGGTCTGGCGCGGGGCTTCCTCACCGGCAAGTACCGGCCCGGCGTCACGGTGGACAGCCCCCGGGCGGAAGGCGCGGGCGCCTACCTGGAGTCGGAGCGCGGTCCGCGGGTGCTGGCCGCGCTGGACGAGGTCGCGGCGGCGCACGGCGTGGAGCCGGCGAGCGTCGCGCTGGCCTGGCTGCGGACCCGGCCGACCGTCGTGGCGCCGATCGCCAGCGCCCGCACGCCCGCGCAGCTGACCGCGCTGCTGGCTTCGGCGTCCCTGGAGCTGACCGCAGCGGAGCTGGAGCGCCTCTCGGAGGCATCTGCCTGACCTGCACCTTTTACCCGAAGACCCGCCTCCCTTGACCGGAGGCGGGTCGTTCCTTTTGGAGGTTTTTACCCGAAAGAATTTGCCTGCAGCAACCAACGTTCCTAAGGTTGCTTGAGGCAACCAATAAGAGTGGGAAGCGAGGCGCCATGGCGACGCAGGAGCAGTTCGCGGAGCTCGCGAGCCAGCTGCGTGCGATCCCGGTGGTCGCCCGCGAACTCAGCCGGGCCTGTCCACCGCAGTGCCCGCCGTCATCGCTCGGCGTGCTCTCGGTGATCAGCCGCCACGGTGAGATGCGGATGAGCCGGCTGGCCGAGCTGCTGGAGGTCGACATGTCCGTCACCAGCAGACACGTGGCCCACCTCGCCGAGCGCGGCTGGATCGACCGGCTGCCCGACCCCCACGACAAGCGGTCACGGTTGCTGCGCCTGACCCCCGGCGGCACGGACATGCTGCGCGCCGCCCAGGACGGGGTCGCCGAGGCGCTGGCCCACCACCTGAGGGACTGGCCGGACGAGGACGTCACCGAGTTCTCCCGGCTGCTGGACCGGCTGCGCAGGGACTTCGCCGCCGACTGCCGCCCCCGTACACATTCCACGACGTGAAGAGGATGACGATGGCAACAACCGCACCACCGACCGGTGTGCGGGGGACCGATGCCCACGCAGGACACGCGGCCCCCATGTCGCACCGGCAGATCATGGAGGCCCTCACCGGGCTGATCCTCGGCTTGTTCGTGGCGATCCTGTCGTCCACGATCGTCTCCAACGCCCTGCCGAAGATCATCTCCGATCTGAACGGCGGGCAGAGCGCCTACACCTGGGTCGTCACCGCCGCCCTGCTCTCCACCACCGCCACCACCCCGCTGTGGGGCAAGCTGTCGGACCTGTTCAGCAAGAAGCTGCTGGTCCAGCTGGCGCTGGTGATCTACGTGGTGGGCTCGCTGGTCGCGGGCCTGTCGCAGAACGCGGGGATGCTGATCGCCTGCCGTGTCGTCCAGGGCATCGGCGCCGGCGGTCTGACCGCGCTGACCCAGGTCATCATGGCCGCGATGATCTCCCCGCGCGAGCGCGGCAGGTACAGCGGCTACCTGGGCGCGGCCTTCGCCCTCGGTACGGTCGGCGGCCCGCTGCTGGGCGGCGTCATCGTCGACACCGAGTGGCTCGGCTGGCGCTGGTGCTTCTACGTCGGCGTGCCCTTCGCGATCGTCGCGCTGATCGTGCTGCAGAAGACCCTGCACCTGCCGGTCGTCAAGCGCCGGGTCAAGGTCGACTGGGCGGGCGCCTCGTTCGTCACCGCCGCCGTCAGCCTGCTGCTCGTCTGGGTGACCTTCGCCGGCGACAAGTACGAGTGGATCTCCTGGCAGACCTACGCCATGGTCGCGGGCGCCGTCCTGCTCGTCCTGATCTTCGTCCTGGTCGAGTCCCGCGCGAGCGAGCCGATCATGCCGCTGCGCCTGTTCCGCAACAAGACGATCAGCCTGACCTCGGTCGCCTCGCTCTTCGTGGGCACCGCGATGTTCGGCGCCACGGTCTTCCTCAGCCAGTACTTCCAGCTGGCGCGCGGCGAGTCGCCGACGATGTCGGGCGTCATGACCATCCCGCTGATCGCCGGTCTGTTCGTGTCCTCCACCGCCTCCGGGCTCATCATCACCCGCACCGGGCGCTGGAAGGCGTTCCTGGTCTCCGGCGGCGTGCTGCTCACCGGCGGCCTCGCCCTGCTGGGCTCCCTGCGGGCCGACACCACGTACTGGCACCTGGCGCTCTTCATGGCGCTGCTGGGCCTCGGCGTCGGCATGATGATGCAGAACCTGGTGCTGGCCGTGCAGAACCAGGTGGGGGCCGCCGACCTCGGGGCGGCCAGTTCCGTCGTCACCTTCTTCCGCACGCTCGGTGGCGCGATCGGCGTCTCCGCGCTGGGCGCGGTGCTCGGCAACCGTGTGACGCACTACGTCAAGGACGGCCTGGCCGCCCTGGGCGTGAAGTCCACCGGTGAGTCCGACGGCGCGATCCCGGACCTGGCCACGCTGCCCGCGCCGATCCGCCACGTCGTGGAGAGCGCGTACGGCCACGGCGCCGGCGACGTCTTCCTGGTCGCGGCCCCGGTGGCGTTCCTCGCGCTGCTGCTGGTGCTGTTCATCAAGGAAGTGCCGCTGAAGACCGCCAGCGGTCTGCAGCAGGCGGCCGGTGTCGCCGGCCACGCCGAGCAGACCCCGGTCATACCCGCCCAGGCCCCCGAGGCCGAGGCCGTCGCCGGGCCCGCGACCGAGGCCACCGAGGCGGTCGGCGTGGCCGCACCGCCGGCCCCGCTGCCCGCCGAGGGCACCACGGTCCACGGCCAGGTGCGCAACGCCGAGGGCGCGGGCGTCGAGCGGGCCACCCTGACCCTGATATCGCTCACCGGCCGGCAGCTCGGCCGCGCCTCCACCCGAGCCGACGGCGGCTACACGCTGACCGCGCCCGGCGCCGGCTCGTACGTGCTCATCGCCGCCGCCGACGGCCACCAGCCGCAGGCGTCCACCGTGGTGGTCGGCGAGGAGCCCGTCCCCTACGACGTGGTCCTGGCCGGCACCAGCGGACTGACCGGCACGGTGGTCGCCGAGGCGACCGGGATACCCGTCGCGGGCGCCGTGGTCGTGGTGACCGACGTGCGCGGCGAGGTCCTGGCCACCGGCGGCACCGGTCAGGACGGCGCCTTCGGCTTCCAGGACCTGCCCGCGGGCGACTTCACCCTGGCCGTCAACGCCACCGGCTACCGGCCGGCCGCACTGCCGGTCGAGGTCGCCGGCAACGGCCCCACCCACGTCGAGGTCCCGCTCCGCACCGGAGCCCGCCTGCAGGGCACCGTCCTCGGCGGCACCGCCCGCACACCACTGCCGGAGGCCCGCGTCACCCTGATCGACGCGGCCGGGAACGTGGTGGCCACCGCCACCACCGGCACCGACGGGGCCTACGCCTTCGGCGACCTGGACGCCGGCGAGTACGCGCTGGTCGCCAGCGGCTACCCGCCGGTGGCCACCCAGGTCACCGTCGGCAACGACGCCACGGCCGGCCACCAGGACGGCTTCGACGTCGAACTCAACCACCCCGAGGGGTGAACCATCGGCCGGTCCGTGCGCCTGCGGAGACGCACGGGCCGGTGGACGGGGGACAGCGGGTCCGGTCGGACGGCCGGGCAGGGGACGGACCGGGCCGTCCCGACCGGACCCGGCCGGGGGAACGCACCGAAGGGCGAGCGATGTACATGAACACGACGGCAGGAGCCGGGCTGCGCGGGCGGATCCGGACGAAGGACGGCTGGGCGGTGCCGCACGCCGTGGTGACCGTCACCGACATGACCGGGCAGCAGATCGCGCGGGAGGCGGCGGACGCCGAGGGTGCCGTGCGCACCGCCGCGCTGGCACCCGGGGCGTACACCGTGATCGTGACGGCCGTGGGTTACCGCCCGGCCGCCGCGACGGCGCTGGTGACCGCCTCCGGCTCGGCGGACCTGGGGACCCTGCTGCTGGGCCGCGCCGGCGGCCTCGAACTGCCGCCACCCGGGCCGTGGACGATCGACCCGGCGCACTCCGAGGCCGGCGCGGTCGCCCAGCACCTTGGCCTGTCCACCGTGCACGGCCGCTTCAGGACCTTCGCGGGCCGGATCGACGTCGCGGAGCAGCCGCTCGCGTCGTCCGTCGAGGCCGTGATCGACGCCGCGTCGATCGACACCGGCAACGGCACCCGCGACGAGCACCTGCGCTCCGCCGACTTCCTCGACGTGCGGGAGCACCCCACCGTCAGCTACCGCAGCACCTCGCTGGAGCCGTCCGCCGGCGACCGGTGGACCGTCCACGGGGAGCTGACGATGCGCGGGATCACCCGCCCGGTCGACCTCGACCTGGCCTACCTGGGCACCGGGCCGGACGCCTGGGGCGGCGTGCGCGCCGCCTTCCGCGCGACGGCCGAACTGCGCCGCGAGGACTTCGCGATGAACTGGAACCAGGTCGTACGGGCCGGGATCGCCACCATGGGGACGACGCTGAGGGTCACCCTCGACATCCAGGCGGTCCAGGGGACGGCCCTCCCCGCCGTCCAGCCGCGGGAAGCATAGGCTGCCGTCCATGGCTGCCTACATCGCGACCAATACCAGCGTGCAACTCGACCAGTTGCTGGAATTCGTACGACCGCGCCACCGCGCCCTGCTGCTGACCACCCGCGCCGACGGCCGCCCCCAGGGCTCCCCCGTCGCCTGTGGGGTCGACGACGCGGGGCGCCTGGTCGTCTCGACCTACCCCGAGCGGGCCAAGGCCCGCAACGCCCGCCGTGACGCGCGGGCCTCCGTGATCGTCCTGTCGGACGAGTGGGACGGCCCCTGGGTCCAGGTCGACGGCACCGCCGAGGTCATCGACTCCCCCGACTCGGTCGAGCCGCTGGTGGAGTACTACCGCAACATCGCGGGCGAGCACCCGGACTGGGACGAGTACCGCGCCGCCATGGTCAGGCAGGGCAAGTCCCTGGTGCGCGTGACCCCGGAACGCTGGGGCCCGATCGCGACGGGCGGCTTCCCGGCGCGGCTGGCCCCGAAGGACTAGGCCGTGTCGTCAAATGAGCGCCGGCCGCCCGGAGGGCGGGCTCGGCGGCGTCTGGTGCGGTGCATCGCAAGGCGGAGAGTCGTCCTCGTAGTGGGTTACTCGGACGATTCGACAACGCAGCGTGGGGGCACCCCCGGCCGAAGGCTGGGGGAGTGCCGCACCAGGCGTCGCCGAGCAGGCGGGCATTTGACGACACGGCCTAGGACCCGGCCCTGGGGTACCGGATGCCGGAAGGGGGCGGCGGCCCGGTGGCCGCCGCCCCCTTCCGCGTCCCGCGACCTGGGTTCAGCTCGGGTCGGTCAGGTCGTAGACGGCCGTTCCGCCCAGGGTGGTGGAGCCGAAGTTCTCCTCCACCCACGAGCTGATCTGCGAGGAAGTGCCGCTGCCGCCGCCCCCGCCCATGCCGCCGGAGGCGATGAAGTAGTGGATCTTCCCGGCGGCCACGTACTCCTTGAACCGCTCCAGCGTCGGGGACGGATCGCTGCCGTTGAAGCCGCCGACCGCCATTACCGGCTTGCCGGTGGCCAGCTGGTAACCCGCGGCGTTCTGGGAGCCGATGGCGGCGGCCACCCAGGTGTACGCGTCGGCGCCCTCCAGCAGCGCCTCCTTGGTGGCGTCGGCCACCTGTGAGCCGCCCAGCAGTCCGCCGAGGCCCCCCGCCGCTCCGCCGCGGCGGTTCTCGCCGCCCGTACCGCCACCCGTACCGTTGCCGGGGAAGCCCTGCCCGCCCTGGCCCTGCCCGCCCTGACCCTGCTGCCCGTTGCCGCCGGGCATGCCCCCGGGGAAGCCGCCCGTACCGCCGGGGCCGCCTCCCGTGAAGCCCTGCCCGCCCTGGCCCTGCCGTCCGTTGCCGCTCGGGAAGCCACCGCGCATGCCGCCGGGGCCGCCGCCCATGCCGGCGCCCTGCACCGCCGGGCCCGCCGTCACGATGGAGCCGGTGTGCGCCGTCCCGACGGTCTGCACGGTGTACGCCAGCGGCCCGCCGAGGGCCGCCACCAGGCCGGCCGCGGCCGCGAGCGGCGCGAGCCGCCGGAGCAGCCGGGCCCCGAGCAGCAGCCCGCCCGCCGCGATCCCGGTGACCAGCACGGCGTACCGCACCCAGGGGTACCAGTCGGCGGAGCGCCCCAGCAGGACGTACGACCAGACCGCCGTGAGCACGACCGTGCCCGCGAGGACCGCCGCGGCCGCGGGGTGCGCGCGCCGCTCCCACAGCATCACCGCGCCCATTCCGGTCAGCGCCGCGATGTAGGGCGCCAGGGCGATGTTGTAGTACTGGTGGAAGATCCCGGACATGAAGCTGAAGGTCAGGAAGGTGAAGACCAGCGCACCGCCCCAGGCGAGGAAGGCCGAGCGGCCGGTGTCCGTGCGCGGGGCGCGCCGGGTCAGCCAGAGTCCGGCGACCAGCAGCACGAGGGCCGCGGGCAGCAGCCAGGCGATCTGACCGCCCATGTCCGAGCCGAACAGCCGGCCCCAGCCGGTCTCACCCCACCGTCCGCCGCCGTTCGGGCCGCCACCGCCCCCGACCGAACCGGTCTCGTCGCCGGTGATCCGGCCGAGACCGTTGTAGCCGAAGGTCAGCGACAGGAAGCTGTTGTCCTGCGAACCGCCGATGTAGGGGCGGGAGGACGCGGGCCACAGCTCGACGATCGCGACCCACCAGCCGCCTGACACGACGGTCACCAGAGCGGCGAGACCGAGCTGCGCGAAGCGCCGCTTCACCGTCGCCGGGGCGCAGACGGCGTACACCAGCGCCAGCGGCGGCAGGATCAGCCAGGCCTGCAGCGTCTTGGTGAGGAAGCCGAGGCCGAACGCGACGCCGGCGAGCACCAGCCACGCCGTACGGGCGTCCTCCAGCGCGCGCAGGACGCAGTACACCGCCGTCACCATCAGCAGGCACAGCAGCGCGTCGGGGTTGTCGAAGCGGAACATCAGCGCCGCGACCGGGGTGAGCGCCAGGGCCAGTCCGGCGATCAGGCCGGCGGCCGGCCCGGAGCGGCGGCGCACGGCGGCATGGAGGACGCCGACCGCGGCGACCCCCATCAGCGCCTCGGGCACCAGGATCGCCCAGGAACCCAGGCCGAACAGCCGCACGGACAGCGCCATCGGCCACAACGCGGCCGGGGGCTTGTCGACCGTGATCGAGTTCGCCGCGTCGGACGAGCCGAAGAAGAACGCCTTCCAGCTCTCGCCACCCGCCTGCGCGGCCGCCGAGTAAAAGCTGTTGGCGTAGCCCGAACTGCTCAGGTCCCACAGGTAGAGCACGGTCGTGAAGGCGAGCAGCGCCAGCAGGGCGGGCCGCGCCCAGCGCGGGTCCTGCGGCCGTCCGCGCCACAGGCGGGCGGCGGTCCCGCGGCGGCCGGTGCCACCCTGCGGCGCATGGTGCACCGGGAGCGCCACCGGCGCCGGGGCACCCGCCGGGACGGGGCTGCGCCCGTCGGCGCCGGGCGGCGGGGCGTCCACCGGGACCGGCGTACGGCTCACGACCGCGGGTGCGTGGGCCGGGGCCGGGGGCGGGGGGAGGGGGAGGGGGCGCTGAGCAGGCACGGCCCGGTCCCGGGCCTCGTCGCTGCGCGACGTGGTCATCGGTCGCTCCTCGGGTCCTGCGCGTCGGGACGCGCGGTCGGCAGGGGGGCGGCGGCGTCCCGGGTGGGATCCGCGACCGGTACGGGCGGGGTGCCGCCCGCCCGGTCGGGGAAGACCCAGGTGCGGAAGAGCAGGAAACGCAGCACCGTCGCGGCGAGGTTGGCCGCGACGAGCACGGCGAGTTCGGTGCCGTGCGCGGGCGTGGTGTCGGCGACGTGCAGCGCGGCCAGCGATCCGCTGGTGAGCGCCAGGCCGATGCCGAAGACGACCAGCCCCTGCGCCTGGTGCCGCACGGCCTTGTCGCGGCCGCGTACACCGAAGGTCAGCCGCCGGTTGGCGGCCGTGTTGCCCACCGCCGAGAGCAGCAGGGCGAGGGCGTTGGCGGCCTGGGCGCCGCAAAGGGTGCGGAAGAGCGTGTACAGCAGCAGGTACGCGACCGTGCTCAGCCCGCCGACGACGCAGAAGCCGACCAACTGCCGGGCGAGCCCGGCCGGCACGTCGGCGAGAAGGCGGTCGCGCGGGTCGTCGCCGAAGGGCCGGCGCAGCCGGTCGAGCGGGAGGGCGCCCGTGGCCAGCGCCCTGCCCACCCGCCACACGCCCTTGAGGTCGTCGGTGGCGGTCCTGACGACGTCCACGCTCGAGTCGGGGTCGTCGACCCAGTCGACCGGCACCTCGTGGATGCGCAGCCCGGCCCGTTCGGCCAGCACGAGCATCTCGGTGTCGAAGAACCAGCCGGTGTCCTCCACCAGGGGCAGCAGCCGCTCCGCGACGTCCTTGCGGATGGCCTTGAAGCCGCACTGCGCGTCGGAGAAGCGGGCGGCCAGCGAGGTCCGCAGCAGGACGTTGTAGGAGCGGGAGATGAACTCGCGCTTGGCGCCCCGCACGACGCGCGAGCTGCGGGCCAGCCGGGAGCCGACCGCCAGGTCGGAGTGGCCGGAGATCAGCGGGGCGACCAGCGGCAGCAGCGCGTTGAGGTCGGTGGAGAGGTCGGCGTCCATGTACGCCAGCACCGGCGCCCCGGAGGCCGACCACACCGCGCGCAGGGCGTGGCCGCGGCCCTTGCGCTCCAGCCGGAAGGCGGTGACCTCGGGGAGCTCGGCCTCCAGGGCCGTGGCGATCAGCGGCGTGCGGTCGGTGCTGGCGTTGTCGGCGACGGTGATCCGGAACGGGTAGGGGAAGGTGCGCCGCAGGTGCGTGTGGAGCCGGCGAACGCAGCCTTCGAGGTCCTTCTCCTCGTTGTGCACGGGGATCACGACGTCGAGCACCGGTTCGGTCTGCGCGACGGCCAGGTGCTCACGGGCGGGGAGGGCCTCCGGGCCCCGGGCCGGCCGGCCGGTCGGTGGGAGCTGTTGGGTTCGCATGGCGACGACCTTGGTCCGGCCCGCTGTCATGACGTTGTGGCGGCGCTGAGCGGCAGCTGTGAGTGCGCGGCGGGCAGGTGGACGCGGAAGACGGTACGGCCGGGCACGCTGTCGATGGACACCGCGCCGCGGTGTGCGGCCACCACGGCCTGGACGATGGCGAGTCCCAGGCCCGTGCTGCCCGCCGCCCGGGAGCGGGAGGCGTCACCGCGCGCGAAGCGCTCGAAGACGTGCGGCAGCAGGGCGGACGGGATGCCGGGACCGTCGTCCTCGACCTCGACCAGCACCTCCCGGCCGCGCGGCACGACGCGCGCGACGACGGTGCTGCCGGGCGGGGTGTGGGTGCGGGCGTTGGCGAGCAGGTTGGTCAGCACCTGGTGCAGGCGCTCCGGGTCGCCGTGCACGACGGCGGGTTCGTCCGGAAGGTTCAGCAGCCAGCGGTGGTCGTTCCCTGCCGCGCGGGCGTCGCTGACGGCGTCGACGACCAGCGGGGACATGTCCGTCCCGGTCAGGCCGAGCGGACGCCCGGCGTCCAGCCGCGCGAGCAGCAGCAGGTCCTCCACCAGGGTGGTCATCCGGCTCGCCTCCGACTCGATCCGGCCGAGCGCGTGCCGGGTGTCCGGGCCGATCGTCTCCCGGCCGCGCCGGGTCAGCTCGGCGTACCCGCGGATGGAGGCCAGCGGGGTGCGCAGTTCGTGGCTGGCGTCGGCGACGAAACGGCGGACCCGGGTCTCGCTCTCCTGGCGGGCGTGCAGGGCGTTGCCGACGTGGTCGAGCATGCGGTTGAGCGCGGCGCCGACCTGGCCGACCTCGGTGCGCGGATCGGTGTCGGCGTCCGGCACGCGGTCGTGGAGGGCGACCTCCCCACGGTGGAGGGTGAGTTCGGAGACCCGGGTGGCGGTGGCGGCGACCCGGCGCAGCGGGTGGAGGCTGAGCCGGATCATGACGAAGCCGGCCATTCCGGCGGCGGCCAGCCCCGCGGCGGTGACGCAGGCCTCGACGACCACGAGGGTGCCGATGGTGTCGCGGACGGCCGTCGTCGGCAGTCCCACGAGCAGCCACCCACCGCTGCCGTCGGTGGCCGACTGCACGCGGAAGCCCCCCAGTCCTGGGACGTCGAGCGTGTGCGGCAGGCCGTCCAGGGGGACGGCCGCGAACGCTTCGCGCTGCGGAGCGGTGAGCGGCCGGGCCTGCAGCCGGGACTGGGTGCCGCTGGGCTGCGCGCTGACGCCGGCGGCGGTCACCGCGCCGGTCGCGTCGAGCCGGGCGCCCACGGTCCCGGGGGCGATGCCGGGCCCGGTGATGAAGCGCAGGGACCCGGTGCCGGGGACCGGCGGCCCGACCGGATGCTTGCCGTCGTACCCCGGGTCCAGCCGGGCCCGGCCGGCGACCGCCACCACCTGCTTGTCCAGTTGCGTGAAGAGGAAGGACTGCAGGGCGAGCGTCGTGACCGTACCGATGACCGCGCACACGACCGCGATCAGCGCGACCGAGGAGACCACCAGCCGGGTCCGCAGGGACGCGCGCCGGCGGGCCCGGCTCACGCCGCTTCGCCCGGCTTGATCAGGTAGCCGGCGCCGCGCCGGGTGTGGATCATCGGGGGGCGGCCCACGTCGATCTTCTTGCGCAGGTAGGAGATGTAGAGCTCGACGACGTTGGCCTGGCCCCCGAAGTCGTAGGACCAGACGCGGTCGAGGATCTGCGCCTTGCTCAGCACCCGGCGCGGATTGCGCATCAGGTACCGCAGCAGCTCGAACTCGGTGGCCGTGAGGTGGATGCCCTGGCCGCCGCGGCTGACCTCGTGGCTGTCCTCGTCGAGCACGAGGTCACCCACGACCAGCAGCGACTCCTGGCGGGCGGCGGCGGCCCCGGCCCGGCGGAGCAGCCCGCGCAGCCGGGCCACGACCTCCTCCAGGCTGAACGGCTTGGTGACGTAGTCGTCACCGCCCGCGGTGAGACCCGCGATGCGGTCCTCGACGGCGTCCTTGGCGGTGAGGAACAGCACCGGCACGTCGGGCAGTTCGCGGCGCAGCCGGGCCAGGACCTCCAGGCCGTCCATGTCGGGCAGCATGACGTCGAGGACCACGGCGTCCGGTCGCACCTCGCGCGCGGCGCGCAGCGCGTCGGAGCCGGTGCCTTCGGTGTGGACGTCCCAGCCCTCGTAGCGCAGGGCCATGGAGAGCAGGTCGGCGAGGGCGTGCTCGTCGTCGACGACGAGCACCCGGACAGGTACGCCGCCGGGACGCGTGAGGTCGGCGGCGGGGGAAGGTGACGCGGTCATGCCCGCATCCTGTGAACCGCCGCTGAGAACCCCCTTTCCGCTGCCTGTGATTTCCCTGAGAATCCCCTGTCGCGAAGGCCCTGACGCGCCGCCGGGCCGGGAATGCGCGGGTCGCGGACCCCGTTTTGGTACGAAGGACGTCGAACTTCAAACGGACTTCACGGCGGGAGAAGACCCATGAGCGACAGCCGGACGCCGGCGATCGGGCGCTACGGCCTGTGGAACGCCGGGCTGCGCGACCCCGATCCGGCCCGCGCGGCCGAACTCGCCGAGACCGCTGGCGAACTGGAGGAACTGGGCTACGGGGCCCTGTGGCTCGGCGGCAGCAGCGGCGTCGAGCACGCGGTACCGCTGATCGAGGCCACCTCCTCCATCACCGTCGCGACCGGCATCCTCAGCATCTGGCAGTACGGGGCCGAGGACACCGCCGCCCGCCAGGCGGGCCTCGAGGCCGCCCACCCCGGGCGCTTCCTGCTCGGGCTGGGCGTCAGCCACGCCCGCCTCGCCGAGCAGTACAAGCACCCGTACGCCGCGATGACCCGCTACCTCGACGAGCTGGACGCCGCCGGGGCCCCGGCCGGGAACCGGGTGCTCGCCGCGCTCGGCCCGCGGATGCTGGACCTCGCGCGCGACCGCTCGGCGGGCGCCCACCCCTACCTGGTCACCGTCGAGCACACCGCGCAGGCGCGGGCCACGCTGGGCGAGGGGCCGCTGCTGGCACCGGAGTTCACGGTCGTCCTGGAGACCGACCCGGCACGGGCCCGCGAGACGGCCCGGGAGATGCTGGCGTTCTACCTGACGCTCCCCAACTACACCAACAACTGGCTGCGCCTGGGGTTCACCGAGGACGACCTCGCCGACGGGGGCAGCGACCGCCTGGTCGACGCGCTCTTCGGCTGGGGCGACGAGGAGCGGGTCCGGCAGCGGATCGACGCCTTCCTCGACGCGGGCGCCGACCACGTCGCCGTCCAGGTGCTGGCCTCGGGCGAGGACCGGTCCGGACTGCCGCGCGAGCAGTGGCGCCGGCTGGCCGCGGCGCTGATGCCCACCGGTCACTGAAGGTCCGTCCGCAGGCAATCGGGGACAGTCCACCGACAGGAACGGAACCCTCCGCTCAAAGGCGTTCAGCGCCCGGCCGCTCCACGGGGCCGGGCGTATGTTCGGCCCCATGGACAGCGGCACCGTGCCTCGTACTGTCTCGGTCGACCGCATGGCGTCCGGCGACCACGCCTGCCTCGGCTTCCAGGACGAGGACGACCGCTGGGAGATCCGCGCCGCCTTCACCGCGATCGGGCTCGCCCGCGGCGAACGCGTCCTGCTCTTCACCGATCCCGGTACGCCCCCGGCCGAGGCCGTCACCCGCCTCGGCGCCCACGGGGTCCGCGCCGCCGACGCGGTCCGCCACAGCGCCCTCGTCATCACCCCCGAGGTCCCCGGCTACGACGGCGCCGCCGCCTGGACCGCCCTGACGAACACCGCCCACTGCCATGGCTTCTCCGGCCTCCGCGTCGCCGGCGACATGTCCTGGGCCCTCGGCCCCCACCTCGACCGCGACCGCCTGCTCGGCCACGAGACCGCCATGACCCCGATCCTCGCGGGCCTCGGCCTCACCACCATCTGCGAGTACGACCAGCGGCGCTTCGCCGCCTCGCTCCTCGACCGGGTCCGGGCGGCCCACCCGGTCTGCGTACGCCCCCGCCACGGATCACTGCGCGCGGAGCGCTCCGGCGACACCCTCACCCTGCGCGGCGACGCGGACCTCGCCACCCGCAACGACTTCGAACTGGTCGTCCGTCACGCTTTCGCGGCGCCCGCCGGCCCGCCGTACCGGGTCGACCTCACCCGGGTGGCCTTCCTCGACGCCCGCTGCGCATCCGTCCTGATCCGCCACGTGGCGTCCCTCGGCCCCGCCGACCGCGTCACCATCCGCTGCCCACGACTGCACGCGCGCACCCTGCGGCTCTGCGGCGCGACCGAGGTCCCCCAGCTCCTCCTCGAGGAGACCTGAACCCCCGGCCCGGCGTCAGGCCTGCTGGGCCGCCCAGAACTCGTCCCACGAGATCTTGCCGTCGCCGTTGGCGTCGACGGCCCTGATGACGCTCTGCGCCACGGTCTCGGTCACGTTGAAGTCCCCGAGCTGCGCCATCACGCTCTTGTACTCGCTCGCCGTGATGAGCCCGTCCCCGTCGACATCGAATCGCGTGAACGCCTTCTTGGCCGCCTCGATGTCCGCCATCGTGACCACCCCTCCTTGTGTGTACTCGGTCCTGACTGCGCACACCCTAGCCGCCGCAACGACCCCCCAACGCGAGAGGCCCCCGGGTGATCCCGGGGGCCTCTGGCTTGTTGTGCACTCGGCAGG
This sequence comes from Streptomyces sp. NPDC006207, assembly GCF_040613835.1. NCBI lineage: Bacteria > Bacillati > Actinomycetota > Actinomycetes > Kitasatosporales > Streptomycetaceae > Streptomyces > Streptomyces sp. NPDC006207. Next base: position 205,577 of record NZ_JBEXSX010000001.1, on the reverse strand, counting down.
ATTCGAACCTGCAACCTTCTGATCCGTAGGCGGGGGCGCACACGGATCACCTGGTCCCCCTTAGCCACCAGGGCTTGTCGGCCAGGATGCACCTGTACGCCAGCGTGTGCCTGTGTGCGCCGACGTTGATGTCAGACGCTGATGTCAGGCATCACCTACTGCTTGACAGAGCTGGCTGTCGGTGAAGCGCCCTATCCAGCCTTGGGTGGCGCACGCTTTCCAACTCTGCACGGGCTGGTGTGCCTTGGTTCGTGGGCGCCCGCGGGTCGGGCCCCTGGGCGCCCTGCAGGGGAGTTGAACGGCTATAAGCGGCGACGAATGAGACTGCTGACCTGCTCGGCCATCGGCTGCAGGACGGTGTGCGTCCAAGTGGGTATGGGCAGGCAACCCTGCCGGACGGGGCCCGAGCCCTCTGACACTGCCCGGGTCTGAGACCCGCGACATGGCTGACAGTGCCGCAGTCGGTGTGTCGATCCCTCTTTTGGAGGGTTCAGTTCGTTGCCTGGATGAGGAGGAGGGCGATGTCGTCGTTGCGAAGTGTGGTGTGGGTGGCGTGGTGGATGAGGGTGTCGGCGAGGGCGTCCATGGTCTGGTCTTGGGCGTGTGTGAGCTGGTTGGCGAGGGCGGCGATGGTGTCGTCGATGTCGGTGCCGGGGGTTTCCACGAGTCCGTCGGTGTAGAGGGCGAGTACGGCTCCGGGCGGCAGGGGGATCTCGGTGGTCGTGTAGTGGGCGGTCGGGTCGATGCCGAGCAGTAGGCCGGGGGGCAGGTCGAGAACTTCGGTGCGGCCGTCGGGGTGGCGCAGCAGTGGTGGGGGGTGGCCGGCGGTGGCCAGATGGGCGCGGTGGTGTGTCAGGTCGAGGTGGGCGTACAGGCAGCTGGCGAACCGACTGGCGCCGATGTCGGCCATGAGGCGGTTGGTCCGTGCGAGGACGTCGCCGGGCGCTGCGCCTGTTGTGGCGTGGGCGTGCACGGCGGTGCGGACCTGGCCCATGAGGGCTGCGGCGTTCACATTGTGACCTTCGACGTCGCCGATGGCCGCGGCAGCGCTGGTGGCATCGCAGCGGATGAGGTCGTAGAAGTCGCCGCCGACATCGATGCCGCGGGTGGTGGGGAGGTATCGCGCGACCACCTGAAAGCCTGGGATGGTGGGCAGGACATGCGGCAGCAGGGCGTTTTGCAGACCGTGGGCGAGCTGGTGTTTCGCGTCGTAGAGGCTGGCCCGGTCCAGTGCCTGGGTGATCAGCCCGGCCAGTGAGGTCAGGATGGCGCGTTCTGCCGGGGGGAAGGGGTGGGGCTGGTCGTAGGAGAGGACGAGGGAACCGAAGGTGCGGCCGGAGACGATCAGCGGCAGGAAGGCCCAGGCGGCCTTGCCGTCATGGGGGGCGGCGGCGGGGTAGGCGCGTTTGAAGTCGTCGAAGGTAGCGAAGAAACTGGGGACACCGGCAGCCACGACATGTGCTGCCGGGGAGCGGGAGGCCAGCGGTATCGCGTCGAGGCGGTTTATGAGGTCGGCTGTGTAGCCGCGGTGGCCGATGATGCGCAGCCGGCCTTCGTCCACGGCCATCAGGGCAAGCGCCTGGGCGCCGATGGCGGGCATTAGCTGGCCGGTGACCTGCGCGACCACCTCGTCGACCCCGGCGGCCTCGGTGAGGGTGGTCGCCAGCTGCGTCAGGGGGTAGACGCCTATGACCCGGTCCGACTCCGAGGCGGGTGCCGACTGCTCCCATGGTGCCTCGGTCGGTGCCTGCCCGGTCGTGGCGGGGGAGGTCTGGACGCTGATGCCGTAGGCGTGCGGGTACAGGCGGAAGGACAACCACTGGTCGGGCGGACGCGGCACGGTGAAGGAGATGGGCCGCCGGGTGACGATGGCTGCCCGGTAGGCGTCCCCGAAACGGGTGTCGGAGAGCCAGGGCAGTACTTTTTCGGGCCGGGCGCCCAGCAAGGCAGTGGCCTCGGCCCCGACCATCTTGGCCGCGGCAGCGTTGACGAAGGTGATCAGGCCGTCCGGGTCCAGCGCCCAGCAGCCCATGGGCAACCCCTCGGCGAACTCGACCGCAGCCAGCGCCTCGGCCCGGCCGGGGATGCGGGGAGACCGCCGGGACAGTGCCCGCGGCTGGGCGCCCGGCAGGAGCGGGAGGCCACGCTCGGCGGCCTGCTGCAAAAACAGCCCTGCACGGGAGCAGAAGGCGTCCATCGCATCGCGTTCGGGCCGGCCCAGCTCGGGCGGGTCCCGGGTAGGCCACACCAGCACGAGCGCACCCCACACCATCGTGCCGTGCGCCATCGGGGCGGCAGCCACCATGAAGTCATAGGGCAGCAGTAGCCCGGTCCGTGGATTGCGCAGCGCCACCTCCTCCTGGCTGCCCAGCCACACCAAACGCCGCTCCCGCACGGCCTGCGCCATCGCCTCCGGAGAATCCAACGGGACCTGCGCCCACGGAGCGGTGAGCCGCACCGGCGCCCCGGACACCACCGCCAGGTGCAGCACCCGCTCGCTAGGCAACAGCAGATACACCAGCGCCACCGAAGCTCCTGTGTCCTGCACGACACGCTCCAGCGCTGCATCAAGCTCCTCAGCCCCGAACTCAGAGGCCGGGACGGGACCGGCGCCCGTGGACACCTTTCACCCACTCCCGCTGGCGGTAGCAGCCGCCTGCATGTGCACGACAACAGCCACCTGCACCAGCAGATCCACACCCGCCGTCGCCATCGCCTCCTCCGCTTGCGCCGCCTCCTGCCGATGCGCCGGTCGGTAATACCGTCGGGCCACGCCCACCGGATCCGGCAACGGACCATCGGACCGAATGTCGCATATATATGGACGATATGCCCGCATTGCCTTAACGGCAGCCCGAGCGAGCGAGACAGGAGCGCAGGGCCCCGGCGGCGAGGAACCTTGACCAAGTAGGGAAAGTTCTACTGCGCAGCGTCGCTGCCTGACTGTGTGGCTTCACCTGATGCTTGACACCGCTTGCCTCGGCTTGGCTGTGTGCGTCTGATTCGGCGCGTGCGCGGGAGGGCCGGGGCCGTACTGGTGGAGTTGAGCGTGGTCGAGCAGCGGTATCACGCGGTCATGGAGGTGGCCGCGGGCGCCCCGGTGGTCGAGGTCGCGGCGCGTTATGGGGTCTCGCGGCAGTCGGTGCATGCGTGGGTGCGCAAGTACGAGCAGAGCGGCCTTTCGGGGTTGGCGGATCGTTCGCACCGCCCGGCGTCGTGTCCGCACCGGATCCCGTCCGTGGTGGAAGCGTTGGTGTGTGATCTGCGCCGGGCGCATCCGGGTTGGGGTCCGCGCCGGCTGGTGCACGAGCTGGAACGCAAACGGATCACGCCGGTGCCGTCGCGGGCGACGGTCTATCGGGTACTGGTCCGAAACGGCCTGGTCGAACCGGGGGTCCAGAAGCGTCGCAGATCCGATTACCGCAGGTGGGAACGGTCGGAGGCGATGAAGCTGTGGCAGCTGGACATCGTCGGCGGCGTCCTGCTGGCCGGCGGGGCGGAGTGCAAGGTGGTCACCGGCATCGATGACCACTCGCGGTTCGTGGTGATCGCGAAAGTCGTGCCGCGGGCGACCGGGCGGGCGGTCTGCCTGGCCTTCGGTGAGGCCCTGCAGCGGTTCGGGGTCCCGGAGGAGGTGCTGACCGACAACGGCAAGCAGTTCACGGCCCGGTTCGGCTCGGGCAAGCCTGGTGAGGTGCTGTTCGACCGGATCTGCCGGGAGAACGGGATCAAGCACCGGCTGACCAAGCCGAAGTCACCGACGACCACGGGGAAGATCGAGCGGTTCCATCAGACTCTGCGGCGTGAACTTCTGGACGACTGCGACCGGTTCACCGACCTCGCAGCGGCTACCCCATCCGCTACCCCGGAACAGGCCTCTGACTCCCGGCAGCTCCAAAGCTTCACCGCCGGCCGTTCGCGCCGCATCCCGGTCGACGCCGTCCGCAACTACATCCAGCAGAGCATCGAGGAGGCCGCGTAATGGCCAAGCGCCGCGCCAACGGCGAAGGCACCATCACCAAGCGCAAGGACGGCCGCTATCACGCTGCTGCGTACGTCTATCGCCCCGACGGTACGCGCGTGAGGAAATTTGTCTACGGCAAGACGCGGGAGGAGGTGAGCCACAAGCTCACCGAACTCCAGGAGAAGACCCGGCAGGGCATCCCGGCCGCCACCTCCGCCATGGCGTTCGGCGACTACCTCACGTACTGGCTTGCCACCATCGCGTCCGTTCGGCTCAAGCCCGCCACGCTCAACAGCTATGAGGGACTGAGCCGGCTCTACATCACCCCGGCGCTCGGCAAGAAGAGGCTCAACCGCCTCTCCCCAACCGATGTCCGCCTGTTCCTGGCCGAGTTCAAGAACGGGTGCCTCTGCTGCCTCCGAGGGGTCGACACCGCCAGGGAGAAGGGCGACCAGACGTGCTGTGCGGTCGGAAAGTGCTGCAAGCGGCACCCGTCCGCGAGGACGGTCCAGTACGTCCACGCCGTCCTGCGCTCCGCACTCCAGCAGGCGGTCCGAGAAGAACTCATCGCCCGCAACGTCGCCAAGATCGTGGAAACCCCCACGGTCACCCGACAGGAAGTCCGCCCGTTGGATGCTGCCGAAGCCAAGATGCTGCTCAAGGCCGCACGCGACCACCGGCTCTATGCGCTGTGGCTACTGCTGGTCTCCACCGGCCCGCGCCGGGGCGAGGTGCTGGGCCTCACATGGGCGGATGTCGACCTCACCAACGGTCAGCTCCGGGTCCGGCGCAATCTCCAGCGCATCAAGCGTGAGCTGATCTTCGGAACGCCGAAGACGATGCGTTCGGTGCGGACCATCTCGCTTCCGAAGCGCTGTGTCGCCGCACTCACCGCCCACAAGACCACTCAGGCCAAGGAGCGGGCCGTGGCCGGCGACAAGTGGCAGCCCCTCCCACAGCAGCCGAGCGGGCTGATCTTCACCACCGCCACGGGCCGCGCGACGGACCCCCGGAGCCTCAACAGGATGCTCACGGTCCTCTGCCGCAACGCCAAGATCCGCCGGGTCCGGGTGCACGACCTCCGGCACACGTGCGCGTCGCTGCTGCTGGCTCAGGGGGTAGATGCTCGGACCATCATGGAGACGCTCGGGCACAGCACGATCACGATGACGCTCGACACCTACGCGCACGTCATGCACACGACCCTGAGGGCCGCGGCCGATCGCATGGACGACGCCCTCGGGCTGGATGAGGAGGACGGCGACGACGGCGACGCGGTGAGCCTCGCGGCCGGCTGAGACGCCGGCCCGAACCACGTTGATGTCAGCCGCTGATGTCAGAAGGCCCCCGGGATGATCCCGGGGGCCTTCTGAGCTGTGTGCACTCGGCAGGATTCGAACCTGCAACCTTCTGATCCGTAGTCAGATGCTCTATCCGTTGAGCTACGAGTGCTTGTGCTTCCCGGCGTTTTCTTGCCGGTCGGCGTTGCGGGAACAACATTACATGACCCGCGCCGTGAGGTGAAATCCATTAGCCGCACCCGCTCTGACCTGCCGAAACGCCGAATGCGGGGTCCAGGAGGGGTGCCGGGAACGGCAGAAGCCCCGGCCGGGTGGCCGGGGCTTCTGTGTGGCGGAGGCGGAGGGATTTGAACCCTCGATGGACGGTAAAGCCCAAACCGCATTAGCAGTGCGGCGCCATAGACCGGACTAGGCGACGCCTCCTCACGTACCCGCGCGAGCGGGTGTGTGCAGATGATGGCACAGCCCACCGGGCTGGGACCAATCGCTGACCAGATTACTCGGCCGTGCACGGCCAGGGCAAAGGCGTTGCGGCGGGCGCCGGGGCGGCGCGCCCACGATCGGGTGGATTGACGGGCGCGGACGGTGCCGGGGAGGTAGGGACGGAGCATGCGATTGGCTCGTGGACCCATGACCGCCGCGCTCGCGCTCGGCCTGCCGCTGACGGTGGCCGCACCGGCCCTGGCCTGCCCTCCGGGGGCGGGGGAGTCGTCCGACGTGCTGCGGGTGACCGTGGACGACGGGGGCGGGCACCTGTCCGAGTACGACCTGCGCTGCGACCCCGCGGGCGGGACGCACCCGGACGCGAGGGAGGCGTGCGCGCTCCTGGAGCGGCTGGGCGGGCCTGTGGGGCCCGAGCCCGAGGGCACGATGTGCACGATGATCTACGGCGGCCCGCAGCGGGCGACGGTGCGGGGCAGCTGGCGCGGCCGGCCCGTGGACGCCCGCTACGACCGCAGCAACGGCTGCGAGACGGCCCGCTGGCGGCGGATGGCCCCGGTGCTGCCCGCACCCGCCGTCCACGACGGGTCCGGTGGCCCGGGGGCGTGACCTGCGGAGGTGACCGACACCACATCGGCACGGCTCGACCACGAACACTACTCACGCGTACGGGACATGGGCATCCGGAGCCTCGCCGCCAACCTCTGCCCGTACACTCGCTCTAGTGACATGCCCTCCGGTCGGCGGCAAGATGGCCACCACCGGTGGATGCCCCCTTCGCGGGTGGTGGCGCGGCAGCAAGTGCGGTTTTCAGGGAGGACGCGTCTCGTGAGCAGCAGGCCATCCCGAGGCGCTGCTCGCCTCGCGGCAATACTCGACGCGCTCCCCGACGCGCTGCTGCTGGTGAACGCCAACGGGACCGTCGTCAACGCCAATTCCATCGCCCTGGAGACCTTCGAGTCGCCGGGCACCGCCCTCGTGGGCCGCGGGCTGCTCGACCTCCTGCCGGCGTTCGACGCGCGTCGCATCCCCGGTTCGATGCGCCGCCCCGACGACGACGTGGGCCGCACCAAGCCGACCCGGATGGTCGCCCGGCGGACCGACGGCAGTGAAATTCCGGTGGAGGTCACGAGCGCGAACCTCGACGACGCCCGCACACCTTTCGCCGAGACGTACAGCTACACCGGCGACGAGCTGCTGATGCTGGTCGTCCGCGACCTGACCGGGACGCTGGACACCGAGGCCGAACTCGCCCGCCAGCAGCGCCAGACCGAGATGATCCTGCGCGCCGCCAGCGAGGGCGTGGTCGGCGTCGACACCGACGGCAAGATCGTCCTGGTCAACCCCTCGGCCGCGCAGATCCTGGGCTTCCGGGCCACCGACCTCGGCGGGCAGGAGCTGCACCCGCTGGTGCACCACTCCCGTCCGGACGGCAGCCCGCTGCCGGCCGAGGAGACGCCGCTCTCCGAGACGCTGCGCTCCGGGCTGAAGCACCGGGTCCGCGGCCAGGTGCTGTGGCGCAAGGACGGGCGCTCGGTTCCGGTCGACCTGATCACGGCGCCGGTGCGGGAGGGCGACCAGCTGGTCGGCGCGGTGATGACCTTCACCGACCGCACGCGCTTCGACGCGCTCGCCGCCCGCAACGCGCAACTGCAGTCGCTGCTCGGCGACGCCCTGCGCGGACCGCTGGACGAACTGCGGGCCGAGCTGGCCGGGCTAGCCAACGACCCGGCCGGGCAGCTGTGGCCGGAGGCCAACCAGATCCTGCACCACCTCACCGCGGGCTACGCGCGGATCACCACGCTCATCGACAGCGTGCTCTCCTTCCAGCGGCTCGACCGGGGCGAGGAGAAGCTGCAGCGCGAGACGACCTCGATGGACAAGGTCGTGGCGTCCGGCGTCGAGGCGGCGGTCGAGCTGATCGGTCCCGGGCGGGCGCAGTACGCGGTGCACGCGCCGCCGATCGAGGCGACCGTGGACGCCGAGCGGATGTCCCAGGCGCTGTCCCACCTGATCGCGGACGTGGCGGGCGTCGACGCGGCCGGCAACATGCCGGTCGTGGTCGGCGGCGTCGACTCCACGATCGTGGTGGCGGCGGCGCAGCGCGGCGACTCCGTCCGCATCGAGGTGCGCGGCCCGCACGCCGGCGACAACCCGGTGCACCTGCCCATCGCGCGGGGCATCGTCGAGAAGCACGGCGGCGTGCTCCAGACGCACGAGGTGCCCGGGCAGGGCAGCGCGTACGTGATGGAGGTGCCGGTCGGCAAGGGCGGCGCGAAGACGGCGGTCAAGGAGCCCCGGCGGGAGTCGGAGACGACCGTCATGCCGGTGCCGGCCGAGCCGGTGCGCGGTACCGCCCCGGCCGCGCTGGCGCAGGCGCCGTCCTCGGCGCCGCAGCCGCCCAGGCCCGCAGCGCCGGTGGCGACCCCCGGTGCCGCGCTCGCGCTGCCCGCCGCGCCGACCACCGACGCGCCGACCCCCACGGGGCGGCGCCGTGCCCTGCGGCGTCCCGAGGAGCAGCAGGTCCCGCCGCAACCGCAGCCCCAGCCGCAGGCCGCCCTCCCCCCGGCACCCGCCCCGGCGCAGGAGCAGCCCACCGGCCGGCGGGCCCGCCGTGGCGCCCCGCAGGAACCGCAGCCGGGCCTGGTGCCCGCGCTGCCGGCGGCGCCCGCGCCGGAGCAGGACGCGCCGGGCAACGGCCGCCGTGCGCGACGGGCCCCCACCGCGGAGGCCCGGGCGACGCCGGAGCTCCCGGCGCTGCCGGCCGCCCCTTCGGTCCCCGCCACCCCGGCGACCGAGTGGCCGGAGGCCCAGGGCTCGGCCCGGCGCCCGCGCGGCATCGTGGAGAGCACCCCGCGCCCGTCGGCGATCGTCGACCCGCGGCGGCTTCCCCCGCCCACCCCGGCGCCGCTGCCGGAACCGCCGGCCGTCGAGCCGCCGATGATCCCCGAGCAGACGCAGCGCTCTCCGGAGCCACAGCCCGTGGTGCCGCCGCAGCCGCAGCCCATGGTCCCGCCGCAGGCACCGGCACCGGCGCCGGTGCAGCCCCAGCCGTCGTCCATGCCGAGCGACGGCGGTACGCAGGGCCGGGCCATCAGCGTGCGCACCCTCGGCCAGGGCGTCGCCTTCGCCCAGCAGATCAACGAGCAGGTCGCCCAGCCGTCGAGCGGCTCCGGGCGCCGGCGCAAGCTCGCCACCCCCGCGGAACCCGATGCACCCAAGGCCGTGGCACCCGCGGCCGTGAACGGCACGGAGACCCCCGGCCGGGCGTACGCCATAGGCGCTCCCACGGAGGCCACCGAGGGTCCCGAGCCGCTCGACGGCCCCAACGGCGCCGTCGACGTCACGGAGGAGACCGGCCCCGAGCCCGGGGCCGTGCTGGACGAGCCGCGCCGGCTGCTGGTCTGGCCGGAGCCGGACGTCTCCACCCGCCAGGCGCTGACGGACCGCGGCTACCGCCCGGTCATCGTCCGCTCGCGCGAGGAGGTCGACGCCCAGGTCTCCGATCCGCCCGCCGCGCTCTTCGTGGACCCGCTGACCGGGCCGATCACCCGTACGGCGCTGCAGTCGCTGCGCCAGGCTGCGGCGCAGGCCGAGGTGCCCGTCCTCGTCACGGCCGGGCTCGGCCAGGCCACCCGCGAGGCCGCGTACGGAGCCGATCCCGCCGTGCTGCTCAAGGCGCTGGCCCCGCGCGACAGCGAGCAGCACCCGCCGCGGGTGCTGCTGATCGAGGCCCACACGCCGATCGCCCAGGCCTTCACCGCCACGCTGGAACGGCGCGGGATGCACGTCGCGCACGCCCAGTCGGAGGCGGACGCGATGACGCTCGCCGCGCAGATGCACCCCAACCTCGTGGTGATGGACCTGATGCTCATCCGCCGCAGGCGCCAGGGCATCATCGACTGGCTGCGGGCGAACGGCAGGCTGGAACGCACGCCGATGGTCGTCTACACCGCGGTCGACATCGACCCTGCGGAGCTGCCGCGGCTGGCGTCCGGCGAGACGGTCCTCTTCCTCGCGGAGCGGTCGACCAGCACGGACGTCCAGGGGCGCATCGTCGACATGCTGGGAAAGATCGGCTCCTGAGGGCCCACCGCACGACGTGCGCCGGGCCCCGGGGGTGCGCCCCCCGGGGCCCGGCGCACGCGTGGCGCGTCGTCAGACGAGCTTGGTGACGTCCAGTTCTCCCGCCGCGTACTGGCGGCGGATCACCTTCTTGTCGAACTTGCCGACCGAGGTCTTCGGCACCGCCGGGATGACGGCCCAGCGCTCGGGCAGCTGCCAGCGGGCGACGCTCTCGCCGAGGAAGGCGCGCAGTTCCTCGTAGCCGACCGCGGAGCCGTCCTTGAGGACGACCGTGGCGAGCGGCCGCTCGCCCCAGCGCTCGTCGGGTACGGCCACCACCGCGGCCTCGGCGACGGCCGGGTGGGCCATGATGGCGTTCTCCAGCTCGACCGAGGAGATCCACTCGCCGCCCGACTTGATGACGTCCTTGGCGCGGTCGGTCAGCGTCAGGTAGCCGTCGTGGGTGATGGTGCCGACATCGCCGGTGCGCAGCCAGCCGTCGGGGCTGAACTTGTCCTCGGGGAGGAGCGCTTCGGCGTCGGCGCCGCCGTAGTAGGCCGCGGCGATCCACGGCCCGCGGACCTCCAGTTCGCCCGCGGACTCGCCGTCCCAGGGCAGCACCTCGCCGGACGGGCCGACCAGCCGGGCCTCCACGGAGGCGGGGAAGCGGCCCTGGGTGATCCGGTACGGCCATTCCTCCTCCTCGGTGAGGCCGGCCGGCGGGTGGGCCATGGTGCCCAGCGGGGAGGTCTCGGTCATCCCCCACGCGTGGAGGAGGCGGACGCCGAGCTTGTCGTACGCCTCCATCAGGGAGGGCGGGCAGGCGGAGCCGCCGATGGTGACGTGCCGCATGCTGGTGATGTCACGGGGCTTGGCGGCGAGTTCGGCGAGCAGGCCCTGCCAGATGGTGGGGACGGCGGCGGCGTGCGTGGGACGCTCGCCCTCGATCATCTCGGCGAGCGGGCCGGGCTGCAGGAAGCGGTCCGGCATCAGCATGTTGATGCCGGTCATGAAGGTGGCGTGCGGCAGGCCCCAGGCGTTGACGTGGAACTGGGGCACGACGACCAGGGTGGTGTCGGCGTCGGTCAGGCCCATCGACTCGGCCATGTTGACCTGCAGGGAGTGCAGGTAGATCGAACGGTGCGAGAACAGCACGCCCTTGGGGTCGCCGGTGGTGCCGGAGGTGTAGCACATGGCGGCCGCGGAACGCTCGTCCAGCTCGGGCCAGTCGTAGCGGTCCGGGCGGCCCTCGATGAGGGACTCGTACGTGTGCAGGGCGGGACGGCAGCCCTCCAGCGGCGAGGTGTCGCCGGGGCCGACGACGACCACGTGCTCGACCGACTCCATGGCCGGCAGCAGCGGTGCCAGCAGCGGTATCAAGGTGCCGTTGACCAGGACCACGCGGTCGGCGGCGTGGTTGGCGATGAAGACCAGCTGCTCGGCGGGGAGCCGGAGGTTGAGCGTGTGGAGGATCGCGCCCATGGAGGGGATCGCGAAGTACGCCTCGACGTGCTCCGCGTTGTTCCACATCAGGGTCGCTACGCGGTCGTCGCGCTGGACGCCGAGCTCGTCGCGCAGCGCGTGCGCGAGGCGGGCGGCGCGGGCCCCGATCTCGGCGAACGAGCGGCGCTGCGGCTCGCCTTCGCCGGTCCAGGTCGTGACCTGCGACCGGCCGTGCACGGTCGAGCCGTGGGTCAGGATCCGTGACACCAGCAGGGGAACATCCTGCATTGTGCTCAGCACCGGGCGCCTCCTCGTTGAAGCGGCTACGCGTGGGTAGGTGGGTGCTGAGATTCTGCTGGCATACCGAGCGGTATGTCACTACCCCAGGCGCAATTCGGGGTCCTCGCGGAGTTTGCCCAGGGCGCGCGACACCGCGCTCTTGACCGTGCCGACCGACACCCCGAGCGCCTCGGCGGTCTGCACCTCGCTCATGTCCTCGTAGTACCTGAGGACGACCATCGCCCGCTGGCGGGCCGGCAGCCGGGCGATCGCGCGCAGCAACGCGTCGCGCTGGGCCTGCTGCTCGGCCTCGTCGGGGCCGGTCACGGCGTGGCCATGCGGCTCGGGGAGCTCGTCGGTGGCGTACTCCTCCACGCGGCGCCTGCGCCACTGCGAGGTGCGGGTGTTGACCAGCGTGCGGCGCACGTAGCCGTCCAGCGCCCGGTGGTCGTCTATCCGGTCCCACGCCAGGTAGGTCTTGGTCAGGGCGGTCTGCAGCAGGTCCTCGGCGTCGCAGGGGTTGGCGGTGAGCGAGCGCGCGGTCCGCAGCAGCGCCGGGCCCTTGGCCCGGACGTAGCGGGTGAACTGGGCCTGCGAGGCGCTGGTGCACACGGGCGTCGTCATGGCTCCACGCTAGGAGCCGGTCCGGGTGCGGGGGATCCGCCGCAGGTGCCGAAGCGGGGTCACCCTGAAGTCGTAGGGCGGGGGCCCGCCCCACCTCCGGAGGGCTGAGGCGGCACCCGCCGCCCCTACGGGTCGCCCCGCAGGGGCGGCGTCCTCGCGGCCGCCCGCCGCGTCATCCGACGACGGCCACCGGCCCGTCCAGCCGGTTGCGGTCGATCGCCAGCCGCCGGCCGCCGTGCTTCTCGCGCACGCTGCCCGAGTACTGGTGGATGCGCCCGTGCGGATGCCAGGCGTCCCGGCCGAGGACGGGTTCGCCGCGCACCGCGGGCTTGCCCTGCCAGCGGGCGAACCAGACGGCGCGCGGCAGGTCGTCGTAGCCCTCCCGGCGGGCCCGCTCGACGTGCCGGATGCCGGACTCCGAACTGCTGTAGAGGCCCGGCAGGTAGCCGGCGTCGTCGACCTCGCGGTCCCAGGCCCGGATGAAGTCGAGGGTCTGGTCGGCGCAGCGGGACCGCTTGACGTTGTACGCCTCCATGTCGAGGTAGAGCGCGCTGCCCTCCTCGAAGCCGAGGGCGGCGGCCCTGCGCACGGCGTCCCAGCCCTCGCTCGCGCCCTGGCCCCAGGGGTCGTCGGTGCTCATCCGGTGGTTGCGCAGATGTCTGCCGCGTACGCAGGGCGACTGCGAGCCGACGTAGATCGGCAGGATGCGCCAGCCCATGCGGTGCACCGAGCGCACCCAGGTGCGGTTGAGGTGCCGCTGGGTGCTGCAGGCACGGGCGCGGCCGCCGTAGTAGACGCCGACGGCGCGGTACTTGGAGCGCAGCCAGGCCCGCATCGTGGACAGCGGCGGCGTGCGGCAGGTGTCGAAGCCGTAGCCGCGGTAGACGCGGGCCGGGCCGGCCCCGGACGGGGCGCGTTCCTCACCGCCGAGGCCGTAGGGGAGGTCCAGGCCGTCGAGGAGACCCGTGTCGGCGAAGCCGAACGGGTCGTCGTCACCGCCGTCACCGGGCGCCCGGGCGGGCCGGGCGGGCCGGTACGTCCGGACCGCGCCCGGCGTGGCAGCCGTCACCGAGGCCGGCTTGGCGACCGGCGCGGCGGGACGCGGCACGACGGCCTCGGCCGCGGTGGGACCGGCCAGGAGGCAGGCCAGCACCATCGCCACGATCGCCCCGTGTCGGATGATCGGCTTGTGTTCGCGCATGGGTCGAGTGAACGCAGGCGGCTGCCCGCGAACGGGGCAGCCACGCCCCGCTGTCAGCCGTACGCAGCAACGCCCGGCCCCGGATGGGCCGCCGGTGCCGGGGCCGGCTCAGTCCGCCGCGCCCAGCAGCAGTCCCGAGGTCGGCACCCCCGTACCGGCCGTGACGAGGACGTGGGCCGCGCCGGGGACCTGGTTGACGCTGGTGCCGCGCACCTGCCGCACCGCCTCGGCGATGCCGTTCATGCCGTGCAGGTACGCCTCGCCGAGCTGCCCGCCGTGGGTGTTGACGGGCAGCCTCCCGCCCCGTTCCAGACCGCCGTCGGCGGCGAAGGCGGCCGCCTCTCCGCGCCCGCAGAATCCGTACTCCTCCAGCTGCATCAGGACGAAGGGGGTGAAGTGGTCGTAGAGCACGGCGGTGTCGACGTCCTGCGGCCGTAGGCCGGAGGTCCGCCACAACTGGCGGGCCACGACCGCCGACTCGGGGAGCCCGCACAGGTCCTGGTCCGGCCGGTAGTAGCCGGTCATCTGCTCCTGGCCGCGCCCCGCGCCCTGGGCGGCCGCCCTGATCACCGCGGGCGGGTGCCGCAGGTCCCGGGCGCGCTCGGCGGAGGTGACGACCAGGGCCTGACCCCCGTCGGTCTCCTGGCAGCAGTCGAGCAGGCGCAGCGGCTCGACGATCCACCGCGACGCGGCGTGGTCGGCCAGGGTGATGGGCCGGCGGTGGAAGTACGCGGCCGGGTTGGTCGCGGCGTGCCGGCGCCCGGCGACGGCGACATGACCGAAAACCTCTGGTTCGAGCCCGTACGTGTGGAGATAGCGCTGTGCCGACATGGCGACCCAGGACGCGGGGGTGAGCAGCCCGGACGGCAGGTTGACGCCGAGCGCCGCGCCCTCCGCCGAGGGTTCGCGCTGCTGGACGCCGGAGCCGAAGCGGCGGCCCGAGCGCTCGTTGAAGGCCCGGTAGCAGACGACGACGTCCGCGACGCCGGTCGCGACGGCCATCGCGGCCTGCTGCACGGTGGCGCAGGCCGCCCCGCCCCCGTAGTGGATCCGGGAGAAGAAGCCGAGTTCACCGATGCCGGCCGCCTGGGCGACGGTGATCTCCGGGCTGGTGTCCATCGTGAAGGTGACCATGCCGTCGACGTCGTCCGGCGTCAGCCCGGCGTCCTCGACCGCCGCGCGCACGGCCTCCACGGCGAGCTTCAGTTCGCTGCGCCCGGAGTCCTTGGAGAACTCCGTCGCGCCGATCCCCGCGATCGCGGCCCGTCCGCCCAGGCCGTCGCGCCGGCGTACGCTCATCCGCCCCCCACCTCCAGCACCGCGGTGCCCGTGACGTGCCGCCCCCGCCCGACCGCGCCGATGACCTCGACCGTCGCCTCCGTGCCGCGTACCGCCGTGACGCTCCCGGTGAGCACCAGCTCGTCGCCGGGGTGCGCCGGTGCGCCCAGCCGTACGCGCAGTGAGCGGAGCACCGCCGAAGGACCGAAGTGCCCGGCGAGGTACCGGCCGACGAGCCCGCCCGTGGTGAGGATGTTCAGGAAGACGTCCGGCGAGCCCTTGGCCCGCGCCGCGTCGGGGTCGTGGTGCACGTCCTGGAAGTCGCGGGTGGCGATCGCCCCGGCCACGACCAGCGTCCGCGTGACGGGGATCCGAAGCTCCGGCAGGACGTCGCCCGCCCGCGCCCCCGGTCCGGTCATCTCACACCTCCGCGCGGAAGACGGGCACGGCCGGCTCCCCGTCGGCCTGCCGGAATTCGAGCGTCACCGGCATGCCGATGCGCACCTTCTCGTACGGCACGCCGACCACGCCGCCGAGCAGGCGGACCCCTTCGGCCAGTTCGACCAGGGCGACCGCGTACGGCGGGTCGAAGGCGGGGAACGGCGGGTGGTGCACGACGACGCGGCTGAAGACGGTGCCGCGCCCGCAGGCCGGTACCGTGTCCCAGGCGTCGGAGCCGCAGCTGTTGCAGCCGGGGAGCCACGGCAGCCTCAGGGTTCCGCAGGAGGAGCAGCGTTGGATGAGCAACTCGTGCCGCCCGACGCCCTCCCAGTACCCGGCGTTGTCCCGGTTGACGACCGGGCGGGGCCGTCGCGGCCGCCCGCCCGGCGCCGGCGCGGGTGCGTACTTGAGGATGCGGAAGCGGTGGCGGCCGGCGAGTTCGCCGTCCGCCCTGACGTCCATGCGCGTGGTGACGAAGTGGCCGCTGCCGAGGCGGGTGGTCTTGCGCGGCGACACGGATTCGATCACCGCGTCGAAGGTGATCCGCTCGCCGGGGCGCAGCGGCCGCAGGTACTCCTGCTCGCAGTCGGTGGCGACGACCGCGGTGCAGCCGGCCTCGTCGAGCAGCGCGAGCAGTTCGTCGTAGGCGCCGGCGCGGCCGGCCCCGGCGACGTCTCCCGGCCCGGGGAGCCCGCGCATGGTCCACACCTGGAGCATGGGGGCGGGTGCCGTGCCGTCCTGCGGGACGGGATGGCCCAGCGCCTCGCACCAGTGCCTGATCATAGGCCGGTTCACGGGGTCCTTGCCCTCGCCCGCGACGGCGGCGGGGCGCCCCTCGTACGTCACCAGCCGCTCGTACAGGTCGTCGGTCGTCATCGTCGCCGCCACCGCCCCCAGTTTCTGACTGATCGTCAGATTGGCGAGGAAGCGGCACCGCTGTCAAGACGCCCGGACGGAAGGTGTTGTCCACAGGCTGTGGACAACACCGGACGTGACTGCGCGACGGCAGTGAGGTTGCCGTCGCGCAGTCGACCCTTCAGCCCCCCGGCCCGCCCCGGCGGCGGACCGGCCCGCTCACCCCATGGGGCCGAAGTGGATGCTGAACGTCGGCTGGTTGATGGTGGTGAAGGCCGAACCCACCACACTGGCCGTGCTGTTCTGGTTCGAGGCCCCCGCCCCGGTCGCCGCCTGCTGCGTCGTCGTCACCGTCCCGAAGTTGTCGCGGCCCACGTTGCCGCCGCTGTTGCTCACCACGGTCGCGTTGGACGTGCCACCCGCCACGGCGCCGTTGTCGGCCACCGCCGTGCCGGCGAACAGCGCCGCCGCGAGCGGCAGCGCGGCCAGGGCGGACACGACTCGGGCGGTACGGATGCTTGCCATGTGTTTCCCTCCGAGGAGTGGATACGAGGTGCGCGGTGCGGCCGGCCGACCGCTCCGCCGGCTCTGCGACGTCGCCGCAAGCAGAGTTGCCCAGCACCACGACGGACAAGCCGGACCTTGATCCCTTTCGCTCGCAAGCGTGACGATCTGTCGACAAACCTCCACAACCGCCGCCGCTGACCGCCCGCCCGCGTCCCGGCCACCACAACCCGGGCCCGGCGGGCGCGGAATCGTTACGGCACGACTTTCGGCCAACCTCGGCGGACCGGTCCTCCCCGCCGGCGCCGCCGCCCGGGTGGCCACCACGGCGCCGTTCGGGCGGATGCCGCACCTCCCCGGTGCGTGGCGCGCCGGGAGGCGGCCGTCCGCTTCCTACGCTCCGGCTGACGGACCCCCGCTGCCCGTCGCGCCCCGCGCCCGGACGTCCCCGCCCGGCCGCACCGCTTCCCCAGGGGAGAGATGTGACCCGGTCCCGCGCCCGGACCCCGCTGACCCGGCTGGTCGCCGCACTGCTCCTCGCCGCCGCCTGGCTCGCCGGCTGCGCGGGGCACGCCCCGTCCGGGCACCCCCACGCCCCGGACCGGCCCGCCCCGCAGGACCGGCAGGCGCCCCCGGCGGGACCCGGCCCACGGCTGCAGGACCCCCCGGAACTGGTCAGCCGCGACGGGGTCCTCAAGGCGGCCATCGTCGTCGAGCGCCGCAAGGTCCGGGTCGGCGACCACCGGCTGTACGCCCTCACCTACAACGGGAGGTACATGCCGCCGACGCTGCGCGTACGGCCCGGCGACCGCATCGACCTCACCATGACCAACCGGGTGCGCGAGGACACCAACGTCCACGTGCACGGGCTCCACGTTTCACCGCGCAGCCCCGCGGACGACATCTTCATCGCCATCACGTACGGCCGGAGCCACCACTACACCTACCGGCTGCCGCGCACCATCACGCCCGGCACCTACTGGTACCACTCGCACGCCGACATGATGTCCGCCGCCCAGGTCGCGGGCGGGGAGTCGGGCGTCATCGTCGTGGACGGCCTGCGGCGGTACCTGCCCCCGTCCCTGCGCGGGATCACCGAGCACGTCGTCGCGCTCAAGGACTTCCAGATCCACGGCGACGCGATCAGGACCCATAAACTGAAGATCGGGACGCGCACCAACCGCACCGTCAACGGGCAGCAGAACCCGGTGATCGGCCTCCGGCCCGGCGAGACCCAGTTGTGGCGGCTGGCCAACATCGGCGCCAACATCTACTACCGCCTGCACCTGAAGGGCAGCCGCTTCCACGTGATCGCGCAGGACGGCTACCCGGTCCGCAGGGTCTACGCCGCGGACACGCTGGTCATCGCCGCCGGCGCCCGGTTCGACGTCCTGGTGCAGGGCGGCAGCCGGCCCGGCACCACGACGCTGGAGACCCTCGCCTACGACACCGGCAAGGCCGGCAACCGGTTCCCCCGCACCGACCTGGCCACCGTCGTGACCGGCGGCGCCCCCGTGACCCCGGCGCGGATCCCGACGGACTTCGCGCCCAACGAGGACCTGGCGCACGCCACGGTCGCGGACCGCAAGACGGTGGTGTTCACCGAGAACGCGGCGGGCGACGTGTTCTACGTCAACGGCCGGACCTACGCGCCGGACCGGGTGGACTTCACCTCCGTCCTCGGCACCGTCGAGGAGTGGACCGTCCGCAACGACAGCGACGAGGAGCACTCCTTCCACGTCCACACCAACCAGTTCCAGCTGATGAGCACCAACGGGAAGGCCGGCGACCCGGACCACCGCTGGTTCGACACGGTCAACGTGCCCGCCCGCGGCAGGGTCGTGATCCGCATCCCCTTCACGGACTTCACCGGCCGGACGGTGCTGCACTGCCACATCCTCAACCACGAGGACATGGGCATGATGGCCGTGCTCGACATCGTCCCGCCCCGTCCCCGCGGCAAGTGAGCGGCCCCGCGGCGAGTGACCGTCCGCGTCAGCGCGTGCCGAAGCGCCGCGCCGCCGCCACGACCGCCTCCCCCATGGTGGGGCTGCCCGTGTGACCGGAGTCGTCGATCACCTGGAGCTCCGCGTCGGGCCACGCCTTCGCCAGCTCCCACGCGGTCGTCAGCGGACTGCCCAGGTCGAGACGCCCGTGGATCAGCACCCCCGGGATCCCGGCGAGCCGGTGCGCGTCCCGCAGCAACTGCCCCTCCTCCAGCCAGGCGCCGTTGGCGAAGTAGTGCGCGCAGATCCGCACGAAGGCGACCAGGTCGTCGTCCGGCCGGTCACCGTAGGCCCCCGGCTTGCCGTTGGTCTCATGGGCGATGACCGCGTCCTCCCAGGTGACCCAGTCGCGTACGGCCTTCTCCCGCGCCGCGGCGTCCGGGCCGTTCAGCAGCCGGTCGTACGCGGCCGGCAGGTTCCCGTCCCGCTCACCGGGCGGCACCCCGTCCCGGAACGTCTCCCACGGCCCCGGCACCAGCCGGGCCACGCCGCGGTAGAGCCAGTCGATCTCCTCCCGCCGGGTCGTGGTGACCCCGACGATCACGATCTCCGACACCCGCTCCGGGTACCGCTGCGCGTACGCCAGGATCAGCGTCGAGCCCCACGAACCGCCGTACAGCATCCACCGCTCGACGCCCAGGTGCTCGCGCAGCCGCTCCATGTCGGCGATCAGGTGCTCGGTCGTGTTGTGCTCGAGCGACACCGCCGGGTCCGAGGCGTGCGGCAGGCTCTGCCCGCACCCCCGCTGGTCGAACAGCACGATCCGGTACACCTCGGGATCGAAGGTCTTCTTGCTGCCCCGCTTCCCCCCGGAGCCCGGTCCCCCGTGCACGCACAGGACCGGCTTGCCGTCCGGGTTCCCGCTGGTCTCCCAGTAGACGCGCTGCCCGTCCCCGACGTCGAGCAGCCCCGACGCGTACGGCTCGATCAGCGGAAACCCCGCTGCTGCCATCACGATCCCCTCCTCCGCACCGGCGAACGACCCCGCGAGGCTACCGGTCCTCACTCGGGGCCCGAGCGGGGCCGGGGGAAGGGCCCGGGCTCCGCCGGTCCGTCCTCCTCGCCCGCGGCGGAGGGGCGGTACCGGTCCAGGGCCGGCAGGTCGGGCACCAGATGGGCGTGGGCACGGCACACGGCCGCGGTCTCGGCGATCGACACCAGCGGGGTGCGGATGTGGGACCAGCCCCCTGAGGCGTCGCCCGCCACCGCGACCCCCACCCGGTCCGGGGCGATGGCGGTCGCGGCGGCCATCGCCTCGGACGAGATGTCGCCCAGGCCCACCTCGGCGGTCTGCTTGTTGACGCGGTGCACGACGCGACCGGAGAGCTGGGACCGGAGCGTCGCGGCGCCCTTGCCGAGCTCCACCCCGAAGCGCTGCCCGCAGATCTCCAGGTAGATGCCGACCGCGCGGGCCCGCTGCGCCAGCCGGATCAGGTTCGCCACCATGCGGTCCCGGCGTTCCTCGTCCTTCTTCGTCGTGCTGAGGAACAGTTCGGCGACCTCGTCGACCAGCACCACGACGGGCACCGGCCGCACGTACGCGGGCAGCCCCCAGATGTCGGAGGCCACCTCCTCCTCCGGGGCGTCCAGCGCCGTGCGCTGGCACTCCTTGAGCACCGCGAACCGGTGCTCCATCTCCCCCACCAGCGCGTCCAGCAGCTCCGCCGCCTGCTCCCGGTCGGTCGCCAGGGCCGACAGCCGGGACGCGTACGGGATCTGCTCCACCCCGCCCTTGCAGTCGATCCCGACCAGGGCCACGGGCAACCGGGCCAGGTTCATGATCAGGTTGCGCTGGTACACCGACTTGCCCGACTGGTTCGCCCCGAGGGTGAGCGCGTGCGGGATCTCCCGGTAGTTCCGCACGAAGGCGGTCCCGTCGTCCCGCAGCGCCACCGGCACCACCATCGGGCCGGACGGCAGGCGGCGCGGCATCCGTACGTCGCGGAGCACGTCGTAGCCGGTCATCCGCAACTCGACCACCCCGGGGCCGAGCTCGACCACGTGCACCGCGTGCACGCCCCACGCGTGGCGCAACCGGTTGGACGCCGCGGCCACATCGGCCGGCTCCAGCCCGCCCGGCAGGCGCAGCCGCACCCGCATGCCGGTCAGCGAGCCGCCCACCCGGCGGATCCTCGGCGGCACCGGCCGCACCTCCCTGCGCCCCGCCGCACGCCCCGCCAACGCCCGCGCCCACGACGGCGGTACGGCCAGCCCGCATGCCGCCATCGTGGAACCGTAGGTCGACAGGAACCGCCCCCAGGCCAGCGGCAGCCCGAACAGCAGCCAGAACGCCACCGGGAACCGTCGACGGGCATAGGCCAGGCCACCGGCCGAGGCCAGCAGCACACCCAGGAGCGCGACACCCGTCATGGTGATCAGCCCTTGCCGTTCGGGACGGCGGCCGGGACCGGCGCGGTGACCGCCCGCGGCACGCGAGCAGATCCCATGCCCGGTTTGACCGTTAAGCGTATTCTCTCACCCCCGCCCCCACCGTCCCGTCACCGACACCGGCGGTTCGCCGGACGGCCGACCCCGACAGGGCCGGCGTACGCGGCGTCGAGGCGTTCACCCATCCCCGCCGCATGAAGAAGGGGCGCCCCCGTGTCTTGGGGCACCCCTTCCGTCCAGCGCATTCGCCGGCCCGGTGCGGAGAGCGTGGGGCGTGAGCCACGGTGACATCGCCGCCAGGACGGTTCTCAAGACCTTCCCCCCAGCGTGTAGGCGACCAATAAAGCCCCTGCTCAGGACCGAGGTTCGGCCTCCGGCGATCCGGCCGGCACGCCGTCGCACTCGTCCGGGGACTGTTGCGGCGGTGCCGTTCAGGCACGCGGGGCTCGCGCCGTGGTCACAACTGGCATCACTCGCCCAGTTCGCCAGGCGTCCCCGCCTGGATGAAGGTACGAACCAGGAGCCAGGCGCGATCGACAGCCAGGACGACATCGCCGCTGAAGACAACCAGGTCGTCCATGACCGGGACTTCGACCACGGCATCCGCCGCGGCGGTGCCATCGCCGCGGAGAAGGGACGACCTGTCCGCGTCATCGCACAGATGGATGACCGCTTGATCACCGCGAAAGCCCAGAGCCAGCAGGGGAAAGCCACCGCCTGGCAGCCGGACTTCGACGTACCCCTGGCCACGGGTGCGCAGTTCGCCGACACGCTCCGCCAGAGCCGCCACGTCCGAGCGCCTCTCCGATTCCGGCGCGGTCGCCGCCCACATCACGCTCATCCCCGCGCCCCCTGCGTGCACCCCGCTACCCGAAGTTCAGCACGGTCCGGTCTCCGACCATCGTGCACGAAGAAGGGGCGCCCCCGTGTCTTGGGGCACCCCTTCTGTCCAGCGCCTTCGCCGGCCTGTGCGGAGAGTGTGGGATTTGAACCCACGGTGACATCGCTGCCACGACGGTTTTCAAGACCGTTCCCTTAGGCCGCTCGGGCAACTCTCCCCGCGCCGCGAGGTCCGGCTGGTGGGCCGGGCGGCGCGGGGACAGCCTAACGGGTCGGCTTAGCTGCTGCTGTCACCCTTGCGTTCGCCGAGAGTGAGGGTGGCGGTACGGGTCTGACCGTCACGGGTGTACGTGAGGTTGACCTTCTCGCCGGGCTCGTGCTGCCAGATCTCGCCGATGAGGGTGGGGCTGGAGTCGACCACGGTGTCGTCGAACTTGGTGATGACGTCGCCGGAGCGCAGGCCCGCCTGGTCGGCGGGGCCGCCGGAGGTGACGGCGTCGGCGCCGGTGGCGATCTTGGCTCCCTCGCCGCTGTAGCTGGAGTCGACGTGGACGCCGATGACGGCGTAGACGGGCTCGCCGTTCTTGATCAGGTCCTGGGCGACGCGGCGGGCCTGGTCGATCGGGATGGCGAAGCCCAGGCCCACGCTGCCGGACTGGGAGGTGCCGTCGCTGCCGGTGGACTGGATCGCGGAGTTGATGCCGATGACAGCGCCCTCGGAGTTCAGGAGGGGGCCGCCGGAGTTGCCGGGGTTGATCGAGGCATCGGTCTGTATGGCGCTCATGTAGGAGGCGTTGGACCCCTCCCCGTCGCTGGAGGCGATGGGGCGGTGCAGGGCGCTGACGATGCCGGTGGTGACGGTGCCGGAGAGCCCGAAGGGGGCGCCGATGGCGATGGTGGAGTCGCCGACGGCCACCTTGTCGGAGTCGCCGACGGCGAGCGGGGTGAGCTTGTCGGGGGTGACCCCCTTGAGCTTGACGACGGCGACGTCGTAGCCCTGGGCGCGGCCGACGACCTCGGCCTCGTACTTCTTGCCGTCGGAGAACGTGGCGGTGAGCTTGCCGCCGTCGGCGGCGGGGGCCACGACGTGGTTGTTGGTGAGGATGTGGCCCTCCTTGTCGTAGACGAAGCCGGTGCCGGTGCCGCTCTCCTGGCGGCCGGTGGCCTCGATCGTGACGACGCTGGGGAGGGCCTGCTTGGCGATGCCCGCGACCGAGTCGGCGGCACGGCTGAGGTCCTTGGGGTTGCCGACCGAGGAGACGGTGGTCGAGGAGGAGCTGTCGTTGCGGTCCGCGGCCCAGAAGCCGACCCCGCCGCCGATGCCGCCCGCGACGAGCGCGGCGACCAGGACGGCGGCGACCAGGCCGCCGTTGCCGCGCTTCTTGGGCGCGGGGGCGGCCGGCACCGGCGTGCCCCACACCGGGCCCACCGGACCGGACGGGCCCATGGGCCCGGAGGGCCCGACGGGACCGCCGTACGGCTGGGTGGGCGGCGGGGCGACCGGCGGCAGGGGCGCGGTGCGCACCTCGGCGGGCGGTGCCGCGGGGGCCGCCGGGGGAGCGGCCTGGGGCCCGGCGGGAGGCCCGGCGGGAGGCCCGGCGGGGTGAGCTGCCGGAGGCGCCACCGCGACGGGTTCCGCGGACGCCGGCGCCGCGGGGGCCGCGGGGGCCGCGGGGGCCTCCGGAGCCGCGGGGGCGGCCGGGCCCGGCGCCGACGCCTGCGCCTGCGCCTGGGCCGGGGGAGCGGCAGGCGGGGCGGCGGGGGGCACGGGAGGTGCAGCGGGAGCGGCGGACCCAGCGTCAGCGGGAGGCTGCGTCGGCAGCGCCGCCGGGACCGGGCCGGCCTCGTTCTCGGTGCTCACGGCTGTTCTCCTCGGATATGCGTTGTATGCCGTGCGTACGGTTACGGCTACGGTACGTACGACGACCGTCGTGATGGACACAGCTTTTCCCACCGGGTGTCAGGCCGCCGTAAGCAGCGGCCGTTCCCGGCCCGGCGGATGGCACGATAGCCCGGTGACTGATCTCCGCGCGATCCAGGTCGTGGCTCACCGGGGAGCGTCCGAGGACGCCCCGGAGCACACGCTCGCCGCCTACCGGAAGGCGATCGAGGACGGCGCGGACGCCCTGGAGTGCGACGTACGCCTCACCGCCGACGGCACGCTGGTCTGTGTGCACGACCGCCGGGTGAACCGCACCTCCAACGGGCGGGGCGCGGTCTCCGCGCTGGAGCTCGCGGACCTGAGGACCCTGGACTTCGGCAGCTGGAAGGCGCAGCCGGGTGCCGGAGGGGCCGGCAGGGCCGGCGGGACGCGGCGGTGGCGCCCGTCCGCGGAGCTGCGTTCCCTCCTCGACGCCGACGCCGAGGCCCCCGACCGCACCGACGGCGACCCGGACGAGCTCAGCCGCGTCCTGACCCTGGAGCAGTTGCTGGAGCTGGTCGCGGACACCGGCCGCCGGGTGGAGCTGGCGATCGAGACCAAGCACCCCACGCGCTGGGCGGGGCAGGTCGAGGAACGGCTGGTGGAGCTGCTGGACCGGTTCGGGATGCTGTGGCCCGAGCCGGGCGAGCCGTCCCGGGTCCGTGTCATGAGCTTCTCCTCCCGTTCCCTGCGCCGGATCCGGATGGCCTCGCGCGACCTGCCGACCGTCTTCCTGATGCAGTACGTACTGCCCAGGCACCGCGACGGCCGGCTGCCGGCCGGGGTGGGGATCGCCGGGCCGGGCATCCGCATCCTGCGCGCCAACCCGGGGTATGTGGAACGGCTGCACGAGGCGGGGCACCGGGTCCACGTGTGGACGGTGAACGAACCCGAGGACGTCGAACTCTGCGTGCGACTGGGCGTCGACGCCGTCATCACCAACCGTCCGCGGCAGGTTCTGGCCCAACTCGGGCGCTGCTGAAGGGAATACGGACTCCCTCCCTCCCCGGGTGGTGTGCACCGGCGCGTTCGGAACCTGTTCGATCGTTGTGTGTGCCCCAAGAGATCGCAGTTGGCCGGTTTCCGGCCCAGAACGAGAGGGCATCCATCCCGTGGCGTGGGGTGAAGGAGGTCTCGGGGGTGGCGTTGGTGGTGGCCCAGGAGGTGCCGACGTCCTCGACCATGGCCCTGCCTCATGGTCCGGCGGGCGTGGCCGAGGCGCGGCGCAGGCTGCGCAAGGAACTGTGTGCGTACGGGGTCGCGGAGCCGGTCGTCGACGACGCCGTGCTCATCCTGTCGGAACTGCTCAGCAACTCCTGCCGGCACGCCCGGCCGCTGGGCGAGGACGCGCCGTCCTCGGGCGGCAGCGGCATCAGGGCCGCCTGGAGGATCGACGAGGACGGGTTGCTGACCGTGGAGGTCACCGACGGCGGCGGGCCCACCCGCCCGCTTCCGGCCAGTCCCTCGCTCACCGCCCGCGGCGGCCGCGGGCTCGGCATCGTGCGGAACCTGTCGCTGCGCTGGGGCGTGCGCGACGCCCCCGGCGAGGTCACGGTGTGGGCGATGCTCGCGGTGCGCAGCCGGCACGCGCGGCGCGACGACCTCGTGCCCCAGCTCGACATCCCGATCGACTTCGCGGACCCCTTCGACGACCTCCCCTAGCCCCCGCAGGGGAGTTGCCCGGCCTCCACGGGCGCGACCTCCGATGAGGGCGGACGGCGTGGCGCTAGGCTCACGGCCGGAACACCGCCGTTACCGGGAGAGATCGAGCCATGGCGAAGAAGCGCCCGACGAAGACGAAGGCCCCTGCCCGCCCGCAGATCACCGACGGGGAGATCCCCGTCGTCGGGGCCCGGGAACCCTGCCCGTGCGGCTCGGGACGGCGTTACAAGGCGTGCCACGGCCGTGAGGCGGCGCACGCGGTGACGGAGCTGGTGCGACGGCCGTTCGAGGGCCTGCCGGCCGAGTGCGACTGGGTGGCGCTGCGCGAGCTGGTGCCCGCCGCCACGGCCGAGTTGACGCTCAAGGACCCGCTGCCCGAGGGTGTGCCGTCCGTCACGCTGGCGACCGTG
The DNA here is from genome assembly GCF_040613835.1 of Streptomyces sp. NPDC006207. Taxonomy (NCBI): domain Bacteria; kingdom Bacillati; phylum Actinomycetota; class Actinomycetes; order Kitasatosporales; family Streptomycetaceae; genus Streptomyces; species Streptomyces sp. NPDC006207. The sequence continues at coordinate 179,954 of NZ_JBEXSX010000001.1, read as the reverse complement.
CTGCCGATGGCGTGGCCGGGGCTGCGCCGTGACACCGGCACGGTGCTGCTGGGCCTGCAGAACGACACCGCGTCCGGGGACATCAGCCGGGACCTGGCCGACACCCTGCTGCGCGCGCTGCAGGCGGAGCCGGGCAACCCGGTGGGCGGGGAGCGCCCGGCGCCCGAGGGTCCCCGGCTGCAGGACCTGTTGGACCTGGACGCCGCGTTCGAGCCCGTGGTGCACACCGGTTTCGAGTTCTGGCTGGAGGACGCGGAGTCCGCCACCGGCGAGGTCGCCGCCTCGCTGGAGCGGGCGAACGCGGCCGTGATCCCGACCGTGCGGCTGACCGGTGTCGACGCGGCGTACTGGTGCGAGGCCCCGGAGAAGAACCACCTGCGCTGGGTCATGCCGCACCCGGAGGAGCAGTTGCTGGACGCGCTGGCCCGGCTGCACGCCGCGGGCGCCTCGTCGCTGGGCGAGGGCACGCGGCTGGTGGGCTCGTTCCGGGCGCACGGGCTGGTCGTCCCGGTGTGGGACCTGCCGACGGGCGTCTCGGCGGACGAGGTCGAGAAGCCGGCGGCGGCCTTCGGCGAGCGGCTGGCCGAGGTGCTGGAGCGGACGACCCCGCTGACGGCGGAGGAGCGACGGGCGCGCAGCGGCTTCACCAACCGGCAGATCACCCTGAGCTGACCGGTCTCCCGTGCCGGTAGCCGCAGTTCAGGCCATGATCGCGTCCGGGTGATCCTGGTCACAGCCGTTGCCGGCCGGGCCCGGAACCCGGGCCGGAACCCGTACCCCGGATTTGCGTACGGGCGAAGTCTTGTTACCGTTTAAACAGTCCGGTCGCTGGTGCATCCCCCGTCGCCAGCGACCGGACGTTTCCATGCTCGGGTCAGTACGCGGATCCGCTGCGCAGCAACGGGCGTTCCCCGCCCCGCTCGGCGATCTCCGCCACCGCCGTGTACGGCTCCGCCGCCCCCGCCACCGTCGGCTCGCGCGGCGTCTCGCAGCTCCCGCTCCCCGCGTCCGCGGTGATGACGCACCGCGCCTGTACGGTCCGGCCGTCGGGCCGCATGAGGCTCAGCACCCCGTCCAGGGGCCGCCCCGTGGCGTTGCTGTAGTACGTGCGCGCCCAGGTGTCGCCGTCCTCGTCGATGGTGCAGGTCTGCACCCGCAGGCCTTCCGCGGAGGTGAGTTGGGGACCGCAGGATGCGGTCTGGCGTTCGGATCCGGCCAGCTTCGGCAGGGAGTCGAAGACATCGGGACCGCTTGACAAGGGCTTGTCGTCCGTGAGCGCCGTCGTGACGTCCACGGGCACCGCGGGGAGGACGGGCCCGGCGGTGGCGCCGGTCAGGGGCAGCATCGCGGCGACGGCCACGACCGTGGCGAGGGCGGCCATCCGCAGGTTCGGCGCACGCATCATGCACAGAACATAGCGGGAGAAACGGACATGGAGCGGGGGCCGTTGCCCGTTCGCAGGGCAACGGCCCCCGCTCCTACCCGAACGAGTGACGACCGACGGGGACGGCGACCGTCACGCACTTCCCGCGGGACCCTTCACCGGGACCCGTTCAGTACGAGAGCCGGCTGCCGTCCGGCGCCGTGCGGCCCGCCTGCACCAAGGTGTCGACGATCACCCGCACGCTGGGCAGCCACGGCGCCCGGTCTCCCGGGTCCACCACCGGCCGCCGGACCCAGCGCGCCCCGGCGGTGCCGTCGGAACCGTCGGATCCGACCGGCGAGGGCGGCAGGACGAGGTAGCCGCCCTCGCCGTGGTACCGCAACGAGGTCGGCACCCATTCGTGGCGGTCGAGCAACTCGCCCAGTTCCTCCAGGGAGTACGGCTCCACCAGGACCGCGAAGCGCGTGGGGGTGGCCACGACCGGGCCGGTGCGCACCCCCAGCTTGTCGAAGACGCCCAGCGCCCGCGCTCCCGCGACCGCCGGCAGGCTCACCGCCGAGACCCGGTCGCCCGTGGCGAGCACGAGCGGCTGGTCCGGCCGCCGCGTCCACCACCAGCGGACCATCCGTGGATCGCGGGTCGCCGCGAGGAGGCCCGGATCGTGCGGATGGGCGCCCGGCACCGGACAGTCGGGCCGCAGACAGGCGCATCCGCCCCGCGCGTCCGTACCGGCTCCGGGCACCACGGGCCATTGCCACCGCTCGGCGCAGGTGAGCGCCGCACGCAGCAGCTCCGGACTGCTCTTGCGTCGCTTTCCGAGGATCTCGCGCATCTGCGCTCGTTCCTTTCCGTTGGCGCTCAGGGATCTGCCCATGACACAACGTAATCTGGAACACACCGCTTACGAGGCAGCGCATCACGTCTCGAGCCGAGCGTGGAACGTGGCGGGGGGTGGCGCACACTGGCGCTTGTTCGTCCTGCGGAGTGCTGGGAACTGCTGCGTGTGCTTGCGATTGCTGCTGTGTGCGGTCCCGCTGGCTGTGCAACACCCCGCCATGGGGGGGGGAGGGTCGGCCGTCTCCGTCTATGACGCCCTGGCAGGGCGCCGGGTTCCTGCGGCCGCCGACTCCCATCCCTTACGTACCCGCTGCGATGGATATGACGCGCTGTCGAACCCCTTCAGTCGACAACTAATTGTGGCACGCGGTGCCCTTTTTCGGCCATAGTCCTGCATCTCCTCGGACGCGCCGACACCAGCCCTTCCACCTGGGCAATCCTGGACACACCCACGAGTAGGCGGTACAAGGTAATCCATTGATAGCGGCGCAGCACGAGCTTGGGGGTTTGCGATGCTATTGACAGAAATGCGCTGCTCTGCGGAGCCGACGCCGCGTCACGACGAAGAGCGTGAAAGCCGGCGGCCATGAGCGCCGCGCGCCTACCGAAAGTGGCCGGAATCGACCCACCCATTCCGACACCGGCGCACACTTCCTCCCCCGCGGTCGAACAACAATCCCATCCGGCCCCCCCGGACGCACACTCCGGGGCGCCGGATCCGGTCGACCAACTCACCGCGGCCCAGGACCGGATGGCCTCCTGGATCTCCGACCTGACCACCCTGCACGAGCTCACCGAGCGGCTGGCCAGGACCGCGACCCTGCAGGAAGCGCTGCACGAACTGCTGCGCGCCGGCGGCACCTTGGTCGGTGCGCGACGCGGTCTGGCCGCCGTCTCCCCCGTCGACCGGCTCGGTCCGGCCACCGTCGTGGGCCTCGGTCTCGGCCCGGCCGAACTCGGCGCGCTGGAGACCGTCCCGCTGCCCGCCGCACCCGAGGCGGTGCCGGCGGAGGAGATCCACACCGACCTGTGCCGCGAGCCCGGACTCGGCCCGCGCCACCGCGAGGTCGCCCTGCGGCTCGGCTTCGGCGCCAGTTACGCCCTCCGGCTGTCCGCGGACTCCGCAGGCCGGCTGGGCTCGGCCCTGTGGTTCTACGACGAGCCGGCCGAACCCGGCGAACGCCAGCGCCACCTCATCGGCCTGTACTGCCGCCACGCCACCGAGCACCTCGCCCGGCTGCTCGAACTCGACCGCAGCCGCGCCACCGTCGCCACGCTCCGCCAGGAGCTGCTGCCGACCCGGCTGCCCCGGGTCCCCGGGGTCCGTCTGGCGGTGCGGCACCGCCCGGCCGCGGGGGGCGGCGGCGACTGGTACGACGCCCTCCCGCTGCCCGAGGGCGCGCTGGGGCTGTCGGTCGGCGGCGTGAGCGGCGGCGGCATGAGCGCGGTCGCCGCGATGGGGCGGCTGCGGGCCTCCCTGCGGGCGTACGCGGTGATGGAGGGCGAGGACCCGGTCGCGGTCCTGTCCGACCTCGAGCTGCTGCTGCGGCTGACCGAGCCCGCCCGGTCGGCGACGGCCCTGTTCGCCTACGCCGAGCCGGCCTCCCGGAAGGTCGTGGTCGCCGGGGCCGGGCACTGTCCCCCGCTGATCGTCGGCGGGCACCGGGTCGAGTACGTGGAGACCTCGCTGTCCGCGCCACTGGGCATGCTCAGCTGCTGGGAGGCGCCCAGCGTCGAGTTCCGGGCGCTGGCCGGGGAGACCCTGCTGCTCTACACCGACGGCCTGCTGCACCGCACCGGCGATCCCGTCGACCGTGCCTTCGCCCGCCTGCACGCGGCCGCGGCGTCCGCCCCGCGGACCGCCCGGGACGACCCGGCGCAGCTGGTGGAGCACGTCCTGCACACCATGCTCCCGGGCGACCGTGAGGACCCCCACCCGACCGAGGACGTCGTCCTGCTCGCCGCCCGCTTCGACTGACCACCGGCTGGACCGCCGCCGGTCCTCCCCGCGCACCCACTTACGATGGAGTGGTCTACTGCGAGGAGGCATGACGTGGCCGAGGACCGCGCTCCGGAGACCCCGGAAGGCGACGAGCCCATCAAGCAGCGGAAGAACGGCCTGTACCCGGCCGTCTCCGACGAGCTCACCGAGGTGATGAAGTCCGGCTGGGCCGACACCGAACTGCGCGACCTGCAGCCGATCGAGCAGGCACCGTACGCCGCCAAGCGGCGCGCGGCGCTGTCCGCGCGCTTCCCCGGCGAGCGGCTGGTGGTCCCGGCCGGCAACCTGCGCACCCGCGCCAACGACACGGACTACCCCTTCCGTGCCGCCAGCGAGTACGTGCACCTCACCGGCGACCAGACCCAGGACGCCGTGCTGGTCCTGGAGCCCAACGGTGACGGATCTCACGACGCGACCGCCTACCTGCTCCCCCGCTCCTCCCGGGAGAACGGCGAGTTCTGGCTGGACGGCCAGGGCGAGCTGTGGACCGGCCGCCGCCACAGCCTGGCCGAGGGCGAGGTCCTGCTGGGCCTGCCGTGCGCCGACGTCCGCAAGGTCGCCGACGTGCTGCGCGGCGCCACCGGCCCGGTCCGGGTCGTCCGCGGCTACGACGCCGGCATCGAGGCCGCGCTGACCGACAAGGTCACCGCCGAGCGCGACGCCGAGCTGAAGGAGTTCCTGTCCGAGCTGCGGCTGGTCAAGGACGAGTGGGAGATCGGCGAGCTGCAGAAGGCCTGCGACTCCACCGCGCGCGGTTTCGAGGACGTCGTCCGGGTCCTGGACAAGGCCGAGGCGACCTCCGAGCGCTACGTCGAGGGAACGTTCTTCCTGCGCGCCCGCGTCGAGGGCAACGACGTCGGCTACGGCTCCATCTGCGCGTCCGGCCCGCACGCCACCACCCTGCACTGGGTCCGCAACGACGGCCCGGTCCGCTCCGGCGACCTGCTGCTGCTCGACGCCGGCGTGGAGACGCACAGCCTCTACACCGCCGACGTCACGCGCACGCTGCCCGTCAACGGCACGTACAGCGACATCCAGCGGAAGATCTACGACGCCGTGTACGAGGCGCAGGAGGCCGGCATCGCCGCCGTCCGCCCGGGCGCCGCCTACCGCGACTTCCACGATGCCGCCCAGCGCGTGCTCACCGAGAAGCTCGTCGAGTGGGGCCTGGTCGAAGGCCCGGTCGACCGCGTCCTCGAACTCGGCCTGCAGCGCCGCTGGACCCTCCACGGCACCGGCCACATGCTGGGCCTGGACGTCCACGACTGCGCCGCCGCCCGCACGGAGACCTACGTCAACGGCACGCTGGAGCCGGGCGTGGTCCTCACGGTCGAGCCCGGCCTGTACTTCCAGGCCGACGACCTGACCGTGCCGGAGGAGTACCGGGGCATCGGCGTCCGCATCGAGGACGACATCCTCGTCACCGAGGACGGCAACCGGAACCTCAGCGACGGCCTGCCGCGCCGCTCCGACGAGGTCGAGCGCTGGATGGCCGCCCTCAAGGGCTGACCCCCGCCGCCCGGACCGACGGCCGGGGCCCCACGGACCTCCGTGGGGCCCCGGCCTCCGTGCGTCAGGAGACCTTGAGCAGCGAGTCGTCCCGCCACTTGAGGATCTTGTCGAAGCTGACCACCGCCCCGTGCCCGGGACGGTTGTGGAAGTGGACGTGGTCCACCAGCGCCTCGATCAGGAACAGCCCGCGCCCGTGCTCGGCGTGCTGGTCCTTCTTCGCCAGCGGACGTACGGAGTGGTGCGTACGGCGCAGGTCCGGGGCGAAGCCCGGGCCGGAGTCCGCCACCTCGATGCGGCAGCGGTCGCCCTCGATGCGGGCCGTCACCCGGTACTCGCCGTGGGCGGCGTGCTCAACGGCGTTGGCACAGGCCTCGGTGAGGGCGACCGACAGGTCGTAGGAGATGTCGGGGTCCACCCCGGCGGTCTCCATCGTCCCCAGCAGGAGCCGGCGGGCGAGCGGAACGCTCGCAGCCTCGCGCCGCAAGTGGAGGGACCACCAGATGCTCATGCTCAGCCTCCTGGCCGCGGCTCGACATACCGATACGTATTGCCCCGAAACACGGTCGGTAAGCGTGGCGTTGACGTGATGCCAGCCATACGGCGGATGCCGTCGCTCCTCAGGCGGGTGTAGGAACGGTGCCGGACGCCATAGCACAGACCGGCGTGTTCCGGGACCCGCCGTTCGCAAGGCGGGCCCGCGGTGAGAGGATGACGCCCGTCATGTCTACCCCCGTGCGCGCCGGCGCCGATCTGCGACTGCTGCGGGCCGCGGTGTTCACCGCGGTCTGCGTCGTGTTGTCCGCGGGGGCGCACATGCTGGCGTCGGGGCACGGGGTGCCCGGCTGGACGCTGGCGGTGGGCTGGCTGGTCGTCTTCGCGGTCGTCGCCCCGCTCGCCGGGCGGGAGCGCTCGATGCCCGCCATCGCGACCGGGCTCACGGGCGGACAACTCGTGCTGCACGTGCTGTTCAACGTGGGCGGGGTCTGCGGTGCCGGCGGGATAGCCGAGATCGCCGGGCGGCTGCTCTGCGACGAACGGGCGGCGGCGCTCCGCTCCCACGCGCACTCCGCGGCCGGGACGGGCCACATGGTGGGCATGCCCGCGATGCCCGGCATGCCCTCCGCGGCCACCGAGAGCACGATGCTCTCCTACAGCCTCCCCATGCTGCTCGGGCACGTGGTCGCCGCGGTGACCGCCGGCTGGCTGCTGCGCCGCGGCGAGGCCGCGCTGTGGCGGCTGGTCGCCCTGTCGGCCCGCGGGCTGGCCGAACTGTCGGGCGGCGCCCTGCGCCACGCCGTCGCGCTCGTACGCCTCCTGCTGACGGGCAGCCCGGCCGCGCCGCGCGCCGTCCTCGCTCCGAGCCGCACCGGCGGCTCCACCCGCGTGCCGCGCACGGTGCTGCTGCGGCACAGCCTGGCCCGGCGCGGTCCGCCGGCGTACGCCCTCGCGGCCTGAACGCGACCCGCTCCACCGACGTACGAGGGCGGAGTCGCGCGCGCCGCACGCGTGCCATCTGTCACCTTCCCTCCGTCACCGTGGAGTCTCCGCATCATGAACACCGTCATGCGCCGCGCCACCGCCCTCGCCGCCGTCACCGGGGCGGCCGTGCTCGCCACCGCCGTCCCCGCCTTCGCGCACGTGAGCGTCCAGCCCGGCAACGCCGCCAAGGGCGGCTACAGCACGGTCGCGTTCAAGGTCCCCAACGAGGACGACAAGGCCTCGACGATCAAGGTCGAGGTCAACCTGCCGGGCGACCACCCGATCGCCTCCGTCTCCACCCAGCCGGTGCCCGGCTGGACGGTGCAGATCACCAGGACCAAGCTCAAGACCCCGCTGAAGACCGGGCACGGCGACCTCACCGAGGCCGTCACGAAGATCACCTGGAGCGGCGGGAAGATCAAGCCCGGCGAGTTCCAGCAGTTCCCCGTCTCCCTGGGCCCGCTGCCCGAGGACACCGACCAGCTGGTCTTCAAGGCGCTCCAGACGTACGACAACAAGGAGGTCGTGCGCTGGATCGAGGAGCAGCAGGAGGGCCAGGAGGAGCCGGAGCACCCGGCGCCCGTGCTGACCCTGGCCGACGCCGCGGACGACGGCCACGGCCACGACGCCGCCACCTCGGACGACAAGAAGGACGACGCCAAGGCCGAGGCCGTCTCGGCGTCCGGCCACGGCGCCAACGAGAAGACCGCCTCCGCCGACGCCGGTGACACCACGGCCCGGGTGCTGGGCATCGTCGGCATCGTCGTGGGCGTGCTCGGCGTCGCCTTCGGCGTCGTGGCCGGCCGCCGTCGCGGCACGGGCACCCCGTCCGCCTGACGCACCATCGCCGGGGCGGCCGCCGCGCACGCACCGCGGCCGCCCCGGCGCCGCAACGAATTCCTGGGGAACCCCTGATGCGTACCACCCTCAGGGCGGCGGCCTCGGCCGCCGCCGTCGCCGCACTCGCCCTGACCCTCGCCGCCTGTGGCGGCCCGGACGGCGGGACGGACACCTCCGGCGCCGAACCGGTCGTCTCGGTCGAGGGGACACCGAAGGCCGCGACCGTCCTGGACACGCCGTTCGAGAAGCCGGACATGATCCTCACGGACACGCACGGCGCGACGTACGACTTCGTCGAGCGGACCAAGGGCCGGCCGACCCTGCTCTTCTTCGGCTACACCCACTGCCCGGACGTCTGCCCGACGACGATGAGCGACATCGCCATCGCCAAGTCGAAGCTGCCCGCGGCCGAGCAGGACGAGCTCGTCGTGGTCTTCGTGACCACCGACCCCGAACGCGACACCCCGCAGCGGCTCGGCGAGTGGCTGGGCGCGCAGGACAAGTCCTTCGTCGGCCTCACCGGTGACTTCGCCACGATCCAGGCGGGCGCGCGCTCGCTCGGCGTGGACGTGGAGAAGCCGGTGAAGGAGAAGGACGGCAGCATCACCGTGACGCACGGCGCCCAGGTCATCGCGTACTCGCCGAAGGACGACAAGGCCCACGCGCTGTACATGTCGGGCACGACCTCCGAGGAGTTCGCCGCCGACCTGCCGAAGATCATCGCGGGGCGGACGCCGTGACCCCGACCCGCTCCCTGCGGCGGATCCCCGTGGCGGCGGCCCTGGTGCTGCTCGGCGCCACGGCCTGCTCCGGGTCACCGGACGGCCCCGAACTGACGGTGAGCGGCGCCTACATCCCGCAGCCCGCGCTGGGGGACATGGCGGCCGGCTACTTCACCGTCAGCAACACCGGCGACCGGGACGCCCGGCTGACCTCCGTCACCAGCGACCTGTCCGGGGACATCACCCTGCACAGCACCGAGGACGACCGGATGCGCCGGGTGACCTCCTTCACGGTCCCGGCGGGCGGGCGGCTCACCCTCGCGCTCGGCGGCAACCACCTGATGCTGACGGACCTGGAGCACAAGCCCGCGGCCGGCGAGCAGGTCTCGCTGCAACTGCACTTCGACGACGCCGACACCATCGACGTACGGGTCCCGGTCAAGCCCGCGGGCTACCACCCGGGGGACTGAGGAGAGCGCCATGAGGGTGATGACGAAGTCCGCGCTGCGGCTGCTGGCCGTACCGCTCGCCGTGCTCGGCCTGCTGCTCGGCACCGCGGCGCCGGCGTCCGCGCACGCCGCGCTGGTCGGTTCCGACCCGGCCCAGGGCTCGGTCGTCAAGACCGCGCCGGCGCAGGTGCGGCTGTCCTTCTCCGAGGGTGTGCTGCTGTCGAGGGACTCCATCCGGGTCCTCGGCCCGGACGGCAAGCGCGCCGAGACCGGCGACGCGAACGACGGCGGCAGGGGGAGCACGACCGCGGCCGTCGCCCTGCGCCCCGGGCTCGGCGACGGCACGTACACCGTGGCGTGGAAGGTGGTCTCGGCCGACAGCCACCCGGTCGCGGGCGCCTTCACCTTCTCCATCGGCGCGCCCTCCAAGACCTCCGTCCAGCTGCCCGACCAGGAGGTGGGCGGGGGCGCCGTCGGCACCCTGTACGACATCGCCCGCTACGCCGCCTACCTCGGCTTCGCGCTGCTGGTCGGCGCCGCGTTCTTCATCGGCGTGTGCTGGCCGGACGGCGCGCGGACGCGGTCGATGCGGCGGCTGGTGGCCGCCGGCTGGGCCGCGATGGTCGCCGCGACGATACTGCTGCTGATGCTGCGCGCCCCCTACGCCAACGGGGGCGGGCTGGGCGACGCCTTCGACCTCGGCGGCGTACGGGACGTCCTGGACACCCGGCCCGGCGCGGCGCTGGTGTCCCGGCTGCTGCTGCTCGCCGCGGGCGCGGTCTTCATCGCCGTGCTCTTCGGCAGCTGGGCCAAGCGGGAGGACCCGGTCGAACGCCAGGACCTCGCCTGGGGCCTGGCCATCGGCGGCACGGTCGTGTCGGTCGGCCTGGCCGCGACGTGGGCCATGGCCGAGCACGCCTCGGTCGGCATCCAGGCTTCGGTGGCGATGCCCGTCGACATCGTGCACCTGCTGGCCATGGCCGTCTGGCTCGGCGGTCTCACCGCGCTGCTGGTCGCGCTGTGGGGCGGGCAGCGCGTGGAACGGGCGGTGGTGCAGCGCTTCTCGAAGATCGCCTTCGGGGCGGTGGTGACCCTGGTCGTCACCGGCGTGTACCAGTCCTGGCGCCAGCTCGGCTCCTGGGACGCGCTGGTGTCCACCGGCTACGGCCAGCTGCTGCTGGTCAAGATCGGCCTGGTCATCCTCCTGGTGGAGCTGGCCTGGCTGTCCCGCCGCTGGACCGCGCGGCTCGGCGACACGGCCGTCCGCGGCAAGACCGCCGTCGCCCAGCCGGTCGCCGTGGGACGGAAGGGCGGCGGGGGCGGGGGTGCCTCCGAGCGCGCCGAACAGCTGGCCCGCCAGCAGGCGGCGCTGGCCAAGGAGCGGGCCCGCAAGGACCGCGACGCCGACACCGAGCGCACGGGCCTGCGCAAGTCGGTGCTGGCGGAGGTGGCCGTCGCGGTCGTGGTGCTGGCCGTCACGACGCTGCTGACCGGCACCCAGCCGGGCAGGGCCGCCGAGGAGGGCGCCGCGCAGCAGCAGGCCTCCGCGCCGGTGTCCGAGGTGCCCGAACCGCTGGACGTGAGGATCCCGTTCGACACGGGCGGCACGAACGGCAAGGGCGAGGCGGAGGTGACCCTGGACCCGGGCGGCGTCGCCGAGAACGAGCTCCACCTGCTGGTCACCGCCCCCGACGGACGGGCCTTCGACGTCCCCGAGGTGCAGGTCTCCTTCACCCTGAAGTCCAAGAAGATCGGCCCCATCCCGGTGACGCTGGGCAAGATCGACACCGGTCACTGGAGTGCCGAGAACGTCCAGATCCCGGTCCCCGGGGAGTGGACGGTCGCCGTGACCGTCCGGACCTCGGACATCGACCAGGTCACCCGCACGAAGGTAGTGAAGATCGGCTCATGAACGACCGTCCTCAGGACCTCTCGCGGCGCCGTCTGCTCGGCACCGCCGGAGCGGCGGGCGCCGCGGGACTGCTCGTGGGCGGCACCTCGGGTGCCGTCACCGCGCACGCGACGCGGGACGAGGCCACCGCGCTGACCTCCGTCGGCGCCACGGCCGTCCCCTTCCACGGCCCCCACCAGGCCGGCATCACCACCCCGCTGCAGGCCCGCGGCCACCTGGTCGCCTTCGACCTGGCCGCGGGCGCCGGGCGCAAGGGCGCCGCGGCGCTGCTGCGCCGCTGGTCCGCGGCGGCCGAGGCGATGACCGAGGGCCGGGCCCCGTCGGGCGACAACCAGATCGCCCTGGACGCCGGGCCGTCCTCGCTCACCGTCACCTTCGGCTTCGGCCGCGGTTTCTTCGCCGGGACGGAGCTGACGGGGCGGATGCCGCAGGCGCTCGCCCCGCTGCCGGACTTCGCCTCCGACGCGCTCGACCGCGGGCGCAGCGACGGCGACCTGTGGATCCAGATCGGCTCCGACGACGCCCTGGTCGCCTTCCACGCCCTGCGCGTGCTGCAGAAGGAGGCCGCGGGCACGGCGACGCTGCGCTGGCAGATGAACGGCTTCAACCGCACCCCGGGCACGACCGCCGAGCCGCGCACCGCCCGCAACCTGATGGGCCAGGTCGACGGCTCCAACAACCCCCGGCCCTCCGACCCCGACTTCGACGCCCGCGTCTTCGTCCCCGCCTCCGGCTCCCCGCAGTGGATGGCGGGCGGCTCCTACGCGGTCGTCCGGCGCATCCGCATGCTGCTGGACACCTGGGACAACCTCCCCCGGGAGCGCCAGGAGAAGGTGATCGGGCGGCGCAAGGCGGACGGCGCCCCGCTGTCCGGCGGCACCGAGGCGAGCAGGCCCGACCTCGACAAGGTCGGCCCGGACGGCCGTACCTTCGCGATCGCCGCCGACGCGCACGTGCGCGTCGCCGCCCCGGCCTCCAACGGCGGCGCGGCGATGCTGCGGCGCGGGTACTCGTACCACGACGGCTACCGTGACGACGGCGCACCGGACGCCGGGCTGCTCTTCGTGGCCTGGCAGGCCGACCCGCTCAAGGGGTTCGTGCCGGTGCAGCGCAAACTCGACCGGGGCGACGGCCTGTCGCGCTTCCTGCGGCACGAGGCCAGCGGGCTCTTCGCGGTCCCGGGCGGCGCGGCACCGGGCGAGTACGTCGGCCAGCGGCTGCTGGAGTCCTGAGGCGGGACAGGCGGGACAGGCGGGACTTCGGCGGCAGGGCCTAGGCTGACAGACATGTCGCCGGCGAGCCGTTACACCTATCTCGGCCCTGAGGGCACCTTCACCGAGGCCGCGCTCCGGACGCTTCCGGAGGCCGCCACACGCGAGCTGGTACCGATGGTCTCGGTGCAGGCCGCGCTCGACGCGGTGCGCAGCGGGGAGGCCGCGGCCGCCCTGGTGCCCATCGAGAACTCGATGGAGGGCGGCATCACCGCGACCCTGGACGAACTGGCGGCGGGCACCCCGCTGATGATCTACCGCGAGGTGCTGCTGCACATCGCGTTCGCGCTGCTGGTGCGCCCGGGCACGGGTCTCGGGGACGTCAAGACGGTCACCGGTCACCCGGCAGCGCAGGTGCAGGTCCGCAAGTGGCTGACGGCGCACCTGCCGGACGCCGCGTGGGAGTCGGCGGCGTCGAACGCGGACGGCGCCCGGCTGGTGGCGGAGGGCCGGTACGACGCGGCGTTCGCGGGCGAGTTCGCGGCGCCGACGTACGGGCTGGAGCCGCTGGCCACGCAGATCCACGACGCGGCGAACGCCGAGACCCGTTTCGTGCTGGTCGGCCGTCCGGCCCGGCCGGTCGCGCCGACCGGCGCCGACAAGACCTCGGCGGTGTTCTGGCTGGGCGACGACCACCCCGGCGCGCTGCTGGAGCTGCTGCAGGAGTACGCGGTGCGCGGGGTGAACCTGATCCGCATCGAGTCGCGGCCGACCGGCGAGGGGATCGGCCGGTACTGCTTCTCGGTGGACTGCGAGGGGCACATCACCGAGCGCCGGGTCGGCGAGGCGCTGATGGGCCTGAAGCGGATCTGTCCGCAGGTGCGTTTCCTCGGCTCGTACCCGCGCGCGGACGAGGTGCCGCCGCAGCAGCGCAAGGGGACCACGGACGAGGAGTTCACGGCCGCGGCGGACTGGCTGGGGCGCGCCCTGGACGGGCGGGTCTGAGGCGCTCGCGCACCGCTTCCCGGGGGCCTTCGGTGAACAACCGGGGGCCCCTTCGGTTGTCCACCGCGTTATCCACAGGCCCTTGGTGCGGGCTGGGGATAAGTCGACAGAACAAGTCGCCCAAGGAACCGCCAGATCGACAAATCGGCACACTCGCGCCAACTGGTCCCACAGACCCCCAGGTCATCATTCGTCATCCCAACACCTTCGAACAACTCGATAGAGGGAAGAGTTCTCACTCGAAAGTGAGTGTTAGGAGGGTTTGAACCGGGAATCCATGCCCCCGCACCCACCCGGCGGAATGATCAGGTCCATCTTCCACAGCCCATCCACACCCGCTGTGGACAAGTGAGGGGGACACCTCTCCCCCTGTGGATAACTCTCCGCTCCGGACCTGCCCCAACTGCCTTTGTCCACAGGGCACATGCCCTCGCCGGAGGGACGCGAAGAATTCGGTTGACGGTAACCGACCCGCCATTATCGGCCGTACGGCATTTCCCGCAGCCTGCTTTCGAAGCGGACATAACACCCCATAAAGCACTTAACTTGTCGCGTCGGCACCCGGCGCACCGGTAGCCTGTTCCCGTGATTGACCTTCGCCTGCTTCGTGAGGACCCCGACCGTGTGCGCGCCTCCCAGCGCGCCCGTGGAGAGGACGTCGCGCTCGTCGACGCCCTGCTCTCCGCAGACGAGCGGCGCAGGTCGTCCAGTACCCGCTTCGACGAGCTGCGCGCGGAGCAGAAGTCGCTGGGCAAGCTGGTCGGCAAGGCCCAGGGCGAGGAGCGGGCCGAGCTGCTGAAGCGGGCCGAGCAGCTCAAGGCCGCCGTGAAGTCCGCCGACGCCGAGCAGCACGAGGCCGCCGAGGAGGCGCACCGCCTGCTGCTGCAGCTCGGCAACATCGTCCACCCGGACGCCCCCGTCGGCGGCGAGGAGGACTTCGTCGTCAAGGAGGTCATCGGCAGCCCGCGCGACTTCGCGGCCGAGGGCTTCGAGCCCAAGGACCACATCGACCTCGGCGAGCTGCTCGGCGCCATCGACGTCGACCGCGGCGCCAAGGTCTCCGGCTCGCGCTTCTACTACCTGACCGGCCCCGGCGCCCTTCTGGAGCTGGCCCTGGTCAACGCGGCCATCGCGCAGGCCACCGCGGCCGGCTTCGTCCCGGTGCTGACCCCGACGCTGGTCAAGCCGGAGGCCATGGCGGGCACCGGCTACCTCGGCCAGGTCGAGGACGACGTGTACTACCTGGAGAAGGACGGCCTGTACCTGGTCGGCACCTCCGAGGTCCCGCTCGCCGCGTACCACATGGACGAGATCATCGAGGCATCGAAGCTGCCGCTGCGCTACGCGGGCTTCTCGCCCTGCTACCGGCGCGAGGCGGGCTCGTACGGCAAGGACACCCGCGGCATCATCCGCGTCCACCAGTTCGACAAGGTGGAGATGTTCGTCTTCACCCGCCCCGAGGACGCCGAGGCCGAGCACGCCCGGCTGCTGGAGTGGGAGAAGCAGTGGCTGACCTCGCTCGAGCTGCCCTTCCGGGTGATCGAGCTGGCCTCCGGCGACCTCGGCTCCTCGGCGGCGCGCAAGTTCGACTGCGAGGCGTGGATCCCCACCCAGGGCAAGTACCGCGAGCTGACCTCGACCTCGAACACCACCGAGTTCCAGGCCCGCCGGCTCTCCGTGCGGCTGCGGGACGAGAACGGCACCCGCCCGCTGGCCACGCTCAACGGCACCCTGTGCGCCATCCCGCGCACCATCGTCGCCATCCTGGAGAACCACCAGCAGGCCGACGGCTCGGTCCGCGTCCCCGAGGTGCTGCGCCCGTACCTGGGCGGCCGTGAGGTGCTGGAGCCGGTAGCCAAGTGACCGCCCCGCTCCCCTACCGTCTGATCGCGACGGACCTCGACGGCACGCTGCTCGGCCCCGACCACACCGTCTCCGGACGTTCGCGCGAGGCGCTCGCCGCGGCCACCGCGGCGGGTGCCGATCACATCGTCGTCACCGGCCGCCCGGTGGCCCGTACGGTCCACGTCCTGGAGGACCTGGGCTACCAGGGCCTGGCCGTCTGCATGCAGGGCGCGCAGGTCTACCACGCGGGCGAGCGACGGCTGCTGACCTCGGTCACGCTGGACCGGCAGACCGCCCGGACGGCGCTGGCCAAGATCGAGGCGGAGACCGGCCCGCTGGCCGTGGCGGCGGCGCTCGACGGCATCGACGGCGACATCGTGCTCGGCCCCGGCTACCGGCTGTTCGACTCGGAGCTGCCGGTGGGCGGCGAGGTGGACGACGTGGAGGGGCTGTGGGCGTCGCCCGTCAGCAAGCTCTACGTCCAGCATCCGCGACTGGGCGACGACGAGCTCGCGCACGCGGCGACCACGGCCGCCGGCGGCCTGGTCAGCGCCGTGATGTCCGGTACGGGCATCGTGGAGCTGCTGCCGCTGGGGCTGTCCAAGGCCCGGGGGCTGTCGCTGGCCGCCCGTCGGCTGGGTGTGACGGCCGCCGAGACCGTCGCCTTCGGTGACATGCCCAACGACCTGCCGATGTTCGAGTGGGCGGCCCACGGCGTCGCGATGGGCAACGCCCACCCGCTGCTGAAGGCGGCCGCCGACGAGGTCACGGCCTCCAACGGCGAGGACGGGATCGCCCTGGTCCTGGAGCGGCTCTTCCCCGGGGCGTGAGCCCGCGGCACGCGAGGCCGATCAGCAGGGCGATGACGTGCCCGAGGTCGGTGTAGGTGCGGCCCGGTGTGACCAGGGGGTACGCGAAGAAGCCCGCGGCGGCGAGCAGGTAGGGCAGCCGCCAGGGCGGTCGTACCCGGTGGGTGAGCACGCCGATGGCCCCGGCCAGCCCGTAGCTGACGCCGATGTCGACGGTGTGGGCGAGCGAGGCCGGCAGCCGGTCCGCGTGGATGCCGAGCAGCACGGCCTGCTGGCTGAGGACGCTCGCCCCGACGTGGGCCAGGGCCACGACGCCGAGCCAGCGCCGGGTGCCCAGCCAGCGCTCGGCGGGGGCGTGGACGGCCTCGAAGCAGAGCGCGTACAGCCCGAAGGCCGCCGGGGACTCGGTCCACAGCGCGCTGCCGACCAGCGCCCGCACCGGCTGGGAGCCGAGCTCCGCCAGGTTGGTGCTGTTGTGGTGCAGCAGGAAGGACCTCAGGTCCGGCGGGGCGGCCGCCATGATGCCGCTGGTCACGGCGAGGGCCAACAGCCAGATGTGCGTCCCGGGGGCGGAGCACACCCAGGCCCGCACCTCGGGGACGACGACCCGGGCCGCCGCGCCGCTCAGTGCGGTGCGGCGGCGCCCGGTGCCGGCGGTGCCGGCCGTCTCGTCCGTTGCCATCCCCTCCATCGTGCGGCAGGGGGACGGCTGCTTCAGCGGGTTCAGGCCGCCTTGATCGCGGAGATGTCGAAGGTCAGCTTGACCTTGTCGCTGATCAGGACGCCGCCGCCCTCGAGGGCCGCGTTGTAGGTGAGGCCCCAGTCGCCGCGGTTGACGGTCGTCGAGCCCTCGAAACCGACACGGAGGTTGCCGTAGGGGTCGGTGGCGGAGCCGTTGTAGGTGAAGTCGATGGAGACCGGCTTGGTGGTGTCCTTGATCGTGAGGTCACCGTGCATGCGGTAGGTCTCGTCGTCGACCTGCTCGGCGGAGGTGCTGCGGAAGCTGATCTCCGGGTAGGTGGCGGCGTCGAAGAAGTCGCCGGTGCGCAGGTGCTCGTCGCGCTGGGCCTGGTTGGTGTCGATGCTGACGACCTTGATGGTGACCTCGGCGGAGGAGTTGGCCGGCTTGCTGCCGTCCAGCTGCAGCTTGCCCTCGTACTCCGCGAACTGGCCGCGCACGGTGGTGACCATCGCGTGGCGCACGGCGAAGCCGACCTCGCTGTGGGTCGGGTCGATCGTGTACTCGCCGGTCAGGTGCGCCAGGTCGGCGGACGGCGCGGTGGTGACGGCAGCGGTCTCGGTGGCATCGCTCTTGCGATTGAACAGGCCCATGACTAACTCCTTGGGGACGCGTTGGTTTACGATTCAACCTCCTTCACGTTAGCGACATTCCCTTGAATTCTCAAGGAGTCCTGTGATCCAGCCCACTTCCGGGGGACGAGGACGAAGCGCCGGCGACCCCGGGCACGGGACCACGGGCGGCGGAGCCCGGCGGCGGCACGCGCGGCGAGCGCGTCGACGAGGTGGGCCAGCTCCGGGCTGAACAGCGCGATGAGCAGGCCGAGGGCGGCCAGGAACACACCCACGGCGAAGAGCAGCGGAGTCTCGGACGTCACGCCGCACATCTGACAATCCGATGTGCGGACGTCGGGGGAGCAGGGCCGCCCGGGCGGAAGAAGACCACCCGGGCGGCTTACGGTGGGACGGGCCCTAGGCCGGAACGATCACTCCTCGCCGGCCAGCGTCAGCGACCGCATCCGCTGCCCCGCGAAGGCCGTCGCGGCGAGGGTGACGCCGACCAGCAGCACCACCGCGAGCGGCAGCCCCACGTCGGAGGTCACCGTGCCCTCGCCGGCGATCTTCTGGGCCAGCGCCAGGGCCCACTGCTGCACGCTCAGCGTGCGCGCCCCCGGCACCAGGCTGCCGATCAGCGACTCCCAGATCAGCGCGTAGACCAGGCCGAAGACCACGGCTTGCCGGGTCACCACGCCCAGCAGCAGGAAGATCGCCGCGTACGTGACGGAGGCGACCGCCGCCGCCGCGGTGAACGCGACCGCGATGCCCTGGCTGTTGCCGTTGAGGATGAACCCGGCGATCAGCGTCGGCACCGCCGAGAAGACCACCGACACCGCGATGGCGACCAGCAGCTTGGTGACGATGATCGTCGGCCGCCGTACCGGCTTGGCCAGCAGGTAGATGATCGAGCCGTCGTCGATCTCCGGCCCGATGGCGCCGGTGCCGGCGATCACGCCGACCAGCGGCACCATCGTCGCCAACGCGAAACCGCCCAGCACCGAACTCGCGATGGAGTCGTCGGCGCCGACCAGCGCCCGTACCGCCACGGAGATCAGGATCAGCAGCGCCGGCAGGGCGAACAGGACCAGGGCCCGGCGGCGGCCCAGCAGCCCCCGGTAGGTCAGCCTGGCCACGGTGGGATTGAACATCGGAGCTCCTTACAGCCGTGTGCCTACGCCGTGACCAGGTAGGAGAAGACGCTCTCCAGGGACTCGTCGGACGGCGAGACCGTGTAGAGCCGAATGCCCCGCTCCCGCGCGACGCGCGGGAGCAGCTCGGTGAAGCCGGCGAAGTCGATCGCCTGGATGCGCAGCGCCCGCTCCTTCCAGTCCAGCTCGATGGCGGCCGTGGACCCGTCCGCGATCAGCGCGGCGGCGAGCGCCCGGTCGTCGCTGGAGCGCACCAGGTAGCGGTGCGGCCGGTCCGTCATGAGCCGGCGGATCTTGCGGAAGTCGCCCGAGGCGGCGTGCCGGCCGGCGACGACCACCTCGATGTGGCTCGCCAGCTGCTCGACCTCCTCCAGGATGTGCGAGGAGAACAGCACCGTGCGGCCCTCGGCGCCCATCCGCCGCAGCAGGTCCATCAGGTGCAGCCGCTGCCGGGGGTCCATGCCGTTGAAGGGCTCGTCCAGCAGCAGCACCGACGGGTCGTGCACGAGCGCGGAGGCCATCTTGGCGCGCTGCCGCATGCCCTTGCTGTACGTGGAGACCGCGCGGTCCTGGGCGAACTCCATCTCGACCGTGGCCAGGGCGCGCTGCGCCGCCGCCCCCGGGTCCGCCAGCCCGTGCAGTTCGGCGTTGGCGACCACGAACTCCCGGGCCGTCAGGAAGTCGTACATCGCCTCCCGTTCGGGGACGATGCCGATGTGCCGGTACACCTGCTCGTTGCGCCAGACCGTGGCGCCGTCGAGGGTGACGGTGCCGGCCGAGGGGGCCAGGAAGCCGCCCATCATGTTGATCAGGGTCGACTTGCCCGCGCCGTTGGGGCCGAGCAGCCCGGTGACGCCGGGGCCGATCGTCATCGTCACGTCGTTGACGGCGACGACGTTGCCGAACCAGCGGGACACGTGGTCGATGGACAGGGTGGTCACGACAGTACGGCCTTTCGGTAGCGGCGCATCAGCAGGCCGAAGGAGCCGGCGATCACGGCGAGGAGGACGAGGAGGTAGACCGTGCCGACGACCGCGTCCTTCGGGCCCGCGCCCTCGGGGAAGCTGGAGGTCGCCCCCAGCCACCAGGTCTGCGCGCCGTCGATCAGCGTGATCGGCGAGAACAGGCCGAGCCAGCCGATCACGTCGGCGTTGCCGTTGATCGAGGCGACGCCCTGGACGCTGGTCACCGCGCCGTACGAGAGCGTGAACACCGCGATGACCGCGGCGACGCCGAAGCCCCGGCGCGGCGTCAGCGCCGCGATGACCAGGCCGATGCCCGCGAACAGCAGCGACAGCAGCAGTGCGGCGAGCATCGCCTTGGCGAAGCCCGCGCTCTGGTCGCTCACGTCGAACTTGGCCAGCAGCGCCCCGATGTACATGATCAGCAGCGGCGTCGCGGTGAGGATGAACAGCGCCGTGGTCAGCGCGGCGAACTTCGACGCGACGTAGTCGACCGCCTCGATCGGACGCGAGAAGTACAGCGGGGTCGTCTTGAACCGCAGGTCGAGCGAGACGGCCTGCGGGGCCTGCGCCGCCAGGTAGAGGCCGATGACCGCCTGCATGATGATCGCGTACTGGGTGTACTCGATCGGCAGCTTGGTCGCCTTCGTGCCGATCGCCACCGCGACCATGATCCCGGCTGGAACGCACATCACGGCCAGCAGGATCATCGGCAGCACCTTGGACTTCGCCGAGCGGCCGAGCCCGTACGCGCTGCGCAGGCTCTGGACGTACAGCGACGTGCGCGCATAGCCGCGGCCGAGGCGCGGGCCGTCGTAGTGCCGGTAGCCGATGTCGTGGATGACGTCGGCGGCGGGCGTCCTGCCCTCAAGCTGCGTCATGCTCGTCCCCTCCCCGGAAGATCTCGGCGATGCGGTGCCGGTGCTGCTCCATGCGCACCAGGCCCGTGCCGAGCTCCGCGACCGCGTCGCGGACCGCGTCGTACGTCTCGTCCCCGTCGATGTCGACCATGACCAGCCGGCCGTCCGCGTGCGCGTTGAGCCCGGCGGCGGTCAGCTTCGCCACCAGCTCGTCCTCGTGCTCGGTGACCTCGACGGTGAGCGAGGCGGTCGCCTGGGTGAAGTCGCTGGTCGAGGAGGAGCGCAGCAGGGAGCCGCCGTCGATGACGACGATGTGGTCGCTGGTGCGCTCCAGTTCACCGAGCAGGTGGGAGGTGACCAGCACGGAGATGCCGAACTCGGTGTGGACGCGCCGGATCAGTTCGAGCATGTCGTCGCGGCCGACGGGGTCCAGCCCGTTCGTCGGCTCGTCGAGCAGCACCAGCCGGGGGTCGTGGACCAGCGCCTGGGCCAGCTTCACCCGCTGCTTCATGCCCGTGGAGTACCCGCCCATGGGGCGGTACCGCTCCTCGTACAGGCCGACGTGGCGGAGCGTGTCCGCGGTGCGCTCACGCGCGGCGGCCGGCGGCAGCCCCGAAATACGGGCCATGTGGACGACGAACTCCGTCGCCGACACGTCCGGGGGCAGGCAGTCGTGCTCCGGCATGTAGCCCACATGGGCGCGGATCGCCGCGCCCTCTGTCGCCACGTCCATGCCCAGGACGGCGGCCCGGCCTTCCGTGGCCGGCGCCAACCCCAGGAGGATTTTGATCAGGGTCGACTTGCCGGCTCCGTTGGCACCGACCAACCCGGTCACGCCGGGAGCGATGTCGACGGTGAGCCGGTCCAGAGCGGTCACCCTCGGGTACCGCTTCGTCAGGCTTTCGGTAGCGATCACAGTCACGCCACCGAACCTAGTGGCGCGGGCCACACCCCGTCGTCAGTCTGGGGGGCGGTTGTGCGTAGTCCTTGGGGTTGACTCCCCCGTAGGGGAGGCGCTGCGGCACGTCCGTCTTGCCGGGGTTCCTCCTGCGGGTCGCGCGGTTCAGCCGTGGCGGGGCGTCGTCCGGGAGCACGGTCGGCTCCACCGGTCGCCCCCGACGGGCCGGACCCCGCGGTGGTGCCGCGTGGCGCTGCGTCGAATCGTGGGGTGCGGGCGCGTGGGAGTGCGCGGGTCGCGCTCGCGTGAGGGGTGCGGGGGTGTGCGGGGGGTGGGAGTGCGGAGCGTGCGTGTGCGGGGCGTGCGTGGGCGATACGTGCCTGCTCCGCCGTACGCGCGGATGCGGCGGTACGGGCCGCCGTCGTGCGCGGGCGGGTCGGCGACTGGACGGTCCGTGGCTCCGTCGCGGACCGGGGTGTCCCGCCGCGTGTGGGGCCGGGTCGAGCCGGCGGTGACCGTCACAGCCCCGGGGGTGCGGGTCGTCTCCGGCATCGTCGTCCTCGTCATCGTGCTCGGGGTGGTGCTCGTAGTTGTGCTCGGGGTGGTGCTCGGGGTGGTGCTCGCGGTCCTGCTCGGGGTGGTGCCCGGCGTGGTGCTCACTGCCGTGCTCCGGCGCGGGCCCGTGTGTGCGCCCGTCGTCCGGGGAGTCCGGACGGTTCCGCTGGAGCGGGCGCCGTGTCCGGCGCCGTGGTGGTGCTGGTGCGCTTGCCCTCGGGCGGTCCGCTCGACGCGGTCCTCCGCAGTGGGTACGGCCTGACGTGACGTCAACGGGAGCCGTGCGGCACGCCGTACCGGCTGGTCACGCGCGTCCGCGGCGGTCATGCGCAGAGCGCCCACTCGCGGCGGCGGGGGGTGCGGGCCGGGGCCGCGGTCGCGTCGGTCAGCGCGGGGTCGAGGCCGGCGTCGCCGATCGGACGGGTGCGCACGCGGGCCACGGGCGAGGCGCCGTGGGCCTCGGCCCGGATGCGCTGCTTCATCGTCGGCGGCAAGGAGCGTGCGTCGGCCGCGGCGGTGAGGCAGGGCGCCGGGACGAAGGGGACGGACGGCTCGGGCACGACGGGTTCGCTGCGGTACGACGTGCGGCACGACGGGACGTCCGGTGTGCGTCCGCCCGGTTCGACGCGCGGCCCCGGACCGGACGCGGCGGCGCCCACCGCCACCGGTTGTGGTGCCGGCTCCGTACGCGGCGCCGGTGCCCAGTGGCGGACCGCCTCGGCGGTCGGCAGGAACCGGGTCCCGGGGAGGGTCTCGGGTCGCGGCGCGGCAGGAGCCGTGCTACGCGACGCCGGGACGGCGAACCCGAAGTACGCGACCATCTTGAGCAGGAGCGTCACGAAGACGTCCCAGAACGTCCTGACATGGGTGTTGGCAGCCATGACCTCTCACTTCCTTCGGTGAGTCGGGAGCGACTAATCCGATGATGCGGAAGTGAGCACGAAATCCTCGGTGCCGCACCCCGAGGGCGCCGATATTCCGATCAACACCACCCGGGTGGCCCAGCCGTGCCCCGGCCGGCCGCTCCGGCGAGGAACTTCCCGCGCAGTGCACCCCGAGTTGCGGGTCCTGACGTCCGGGGGTAGGGCGGCGTCCCGTTGCGCGTGGCGTGCGTCGCCCCGTCCACAGGATGCGCAGGCGGGGGCCGCGCGGGGCCCGGTTGGCCGCGATTTCCACCGGACGGCGGCCGGAGCCCCGATCGTCCGACCGCTCCGGGCCGGGCGGCGCCAGGGCCCGTAGGGTGGAGGACATGCGCCTGAGCACTGTGATCCTGCCGATCCACCGCTGGAACGAGGGCCGGAAGGTCTGGCGTCGGGCCGAGGAACTCGGCTTCCACGCCGCCTACACCTACGACCACCTGTCGTGGCGGAGCTTCCGGGACGGCCCGTGGTTCGGGGCGGTGCCGACGCTGACGGCGGCGGCCGTGGCGACGGAGCGGATCCGGCTGGGCACGCTCGTGACCTCGCCGAACTTCCGGCACCCGGTCACGCTCGCCAAGGAGTTGATCTCCCTCGACGACGTGAGTGACGGGCGGCTGACGCTCGGCATCGGTGCCGGCGGGGTGGGCTACGACGCGACCGCGCTGGGGCAGGTGCCGTGGACGCCGCGGGAACGGGCCGACCGCTTCGGCGAGTTCGTCACCGTACTGGACCGGCTGCTGACGGAGCCGGTGGTGAGTCACGAAGGCGAGTTCTACTCGGCGGACGAGGTGCGGAACATCCCCGGCTGCGTGCAGCGGCCGCGGGTGCCCTTCGCGGTGGCCGCGACGGGCCCGCGCGGGCTGCGGCTGGCGGCGCGCTACGGCCAGGCCTGGGTGACCTACGGCGACCCGAAGGGCCCGGCGGAGGTGCCGGTGGACAAGTGCCCCGAGGTCGTCTCGCACCAGTACGACCAGCTGGAGATCGCCTGCGCCGAGATCGAGCGGGATCCGGGCGAGCTCGACCGCATCCTGCTGACCGGGTCGACGGCCGAGCGCCCGCTGGAGTCGCTCGACGCCTTCGTCGACTTCGCCGGCCGTTACGCGGAGGTCGGCATCACCGAGATCGTGCTCCACTGGCCGGTGCCGGACTCCGTCTACGCGGCGGACGAGAAGGTCTTCGAGCGCATCGCGACCGAGGCGCCGGCCCAGCTCAGTTGAGCCGGCGGCGGGCGTTGCGCCGCCACTGGCCGAGCAGCACGGGTGACGCCGTGGGCGGCGGACCCGCGGGACAGACGTCGAAATGACTGATCCGGCAGGTGGCGGAGGGGTCGGCGGCACGCAGGTTGACCGCCGTGCCGTCACCCGCGACGCGCCAGCGGCGACCGGCCGGGACGGTGGCCGACGGCCACTCGCCGGGCTCGACCAGGATCCAGTGGCCGCCGGCGGTGCGGTGGCGGTAGGCGGCGCAGGCGCACCGGCCGCAGGTCGTGGCGGTGCCGGCCGCCGGATCGGCGACGGGTATCGCGGTGCGCGCGGCCAGGCGGATGCCGTCCACGACGGTCGGCAAAGCGTCGGCCAGGAGCACCGGTTCCCGGTCGGGCTGCTCTTCACAACGCACAAGGGCCATGGCGAGATGGTGACACCCGGCACTGACAACGGCGACGGAGAGTGTGGCGGTGATCGCACTCAGCGCCCGCCTGCTGTCATATGCAACCGCATGGGGGACCATGGGTCGGTGACCTCAGCCACCCAGCATCCCAGGACCCCGGACGCCACCCTCGCGGCTCCCGCGCCGCGGCTGATCGCCACCGACCTGGACGGCACGCTCCTGCGCGACGACAAGACCGTTTCGGCCCGGACGATCGCCGCCCTGGCGGACGCGGAGGCCGCGGGCATCGAGGTCTTCTTCGTCACCGGCCGGCCCGCGCGGTGGATGGACGTGGTCGCCGCGCACACCGCCGGCCACGGCATGGCGATCTGCGCCAACGGCGCCGCCGTCTACGACCTGCACCGCGACAAGAGGTTGCTGGCGGCCTACCCCCTCGACCCGCGGGACGCGCTCGCGGTCATCGCCTCCCTGCGCACCGCCGTCCCCGGCACGACCTTCGCCGTCGAGCTGACCGGCGGCTTCGCGTACGAGCCGGAGTACCCGCCGTACGCCCCCGCGCCCGACGCGGTCGTCGCCCCGGTGGAGGAGCTGCTGGACGGCGGGCGGCACGGCCAGCCCGTGCTGAAGCTGCTCGCCAAGCACCCGTCCATCGACCCGGACGCCTTCCTGCGCACCGCACGCGCGGTGGCCGGGGAGCACGCCGAGATCACCCGGTCCAGCGCGTCGGCGCTGCTGGAGATCAGCGGTGCCGGGGTCAGCAAGGCGACGACGCTCGCACGCTGCTGCGCGGACCTCGGCATCTCCGCCGAGGAGGTCGTGGCCTTCGGGGACATGCCCAACGACCTCGCCATGCTGTCGTGGGCAGGCACCTCGTACGCCGTCGCCAACGCCCACCCCGAGGTGCTGGCCGCCACGACGCACCGCACCGTGGCGAACGAGGAGGACGGCGTCGCCCTGGTCATCGAGCGGATCCTCGCCGCCCGCTGACCCCCTCCGGTCTCACAGGGGCGCCTCCCAGGCGAGCGTGGTGCCCTTGCCGTCCGGCCCCGGCCCGAAGATCGACTCGCCGCCCAGCGACTCCGCGCGGCGGGCGAGGTTGCGCAGCCCGCTGCGCCGCCCGGTCTCCGGGATGCCGACGCCGTCGTCGGAGACGATGAGCCGCACCCCCTCGCGGCCGTCGGCGAGCACGGCGGTGGCGTCGAGCACCACCTCGACCCAGGTGGCGCCCGCGTGCCGCTGGACGTTGGACAGCGCCTCGCGCAGCGCCGCCACGAGGTTGCGGGCGCTGAGCGCGCCGACCCGGTGGTCGACGGGTCCGACGAAGCGGACGGAGGGCGGGAAGCCCAGGCCCCGCGCGGCGGAGCCGGTCTCCCGCAGCACCTGGGCGCGCAGTCCCGCCGGTGCGTCGTCGCCCGGCTCCTGCTGCAGCGCGAAGATCGCCGTCCGCACCTCCTGGATGGTGGCGTCCAGTTCCTCGACCGCGTGCGCGATGCCCGCCTCCGCTTCGGGCGGCAGCGCCTTGCGCCGGGCCCCCTGCAGCATCAGGCCCGTCGCGAAGAGCCGCTGGATGACCAGGTCGTGCAGGTCGCGGGCGATCCGGTCGCGCTCCTCGTAGACGGCCAGCCGGTTGCGGTCGCGCTGGGCGTCGGCGAGCAGCAGGGCCAGCGCCGCCTGCGCCGCGAACTGGACGGCGACGAAGCGCTCGTCCTCGGTGAAGCCCGGCACGCCGTGGGCCCTCGGCAGCGCGAGCGCGCCCATCACATGACCGCTGCTCTGCAGCGGCAGGATCATGCAGGCCCCGAAGCGCGGGGCGATCGCCATGGTCATCCGGTCGTCGGTCGAGGCGTCCTCCACGAACACCGGCTCGCCCGCCATCAGCGGCGCCACAGGCGGGCTGTCCGCCTCGAGCACCGTGCCGACCAGGCCCGCGGGCTGCTGGGCCGAGACCGCGACCACCTCCAGACCGCCCTCGACCGTCGGCAGCAGAACCAGGCCCGCGTCAGCCGCCACGAGCGCGCGGGCCTGCTCGGCGACGACGTCGAGCGCGTTCTCGCCCGGTTGTTCGTCCGCCAGCAGCGCGGCCGTGACCGAGCCGACGGCGTCCAGCAGCTTGGCCAGTGGTTCTGCCATACGGCGAGCCTAGGCCGGTGCCGCGTCCTACGCCGTGATCGACTCCGGCTCGGGCGCGCCCAGTGCGTCGGCCGCACGCTCGCGGTCCAGGCCCCGGCGGAACGGGCCGTCGGCGGCGGCCAGCTCCTGGTGCGTACCGCGCTGCACGACCCGGCCGCGGTCGAGGACGAGGATCTCGTCGACCCCTTCCAGACCGGTGAGGCGGTGGGTGATCAGCACGGTCGTCCGGCCCGTGGTCGCGGCCAGCAGATCGGCGGTCAGGGCGTCGGCGGTGGCCAGGTCGAGGTGTTCGGCGGGCTCGTCGAGCACCAGGACGGGGAAGTCGGCGAGCAGCGCCCGGGCCAGCGCCAGCCGCTGGCGCTGGCCGCCGGACAGGCGGGTGCCGTGCTCGCCGACCGGGAGGTCGAGGTCCAGGTCGAGCCGGGCCGCGGCGAGCGCGCCGCGCAGCTCCGCGTCGTCCGCGCCGGGGCGGGCCAGGCGCAGGTTCTCCCGGACCGTGCTGTCGAAGGCGTGCGCGTCCTGGGCGCACAGGCCGACCATGCGGCGCACGGCGTCGCCGTCGAGGGCCGTGGCGTCGGTGCCCGCGAGGGTGTAGGTGCCCGCCTCGACGTCCAGGAAGCGCAGCAGCACGTGGGCGAGGGTCGTCTTGCCCGAGCCGGAGGGGCCGACGACCGCGATCCGGCGACCGGGAGTCAGTTCGAGGCCGACGCCGTCCAGCGCGGGCCGGGGCTGCCCCGGATGGCGGGCGGTGAGACCGCGCAGCACCAGGGGGTGCGGTCCGGCGGGCACGGGGGCAGGGCGTTCCGGCTCCCGTACGGGCTCGGGGGTGTCGAGCACGTCGTACACGCGCTGCGCCGCCTGCCGGCTGCGCTGCCGGTACTGCGCCGCGAGCGGCATGGCCGCCACCGCCTCGAAGGCCGCGAGCGGGGTGAGCACGACGACCGCGAGCGCGACCCCGGACAGTCCGCCGGCGGCCACCGCCCGCACGCCCGCCCAGGCGCAGAGCGTGACGGTGACTCCGCTGACCAGGGCGCCGAGCCCGGCCCCGAGCGCCGCACCGGCCGCGGAACGCGCCGCGATCCGGGTGAGCACGCGGTCCGTCTCGGCCGCCTTGGCGCGGCGCCCGGGCAGTGCCCCGGCGACGGTCAGTTCGGCGGTGCCGGTGAGCACCTCGACGACCTGGGCCGCGAGTTCACCGCGGGCGGGGGCGAGCGCGCGTTCGGCGCGCCGGGCCAGCGCCGCGGAGACGGCCGGCACGGCCACGCCGGCGGTGAGCAGTCCCACCGCCAGGGCGGCTCCGGCACCGGGCAGCAGCCACGCCGTGAACGCGGCCGCCGCGGTACCGGTGAGCGCGGCGGCGCCCGCGGGGAGCAGCCAGCGCAGGAAGTAGTCCTGCAGGCCGTCCACGTCGGCGACGAGGCGGGAGAGCAGGTCGCCCCGCCGGGTGTCGCGCAGCGCGGCGGGCGCGAGCCGCTCCAGCCGGCGGTACACGGTCACCCTGAGGTCGGCCAGGGCGCGGAAGACGGCGTCGTGCGAGACCAGGCGCTCGGCGTAGCGGAACACCGCCCGGCCGATCCCGAAGGCCCGGGTCGCGGTGACCGCGACCATCAGGTAGAGGACCGGCGGCTGCTGCGAGGCCCGGGATATCAGCCAGGCCGAGGTCGCCATCAGACCGACGGCGCTCAGCAGCGCGAGGGCGCCGAGCAGCAACGCGAGGGCGAACCGCGGCCGCAGCGGCGACGTGACCCGGCGTACCCGGGTCAGCGGCGCGGAGGTTCTTGCGGCGGCGGAGGGCGCGGCCGGCGCGACGGCGAGGGCCGCGCCGAGGGGTTCGGGGGCACTGACCGTGGCCGCGGCCTGCCGTTCGGCCCTGGCGGGGTGCCCCGCGGTGGACGGCACGGCACGCTCCGGGCGGCCGTCGAGCCGCACCGTGCGGTCCGCCACGGCCAGCAGCGCCGGGCGGTGCACCACGAGCAGCACCGTGCGGCCGGCCGCGAGCCGCCGTACAGCGTCGACCACGGCCGCCTCGGTCTCCCCGTCCAGCGCCGCCGTGGGTTCGTCGAGCAGCAGCAGCGGCCGGTCGGCGAGGAACGCCCGGGCCAGGGCGACGCGTTGCCGCTGTCCGGCGGAGAGCCCGGCGCCGCCCTCCCCGACCACCGTCGCGGGGTCGAGGTCCGGGGCGCCCGCGTCCCGGAGCGCGGCGCGGACCCCGGCCGGGCTCGCGTCCGGCCGGGCCAGCCGTACGTTGTCGGCGACGGTCCCGGCGAAGAGGTACGGCCGCTGGGGGACCCAGGCGATCTGCCGGTGCCAGCCGGCCGGGTCGTGGGCGGCGAGTTCGGTGCCGCCGGCCAGGACCCGTCCCGAGGTCGGCTCGGTGAAGCCGAGCAGCACGGAGAGCAGGGTGCTCTTGCCGATCCCGCTGGGGCCGGTGAGGGCGATCGTCTCGCCGGGGGAGACCCGCAGGGAGACGGCGCCGAGGCGGCCCTGCACGGCGACCCCGTCCAGTTCGACGACCGCGGCCCGCAGGTCGGGGGCCGGGGCCGTGCCGCGCCGGGGCGGCGCGGTCTCCAGCACGGCGAAGACCTCGTCGGCGGCGGAGAGCCCCTCGGCGGCCGCGTGGTAGTGGGCTCCCACCTGGCGCAGCGGCAGGTACGCCTCCGGCGCCAGGACGAGGATGACCAGCCCGGTGCGGAGGTCGAGTTCACCGTGGACCAGCCGCATGCCGACACCGACGGCGACCAGGGCGACGGAGATGGTGGAGAGCAGTTCCAGGGCGAAGGAGGAGAGGAAGGTGATGCGCAGCGTCCGCATCGTGGCGCGCCGGTGGTCGGCGGTGATGGCGCGGATGGACTCGGCCTGGGCCTTGGCCCGGCCGAAGACCTTGAGGGTGGGCAGGCCCGCGACGACGTCGAGGAAGTGGCCGGACAACCGGGCGAGCAGCTGCCACTGACGGTCCATGCGGGCCTGGGTGGCCCAGCCGATGAGGACCATGAAGAC
Source organism: Streptomyces sp. NPDC006207 (assembly GCF_040613835.1). NCBI lineage: Bacteria > Bacillati > Actinomycetota > Actinomycetes > Kitasatosporales > Streptomycetaceae > Streptomyces > Streptomyces sp. NPDC006207. The sequence goes on along the minus strand of NZ_JBEXSX010000001.1, from coordinate 150,573 downwards.
CGGGATGAGGGGGAGGGTCAGGGCGATGGTGAGCGCCGAGATCCAGTCCTCGGTGACGATGCGGGCGAGGACGGCGGCGGGCACCACGACCGCCAGGCCCAGTTGGGGCAGGTAGCGGGCGAAGTAGCCGTCGAGGGCGTCGACGCCCCGGGTGGCGAGCGTGGTGAGCTCACCGGTCCGGCGCTCGGTGAGCCCCGCCGGGCCCAGTGCGGTGACGTGCTCCAGCAGCCGTGTGCGCAGCCGGGACTTGACCGCGGCGGAGGCGCGGTGGGCGCACAGCTCGGTGAGCCAGGAGACGGCCGCCCGGCCGGCCGCGACGCCGGCGAGCAGCAGCAGGGGGGTGCGCAGCGCTACGGCGTCGAGACCGTCCTGGAAACCTCCGACGACGATCTCCGCGAGGAGCATCGCCTGCGCGATGACCAGGCCCGCACCGGCGAGACCGAGCAGGACGGAGACGGCGAGGAACACACGGGTCGCGCGGGCGTACCTCAGGAGCCGGGGGTCGACGGGTTTCACGTGAAACAGCTCCTCAGTGCGCTTCTGCGATGTGCTGGGTGCCGATCCGCCTGCGGAACACCCAGTACGTCCAGGCCTGGTAGAGCACGACCAGCGGGGCCGCGATCGCGGCGCACCAGGTCATGATCTTCAGCGTGTACGGGGTCGAGGAGGCGTTCTCCACCGTCAGGCTCCACGCCGGGTCCAGCGTGGAGGGCATGACGTCCGGGAAGAGCACCAGGAAGAACATCGCCACCACGGCGGTGACGGTGACCCCGGAGAAGGCGAACGCCCAGCCCTCGCGGCCCCTCAGGTTGGCGCCCAGCGCGGCGAGCAGCGCGAGCACGGCGACGGCCGCGGCCGCCAGGCTCGCCGTGTTCCCGCCGCTGCCCTGCGTCCAGGCCAGGAAGGCGGCCGCGAGCACGGCGGTGACCGCTCCGGCCCGGGTGGCGAAGCGGCGGGCGCGGTCGCGGATGTCACCGAGGGTCTTCAGCGCCGCGAAGACCGCGCCGTGGAAGGTGAAGAGGCTGAGCGTGACGAGTCCGCCGAGCAGGGCGTGGGGGCCGAGCAGGTCCAGGACCCCGCCGGTGTACTCGCCGGAGGCGTCGATGTCCACCCCGTGCACGATGTTGGCGAACGCCACGCCCCACAGGAAGGCGGGGAGCAGGGAGGTCCAGAAGATGGCCTGTTCCCAGCCGGTCTGCCAGCGCTCGGTGCTGCGCTTGGCCCGGTACTCGAAGGCCACGACCCGGACGATCAGGCAGAGCAGGATCACCAGCAGCGGCAGGTAGAAGCCCGAGAAGAGGGTGGCGTACCACTCGGGAAAGGCGGCGAAGGTGGCGCCGCCGGCGGTGATCAGCCAGACCTCGTTGCCGTCCCAGACCGGGCCGATGGTGTTGATCAGCACCCGCCGTTCGGGTCGGTCGCGGGCGAGCAGCCGGGTGAGGACGCCGATGCCGAAGTCGAAGCCCTCGAGGAAGAAGTAGCCGGTCCACAGGACGGCGATGATGACGAACCAGACGTCGTGGAGGTGCATGCCGTCTCTCCCTAGTACGAGAAGGCCATCGGACGGTCGGCGTCGCCGCCGATCTTCGTGGGGGGATTGAGGTCGGCCTCCGTGAGCTCGGGCGGCCCGGCCTTGGCGTACTTGACCAGGAGCTTGACCTCGACGACGGCGAGGACGGCGTAGAGCGCGGTGAGGACGATCAGCGAGGTCAGCATCTCGGCGGTGGAGACGCCGGGGGAGACCGCGTCCTCGGTGCGCAGCAACCCGTACACGACCCACGGCTGGCGGCCGTTCTCGGTGAAGATCCAGCCCCAGGAGTTGGCGATCAGCGGGAAGCCCATGGTGAGCAGCCCGATCCGCCAGTACCAGCGGGACAGGGCCGGGGAGAGTGCGGTGTTCCTGGTGAGCATCAGGTGCGGTGGCTCGTCGTCGGCGGTGCGCCGGTCCCCGGCGAGCCAGAACCTGCGGCGGGTGAGCCAGAGTCCCGCCAGGCCGACCGCGAAGGAGGTCATGCCGAAGCCGATCATCCAGCGGAAGCCCCAGTAGGCGACCGGGACGTTGGGCCGGTAGTCGCCGGGGCCGTACTTCTCCTGCTCGGCCTTGTTGACGTCGTTGATGCCGGGGACGTACGAGCTGAAGTCGTCGTGGGCGAGGAAGGACAGCAGTCCGGGGACCTCGACGGCCACGGTGTTGTGGCCCTTCTCGACGTCGCCGTACGCGAAGATCGAGAACGGGGCCGGGGACTCGCCGTCCCACAGGGCCTCGGCGGCGGCCATCTTCATCGGCTGCTGCTCGTACATGACCTTGCCCAGCCGGTCGCCGCTGATCGCGGTGAGCAGGCCGGCGACGACGGCGGTGACCAGGGCGAGGCGCAGCGAGGTCCTCATGACCGCGACGTGCCTGCGGCGGGCCAGGTGGTAGGCCGAGATGCCGATCATGAAGGCGGCGCCGGTCAGGAAGGCCGCGGTCAGCGTGTGGAAGACCACGACGAGGGTGGTGTTCTGGGTGAGCACGGCCCAGAAGTCCGTCAGCTCGGCGCGGCCGGTGACCTTGTTGTAGCGGTAGCCGACCGGGTGCTGCATCCAGGAGTTGGCGGCGAGGATGAAGTACGCGGACAGGATCGTGCCCAGCGAGACCAGCCAGATGCAGGCCAGGTGGATCTTCTGCGGCAGCTTGTCCCAGCCGAAGATCCACAGGCCGATGAAGGTGGACTCGAAGAAGAAGGCGATGAGCGACTCGAAGGCGAGCGGGGCGCCGAACACGTCGCCGACGAAGCGCGAGTAGTCCGACCAGTTCATGCCGAACTGGAACTCCTGGACCAGGCCGGTGGCCACGCCCATGGCGATGTTGATCAGGAAGAGCTTGCCCCAGAACTTGGTCGCCCGCAGGTACTTCTCCTTGCCCGTGCGCACCCAGGCCGTCTGGAGGCCCGCGGTCAGCGCGGCGAGGGAGATCGTGAGGGGGACGAAGAGGTAGTGGTAGACGGTCGTGATGCCGAATTGCCATCGCGCGACGGCCACGGAGTCCAGTGCCAGGTCCACGCCACGCCTCCTATCTTGCCGAGCTTGTGAAAGTGAACGCATTCACAAGCTCAGTATGCCGCACACGTTTTCGCCCCCTCACACCGGGGGGTGGGAGGGGGCGAAAAGGGCGCCACGACGCCCCGTGGAACCCGGGACGGCGCGTGGGGGCGGCTACAGCTCCTTGCGGAAGGCCTCGGCCGTACGGAGCAGGACGTCGTTGGCGGCGTCCTCGCCGATCGTGATCCGCACGCCCTCCCCCGCGAACGGACGGACGGTGACGCCGGCCCGCTCACAGGCCGCGGCGAAGTCGGCCGTGCGCTCCCCCAGCCGCAGCCACACGAAGTTGGCGTGGGTCTCCGGCACCGTCCAGCCCTGCGCCGTCAGCCCGTCGAAGACCCGGGCCCGCTGGGTCACCAGCGCGTCGACCCGCTCCAGCAGCGCCGCCTCCGCGCGCAGGGAGGCCACCGCCGCGTCCTGGGCGAGCTGGCTCACCCCGAAGGGGACGGCCGTCTTGCGCAGCGCCGCCGCGACCGGCTCGTGCGCGATCGCGAACCCCACGCGCAGCCCGGCGAGCCCGTACGCCTTGGAGAAGGTGCGCAGCACCGCCACGTTGGGACGGTCGCGGTAGACCTCGACGCCGTCCGGGACCTCGGGATCGCGGATGAACTCCTTGTACGCCTCGTCCAGCACGACCAGCACGTCCGAGGGGACGCGGTCCAGGAAGCGCTCCAGCGCGGCCCGGCGGACCACCGTGCCGGTGGGGTTGTTGGGGTTGCAGACGAAGACCAGCCGCGTCCGGTCGGTGATCGCCCCGGCCATCGCGTCCAGGTCGTGGGTCTCGTCCGCGTCCAGCGGAACCGGCACCGAGGCCGCTCCGCTGATCTGCGTGATGATCGGATAGGCCTCGAAGGACCGCCAGGCGTAGATGACCTCGTCACCCGGTCCGGCGGTCGACTGCAGCAGCTGCTGCGCGACCCCGACCGAGCCGGTGCCGGTGGCGATGTGCTCCACCGGCACGCCGAAGCGGTGCGCCAGCTCGCCGTGGAGGGCCGTGCACGCCATGTCCGGGTAGCGGTTGAAGTTCTCCGCGGCGGCGGTGGCCGCCTCCAGGACACCGGGCAGCGGCGCGTAGGGGTTCTCGTTGGAGGACAGCTTGTAAGCGGTCACTCCCTCTTCCACGGCCGGGGGTCTGCCCGGCTTGTACGTGGGGATGCCGTCCAGTTCGCGGCGCAGTTTGGGGCTCATGCCCCACACCATACGAGCGGCCGCCCGGCCGGGGGAGGCCCTGCGACCCACGGGCGCGCGGCAGGGGCTCGCGGCGGACGCAGCAGGCGGTGCGACGCACTGCGCGCCGGTGGCGCGCGCGGTGGCGCGCATCCCTCGAAGGGGTGAGTTGATGCACGTCCACACCGCGGGGGGCGGGGCGGACGGGACCCCGTGACGGGCCCGTGACACGTGGTAGCCACCCGCCGCCACCTGCGCTTTCCCGGCCACGCCCGGCAGCGTGTGCGGGGAAACGTCTCTGTCAACGCCTTCTCCGGCACCCCGCGAAAGGACCACCCGACCCCTACTATCACCACGCCATGACAGCAGCAGGGAACCACCAGGCGAGCCGACCCGCCGGACGCCGGCTGGAGCGGGCCGGCATCAGGGACGTGGCCGCCGCGGCCGGCGTCTCGATCACCACTGTCTCCGACGCGCTCAACGGCAAGGGCCGACTGCCCGACGCCACCCGCCGTCACGTCCGTGAGGTCGCCGACCGGCTGGGGTACCGCCCCTCCGCCGCCGCCCGCACGCTGCGCACCGGGAGGTCGGGGCTGATCGGCCTGACCGTGACGACGTACGGCGAAGAACCCTTCACCTTCACGGAGTTCGCCTACTTCGCCGAGATGGCCCGGGCCGCCACCTCCGCCGCGCTCGCCCGCGGCTACGCCCTTGTCATCCTGCCCGCCTCCTCCCGGCACGACGTGTGGAGCAACGTCGCGCTGGACGGCACGGTGGTGATCGACCCCTCCGACCACGACCCGATGGTCACCGAGCTGGTGCGGCAGGGCATCCCCGTGGTCAGCGACGGCCGCCCGGCCGGCAGCCTGCCCGTCCAGGCCTGGGTCGACAACGACCACGAGGCCGCCGTGCTCGGCATCCTGGAGCACCTCGCCGAGGCCGGGGCCCGCAGGATCGGCCTGCTCACCGGGACCAGCACCGACACCTACACCCGCCTGTCCACCACCGCCTACCTCAACTGGTGCGAGCGGATCGGCCAGGAACCCGTCGTCGAGGCCTACCCCGCCCACGACCCGTGCGCCGGCGCCGTCGCCGCCGACCGCCTGCTCGCCCGCCCCGACCGCCCCGACGCGGTCTACGGCCTCTTCGACCCCAACGGCACCGACCTGCTCGCCGCCGCCCGCCGCTACGGGCTGCGCGTGCCCGACGACCTCCTGCTGGTCTGCTGCAGCGAGAGCATGGTCTACGCGACGACCGAGCCCCCGATCACCACGCTCTCCCTCAAACCGGGCCGGATCGGCACCGCGGTCGTCCAGTTGCTCATCGACGCCATCGAGGGGGTTGACGCGGGCCGCCCGGTGCAGCAGGTCATGCCGACCGACCTGATCGTCCGCACCTCCTCCCAGCGGCGCTCGCCGCGCACCACCGTCAGCCCGCCCCGCGGGCCCGCGGGGGGATAGGAACCGGTGCCTCCGGGGCGAGAACGGTCCACCCCGTGCGGATTTGTCCGCACCGGATGAAATCGCTATCAGCAGGTGTGTCACGCCACGACATCGTCATTCCTATGATGGGCGGATGGTGGCGCGACGGTGGAGGGGTCGATGACTCAGGGGGCAGGTCAGGGACCCATGCCCGGTACCTCGTACGGCTGGTCTCAGGACCCCGCGGAGGTGGTGGCGCACGGTGCGCCCATGACGCCGTCGGCGCACCCCGCCGATGCCGTCGGGGCCCCACCCGGCTACCCGGCCGGGCACGAACCGACCATGATCGACGAGCGGATGATGCCGCCGGAGTACACGCCCACGCAGCACGACCTCCCGGTGGTCACCGCGACCGACCCCCAGGCGCTGGGCCCGCTCTACGTCGTCGGCGACGTCCACGGCTACCTGGACCGGCTGCGCGAGGCCCTGTACGCGACCGGGCTGATCGACTCCGAGGGCCACTGGGCGGCCGGCAACGCCCGCCTGTGGTTCCTCGGCGACTTCACCGACCGCGGCCCCGACGGCATCGGCGTGATCGAGCTCGTCATGCAGCTGTCCGCGGAGGCCGCCGCGGCCGGCGGCTACACCAGGGCCCTCATGGGCAACCACGAACTGCTGCTGCTCGGTGCCCACCGCTTCGGCGACACCCCGGTGAACTCCGCCGCCGGCACCGCCTCCTTCCTCGCCGCCTGGCGCCTCAACGGCGGCCAGACCACCGACATGGAGCGGCTGCAGGACCACCACGTCGCCTGGATGTCCCGGCTGGACGCGGCCGCCCTCACCGACGGCCACCTGCTGCTGCACTCCGACACCACCGCGTACCTGGAGTACGGCGGCACCATCGACGCCATGAACGACGCCGTCACCGGCATCCTGCAGCGCGGCGACGCCGACGAGTGCTGGGAGCTGTTCCGCAAGTTCACCCGGCGCTTCGCCTTCCGCGGCGAGTCGGGACCGGAGGCCGCCCGCGAACTGCTCGACACCTACGGCGGCCACCGCGTCGTGCACGGCCACAGCCCCATCCCGTACCTGCTCGGCGAGCCCGGCGGGGAGCTCGGCGCCGAGCAGCCGGACCGGTCCGCCGTCATCGAGGGACCGCACGTGTACGCGGACGACCTGGCGGTGGCCATGGACGGCGGAGTGACCATGGACGGCAAACTCCTGGTCGCACAGCTGCCGTTGTAGTCCCCGAAACCCCCATTTTCCGGAAACACTCTGTCACCGCGTCACCTCCGCGCTCTACCATCGGGATATCCGTAGGCAGCTTCTCCTCCGCTTCCGCCCAGCCGGACCGGACCTCAGTCCTTCGTGAACTCCGGGCGGCACCGGAGACGGAGCATCGGGGGATGCACATGAACAGCGCTCCACACCTGCTGACCGAGGACCGCCCGGAGTTCGAGCGCGCCCTCGACACGGCTCTGCACTCGGAGGGCACGCGGGCCGCCCTCGCCGACCCGCGCAGCCGCCTCAACGCCGAGCAGTTGCGCACCCTGGCGCTCAACGCGGCCGGGCCCATCTCCGCCTGCGCCGCGCCCGAGTACGAGCAGTTCGTCAAGGTCCGCGAGGCCCTCGCGGAGCAACGCCGCGAGGCACGCACCGCGGCCGTGCCGGGCATCGGCTACGCGGCCGCGGCGGCCCCGGTCGCCGCCGACGGCTCGGGGGCAGGGCTGTTCGCCGTCGTCGCCGTGCTCACGCCGATCCTGGCGGGCACGGCCGCCGTCATCTTCCTCGTGCTCGGGTACGCCCTGCGCTTCGGGCACCCCGAACCGGCGATCGCCCAGCCGCTGCGGCAGGCCGGCTGGCTCTTCGCGGCCGTCGCCGCCTGCGGCGTCGTCATCGGCATGGTCGGACTGCTGCTCACCGCGCTGCGCAACGGCTCGACCGCCCTCCACGACCCTCCCGACGACGAGTCACGTGACGTCGCGCTCGCCCGCGAGCTGTGGCGCCGGGCCCTGGTGGAGCGGGGGCTGCAGCCCTTCCTCGACGACGCCCTCGCCAAGGCCGCCGGCGCCGCCCCGACCGCCCCCACCGCGAGCCCCGGCGGCGGCACCTCCCGGATGCCACGCCTCGGCTACTCCCGCCCCGACTTCTCCAGCCCCGGCCCCGAGTCGTCCCCCGAACCCGGGGACCGCTTCACGAGCCCCGACTTCACCAGCCCCGACTTCTCCAGCCCCGACTTCGGCGGCCCGGACCACACCCCGGACTGACGGGACTTCGACTTCGACGACGACGCGGGACCGCACCGCCGGCAGCCCGTGCGGACGGGCTGCCGGCGGATACCGGGTCAGTCGGCGACCGGGAGGTAGACGCGGTTGCCCGAGGCGGCGAACTCGCGGGACTTCTCCGCCATGCCGGCCTCGATCTCCTCGGGCGTACTGCCGTGTTGGCGGCGGATGTCCTGGGAGATCTTCATCGAGCAGAACTTCGGCCCGCACATGGAGCAGAAGTGCGCGGTCTTGGCCGGCTCCGCCGGCAGCGTCTCGTCGTGGAAGGCCCGCGCCGTGTCCGGGTCGAGGGCCAGGTTGAACTGGTCCTCCCAGCGGAACTCGAAGCGGGCGTCGGACAGGGCGTCGTCCCACTCCTGGGCGCCGGGGTGGCCCTTGGCGAGGTCGGCGGCGTGGGCGGCGATCTTGTAGGTGATGACGCCGGTCTTGACGTCGTCGCGGTCGGGCAGACCCAGGTGCTCCTTGGGGGTGACGTAGCAGAGCATGGCCGTGCCCCACCAGGCGATCATCGCGGCGCCGATGCCGGAGGTGATGTGGTCGTAGGCGGGCGCGATGTCGGTGGTGAGCGGGCCGAGGGTGTAGAACGGCGCCTCCTCGCAGATCTCCTGCTGGAGGTCGATGTTCTCCTTGATCTTGTGCATGGGGACGTGCCCCGGCCCCTCGATCATCGTCTGCACGCCGTGCCGCTTGGCGACGCTGTTGAGTTCGCCGAGCGTGCGCAGCTCCGCGAACTGGGCCTCGTCGTTGGCGTCCGCGATGGAGCCGGGACGCAGGCCGTCGCCCAGGGAGTAGGTGACGTCGTAGGCGGCGAGGATCTCGCAGAGCTCCTCGAAGTTCTCGTAGAGGAAGCTCTCCCGGTGGTGCGCCAGGCACCAGGCCGCCATGATCGACCCGCCGCGGGAGACGATGCCCGTCTTGCGGCGCGCGGTCAGCGGGACGTACCGCAGCAGCACGCCGGCGTGGACGGTCATGTAGTCGACGCCCTGCTCAGCCTGCTCGATGACGGTGTCCTTGTAGATCTCCCAGGTCAGTTCCTCGGCCTTGCCGTCGACCTTCTCCAGGGCCTGGTAGAGGGGGACCGTGCCGATGGGGACGGGGGAGTTGCGCAGCACCCACTCGCGTGTGGTGTGGATGTTGCGGCCGGTGGAGAGGTCCATGACCGTGTCGGCGCCCCAGCGGGTGGCCCAGGTCATCTTGTCCACCTCCTCCTCGATGGAGGAGGTGACGGCAGAGTTGCCGATGTTGGCGTTGACCTTCACCAGGAACCGCTTGCCGATGACCATCGGCTCGATCTCCGGGTGGTTGACGTTCGCCGGCAGGACGGCGCGTCCCGCCGTGATCTCCTCGCGGACGACCTCGGGGGAGACGCCCTCGCGGAGCGCGACGTACTCCATCTCCGGGGTGACCTCGCCCCGCCGCGCGTACGCCAGCTGGGTCGCCGGCTGTCCCGGCCGGCCGCGCCGGGGGAGGCGAGGACGGCCGGGGAAGACGGCGTCCAGGTTGCGCAGGCCGCCACGCGGTGAGGTGTGCTTGAGGCCGTCGTCCTCGGGGCGGACGGGGCGGCCGGGGTACTCCTCGGTGTCGCCGCGGGCGACGATCCAGTTCTCCCGCAGCGGCGGGAGGCCGCGGCGGACGTCGGTGGTGACGTTCGGGTCGGTGTACGGGCCGGAGGTGTCGTACAGCGTCACGTCCCGGCCGTTGGTGAGGTGCACCCGGCGGACGGGGACCGCGATGTCCGGGCGGGACCCGGTCACGTACCCCTTGTGCCAGCCGATTTCGCGCGCGCGTGCATTCTGCATGGTCATGAGACCCACTCCCTACGCCGGCATTACCCGGTAACAGGTTCAGCGGTCGGCGCAGCTGGTGGCCCCTCGGCCGGTCAGCGCCCTCTCAGCCCGGTGCTCCGAGCTCCCGCGTTCGCAAAGGTGCCTCAACGCTAGCGGGTCCTCACTGACGCACACCAGGGGGTGTTGCGATGATCGGGCGGTGGACTCCACTCACCCGCACGCGCACGGCCATGGTCACGGACACGGTCACGGCCCGGTGCCGCCGGTCTCCCGGCACCTGCGCAAGGTCATCGCCGCCGTCCTCGTCCCCTTCGTCGCGGCCGTGGTGGCCGGCCTGGTGGTGCTGTGGCCGGGCGGTGTGCCGGAGCACGACCGCACCGGCGTCGGCTTCGACCAGCAGACGCAGTCCGGACGGGTGGTGAAGGTCGAGGACGTCAAGTGCTCGGAGGTCAACGCCGAACCGGGCGCCGGCGCCGCTCCCTCCCCCGGGCCCTCGGCGGCGCCGTCCGGCCCGGCGATCTGCCAGCGGGCGACCATCGAGGTCACCTCGGGCAAGGACGCGGGCCGCACCTTCACCGAGATCGTGCAGCCGACCCAGACCCGGCACTACACGAAGGACCAGAAGGTGCTGCTGGCGTACGCACCCCAGGCGCCGCGCGAACTGCAGTACTCGGTGACCGACCTCGACCGGGCGTTCCCCCTGTGGCTGCTGGCCGGGATCTTCGCCGCGGTGGTGGTCGTGGTCGGGCGGCTGCGCGGGATCCTGGCGCTGGCCGCGCTGGTCATCAGCTTCGCCGTGCTGACGCTGTTCATCCTCCCGGCGATCCTGCACGGCAGCAATCCGCTCCTGGTGGCGGTGGTCGGCGGCAGCGCCATCATGCTGATCGCGCTCTACATGTGCCACGGCCTGAACGCCCGTACCTCGGTGGCGGTCCTGGGCACCTTGTGCTCGCTGCTGCTGATCGGCGTCCTGGGCTCGGTCTTCATCGACTGGGCGCTGCTCAGCGGCAACACCTCGGACGAGACGGGGCTGATCCACTCCCTCTACCCGGACATCGAGATCCGCGGTCTGCTGCTGGCCGGCATCATCATCGGTTCGCTGGGCGTCCTGGACGACGTGACGGTCACCCAGACCTCGGCCGTGTGGGAGCTGCGGGAGGCGAACCCGTCCGCCGGCCCGCGGCAGTTGTACTCGGCGGCGATGCGCATCGGCCGCGACCACATCGCCTCGGTCGTCAACACCCTGGTGCTTGCGTACGCGGGTGCGGCGCTGCCGCTGCTGCTGCTCTTCTCCATCGCGGAGCGCGGGGTGCTGGCGGTGGCGGGCAGCGAGCTGGTCGCCGAGGAGATCGTGCGCACCCTGGTGGGCAGCATCGGCCTGGTGGTGGCGGTGCCGTTGACGACGGCACTGGCCGCGCTGGTGGTGTCGGCGGACCGCGGCAGCGGCGACACTGTTCCCACGGGCACCGGTCGCGGGCACCGGCGCCGCGCCAAGTGAGCTTGGAGGGGCGGGGGACGTGGTCGGACTGCAGGGCCGGGTGACCGGGACGGTCGGGCCGGGGCTGGTCGGCGAGGTGATCGTGCACGTGCGGGGCGGTGCGGAGGCGTTCCTGGCGTACCCGGCGACCGCCGGGGAGCGCATCGAGAAGGGCACGGTCGTGGTGGTGGTGGAGCACCTGCCGCCGCGCACCGTGTACGTGGCGCCCGCGTACGGCTGAGCGGATCGCTCCGCTCCGCGTCAAGAAAGCGACAAGGATCCGCCAGGACCTACCGGACCGTCACCCACAGGCGCACACTCCCGTACGCGGCCCCGATCGGGGCCATTCGTAAGGGGGCGTATGCCGATGCTCATCGGCGTTGCGGCGGGCGGGGCGCTCGTCGCGGTCATCATCCTGATCGGCCTGTTCCGGCTCATGTGGCGGGTCGCCGAGCCCAACGAGGCACTGGTCATCTCGGGTTCCAAGCACCGTACGGACGGTGTGGGGGAGGGCATGGGGTTCCGCATCGTCACGGGGCGGGGGACCCTGGTCCTGCCCGGCGTGCAGGCGGTGCGCAGGCTCTCGCTCGACCTCAACGAGGCCGAGCTGAACGTGGACTGCGTCACCCAGCAGGGCATCCCGCTGAAGGTGCACGGCGTGGTCATCTTCAAGGTCGGCGACGACATGGTCTCCATCGCCAACGCGGCACGACGCTTCCTGGACCAGCAGAAGTTCATGCCCGAGCGGGTGCACAACGTCTTCGCCGGTCATCTGCGCTCCATCGTGGGCGGGCTGACGGTGGAGCAGATGATCCGGGACCGGGAGCGGCTCACCGCCGAGACCCGGGCCGCCTCGGGCTCGGAGATGGAGAAGCTCGGTCTGATCATCGACTCGCTGCAGATCCACGAGATCGTCGACCCGACCGGTTACATCAACAACCTGGCCGCTCCGCACGCCGCGGCCGTCCAGCGTGACGCGCGCATCGCGCAGGCGGAGGCGGACCGGCTGGCCACCGAGGCCGAGCAGCAGGCCGCGGCCCGCATGGCGGAGGCGACCCGGGACAGCCAGATCCTGCAGGCCGGTTACATGGCCGAGCGGGACAAGGCCACCGCGTCCTCCCGGCAGGCGGGCCCGCTCGCGGAGGCGGCGGCCCGGCAGGAGGTCGTCGTCCAGGAGACCCGGGTCGCCGAACTGGAGGCGCAGCGGCGCGAACAGCAGCTGCAGGCGGACGTCCGCAAGCCGGCGGACGCCTCCGCGTACGAGAAGCGGACGCTGGCCGAGGCCGAGCGCGACGCGCGCATCTCGGCGGCCGAGGCGAAGGCCCGCGAGACGGAACTGGCCGCCATCGCCGAGGCGAACCGCGTCAAGACGGCCGCGGCGGCCCAGGCGGAGCAGACCAGGATCGGCGGTGAGGCGGCCGCAGCGGCCACCCGGGCCACAGGTGAGGCCGAGGCCGCCGCGACCCAGGCACGGGGTCTGGCGGAGGCCGAGGCCGCGAAGGCCAAGGGCCTGGCCGAGGCCGAGTCGATCAAGGCGCGGGCCGCGGCCCTGGCGGAGAACCAGGAGGCGGTCGTCGCCCAGCAGCTGGCCGAGAACTGGCCGGAGATCGTCCGGGCGGGCGCCGAGGCCTTCGGCAACGTGGACCACATGGTGCTGCTGAACGGCGCCGACGGGATGTCGGAGATGTTCGCCAAGGCGCTGACCATGGGTGGTACGGGCCTGGGCCTGGCCCGTCAGCTGCTCGCCCAGATGAACGGCGTGACCGGCGCCGGCGGCGACGCCTCACCGAACGGTGCGGCGCCGCGGGGCCCGGAGCGCGTGCGGCTCCAGGACTGAGCGGCGCACCTCCCGTGGGGCCCGGTGACCGGGCCCCACGGGGTCACCACTTGTCGCGGGAGTCGGACGAGGACGAGGTGAACTTCTTGACCACGTACACCAGACCGCCGACCAGTGCCACGAAGACCAGCACCTTGAACAGCAGCCAGAACAGGAACCCGATCGCGCTGGCGATCATGCCGCCGAAGACCACGATCGCGATCACCGGCACCGCGACCCACTTGACCCACCAGGGCAGGCCCTCGAAGAGCTTCACCGTTTCCTCCTCCTTGTCGTCCTTCCGCTCCCAGGCTAGGGCCGCGGCGGCCCCCTGCGGAGGCCTCGCGGTCCCCATCCGTCCCTGACCCTCCCCCTACGGGAACCCGGGGGCGAAGGCCCTCACGCCTCGGGGGGCGAGAAGACCACCATGACGTTCAGGTCCTCGGTGACGTGGTGGAAGCGGTGCGGCGTCCCGGCCGGGACGTAGACCACGCTGCCGCGCGCGACGTGCGTCGTCTCCTCCCCCACGGTGATCAGCGCCCGGCCGCTCACGACCAGGTAGATCTCGTCCTGCGCGTGCGGTTTCTGCGGGTCGAGCTCCCCGGCCCGCAGGGCGTAGAGCCCGGCGGACATGTTCCGCTCGCGCAGGAAGCCGAGGTACGCGCCCTCGTTGGCGGCCCGCTCGGCCTCCAGGTCGTCCAGCCGGAACACCTTCACGTACCCGCTCCCTCTCGCCCCTGTGCCTGTGGGATCACTTCTGCGACGATCTCAGCCATGATGAACTTCGTCGTCAAGACGCTCGCGAACGCCGGGGCCCTGCTGGTGGCCATCTGGCTCGTGGGCAACATCACGCTCACCGGTGACGACACCGCGCACAAGGCCCTCACCCTCATCCTCGTCGCCCTGGTCTTCGGCGTGGTGAACTGGCTGGTGAAGCCGCTGGTGAAACTGCTCTCGCTGCCCCTGCTCGTGCTCACCCTCGGGTTGTTCACGCTGATCGTCAACGCCCTGATGCTGCTGCTCACCTCCTGGATCTCCGGCGAGCTCGACCTGGACTTCCGCGTCGAGGGCTTCTGGGCGGCGTTCCTCGGCGGTCTGATCATCAGCATCGTCTCCTGGGCCCTGAACATGGTCCTGCCGGACGAGGACTGACCCCGGGGCTGCATCATGGAGCCCATGAGCGCTCCGTCCTCCCGCACCCCGCTGCGGGTGTGCTTCGTGTGCACCGGCAACATCTGCCGTTCGCCGATGGCCGAGTCCGTCTTCCGCGCCCGTGTCGAGGAGGCCGGACTCGGCGCCCTGGTCGTCGCGGACAGCGCGGGGACCGGCTCCTGGCACGAGGGCGACGGCGCCGACCACCGCACCGTGGCCGTGCTCCGCGCGGCCGGGTACGGGCACGAGCACATCGCGCGCCAGTTCCAGCCCGAGTGGTTCGCCGGGCTCGACCTGGTGATCGCCCTCGACTCCGGCCACCTGCGGGACCTGCGCCGGCTGGCGCCGACCGCGGAGGACGCCGCCAAGGTGCGGCTGCTGCGCTCCTACGACCCCGGCGCGGACGCCGGGGCGGACGGCCGTGGCCTGGACGTGCCCGACCCCTACTACGGGGACATCGGCGGCTTCGAGGAGTGCCTGGAGATGTGCGAGGCCGCCGCCGACGGCCTGCTGGAGGCCGTACGCGACGCCCTCGGCGAGCCCGCGCCCACGCCGTGACCCGTCCGGCCGGACCCGCGGACCGGGTCGCCGCCCTGCTGGGCGAGCCGGTGACCGAGCTCGGCCCGGTGGGCGGCGGCTCCATCTGCCGGGCGGTACGGCTGCGGCGCCGCTCGGGCGGCACGGTCTTCGCCAAGTCCCTCGCGGACGCGCCGCCGGGCTTCTTCGCCGCCGAGGCCGCGGGCCTGCGGCTGCTGGGCGGGACCGGCACGGTCGCCGTACCGGAGGTGCTCGCCGCCGACGACCGCACGCTCGTCCTGGAGTGGGTCGAGCCCGGCCCCGCCACCCCGGCCGCCGCCGAGCGCCTGGGCCGTGAACTCGCCGCCCTCCACCGGGTCCCCGCCCCGGGGTACGGGACGGCGCACCCCGCCTACATCGGTTCGCTCCCCCTGCCGTCGTCCGGCTCCGGGCAGGCGCCCGGCTCCCCCGGGGACTGGCCCTCCTTCCACGCCGGCCGGCGGCTGCTGCCCTTCCTGCGGCAGGCCGCCGACGACGGGGCCGTGACACCGGCCGACGTCCGCGCGGTCGAGCGGGTCTGCGAGCTGCTGCCGCGGATCGGCGGCCCCCCGCAACCGCCCGCGGTGATCCACGGCGACCTGTGGTCCGGCAACGTCCTGTACGCCGCCGACGGCCGCGCCCGCGTCGTCGACCCGGCGGCGCAGGGCGGGCACCCCGAGGCCGACCTGGCGATGCTGGAGCTGTTCGGCTGCCCGCACCTGGAGCGGGTGCTCGCCGCGTACGAGGAGGTCCGGCCGGTGCCCGGCCGCCGGGAACGGGTGCCGCTGCACCAGTTGCACCCCTTGCTGGTGCACGCCGTCCTGTTCGGGGCGGGCTACGGGGCCGCCGCGGGCCGGGCCGCCCGTGAGGCCCTCGCGTCCGCCTAGCGGACGGCCGTGTTCGTTGGCCCGTACACCGGTATCTTCCGCCTGTACGTTCGCGAAGACGGGGAGAGCGAGGAGAGGGCGATGACGGAGTACGAGAGCAGACCCGGGGACAGCACCCGCAGCGTGCACGCGGGCCGCCCGCCGGCCCGGCCGCACGAGCCGGCCCTGCCCGGCCCGGTGTTCGCCGCGCACTTCCACCTGCCGGGCGACGTCACCGGCCCGTACACCTACGGCCGTGACGAGAACCCCACCTGGACCCGGCTGGAGGAGGCGATCTCCGCCCTGGAGTCCCCGGACGTCCCCGCGCAGACGCTGGCCTTCGCCTCGGGCATGGGCGCCATCTCCTCCGTGCTGTTCTCGCAGGTGCGTTCCGGCGACACCGTGGTGCTGCCCTCCGACTGCTACCAGGCGACCCGCACCCTCCAGGGCCGCCTGGAGGACTACGGGGTCTCGGTGCGCCTGGCGCCCACCGCAGGCGACGCCCAGCTGAAGGTGCTGGAGGGCGCCCGGCTGCTGTGGATCGAGACGCCGTCCAACCCGGGCCTCGACGTGTGCGACATCCGCAGGCTGGCCGACGCCGCGCACGCCGCGGGCGCGCTCGTGGCGGTCGACAACACCCTCGCCACCCCGCTCGGCCAGCGTCCGCTCGACCTGGGCGCGGACTTCTCGGTGGCGAGCGGCACCAAGGCGCTGTCGGGCCACGGCGACCTGCTGCTGGGCTACGTGACCACCCGTCGGCCCGAACTCGCCGCCGGGGTGCGGATGTGGCGCAAGACGGTCGGCGCGATCCCCGGTCCCATGGAGGCCTGGCTGGCCCACCGTTCGCTGTCCACGCTCGCGCTGCGGGTGGACAAGCAGGCCGCCAACGCCCTGGAGCTCGCCGCCGCGCTGCGCCGGCGCCCCGAGGTGACCGACGTCCGTCACCCGGGTCTGCTGGACGACCCGGCGCACGCCGTCGCGACCGCGCAGATGACCCGGTTCGGCAGCGTCGTGTCCTTCACGCTGCCCGACAAGGAGCACGCCGAGCGCTTCCTGTCCGAGCTGCTGCTGACGACCGAGGCCACCAGCTTCGGGAGCGTGACCAGCACCGCAGAACGCAGGGCGCGCTGGGGCGGCGACGCGGTCCCCGAGGGCTTCGTCCGCTTCTCGGTCGGGGTGGAGGACGCGGCCGACATCCTGCGGGACGTGACGCAGGCCCTGGACGCCGCCGCGCGCTGACCCCGCCCGTTCATCTCAAACAGATATATCTACGTAGAGGGACCTACGCAGAATGGGTGGCCCGAGCCTCCCCCCTCGTGGCTCGGACCACCCTGGCTTTACGCGCGGAGATCCGCTCGAACAAGGCTAGTTGACTCTGCGTCAGTGTCCAATCACAGTTGCGATACAGACCTATCGATATATTTATATGTTGGGGTCGTACCGGTGGCCGGGAGGGAGCGGTTCCATGGATCTGGCTCTGCTGCGCACGTTCGTCACCGTGCACCGGGCCGGCTCCTTCACCAGGGCCGCCCAGCTGCTGGGACTGTCGCAGCCCGCCGTCACCAGCCAGATCCGCAGCCTGGAGCGGCAGGTGGGCCGCCCCCTGTTCCTGCGCCTGCCGCGCGGCGTCGCCCCGACCCCCGTCGGGGACGACCTGGCCCACCGGGTGGCCCCGCACCTCGACGCCCTCCTGGAGATAACCGAGGCGGACCTCGACGAGGAGTCGGGCAACCGCACCCTGCACCTCGCCGGGCCGCCCACCTTCACCTCCCTGCGCGCCCTCCCCGCCCTCGCCCCGCTGGTCGCCGAGGGCCTGCAGTTGCGGATCGCGCTGGCCGGCGAGGACGAGGCCCTGGCCGGCCTCGCCGCGGGCCACCACGACCTGTCCATAGGCACCCTCCGGCCGCGCGACCGGCTGCTGACCGCCAGCGCCCTGTGGGACGAGGAGCAGATACTCGTGGCCGCGCCCGTCTGGCAGGAGCGGATCGGCGGCCCGCTCGCGGTGCGCACCCACGGGGCACAGGTCCTCGACGACATCCCCGTGATCTCCTACGACGAGGGCATGCCGTTGATCGACCACTACTGGTCGGCGGTCTTCGACACCACCCCTGCCATCGTCCCCGCCGTGGTCGTGCCCGACCTGAGGGCGGTCCTGGAGTGCGTGGTCGCCGGGGTCGGCATGGCCGTCCTGCCGCGCTACCTGTGCTGTGAGGCCATCACGGCGGGCGCCGCCAAGGCGCTCCTGGAGCCGCCGGTGCCACCCCTGCGCACGTACTTCGTCTCGGTGCGCGCCGGGACGCTCGCGCTGCCGCACATCGCGCGGGTGCACGAGCAGCTGATGCGCTCCTCCGCGGCCTGGTGACCGCGCGCCCGGCGTACGGCGGGTGACCTCCGCGAGAACGCGGCGTTCCGATTCGCCGTCCCGGAAGCGTTTGCCGCCTCCCGCGCCGCGGCAGATCTCAGGCATGCCCCCGGACATCGAAGCACCTGCCAGGGGCGGTGCACCGACCGCCCCGGCCACCCGGCCGGTGGTCAAGCGCACCGCCCGTGCCATCCTGCTCGACGGCGACTCCCTCGTGCTCATCAAGCGCACCAAGCCCGGGCTCCACCCGTACTGGGTCACCCCCGGCGGCGGGGTCGAGGCCGAGGACGCCACCATCGTCGAGGCGCTCCACAGAGAGCTGGACGAGGAGCTCGGCGCCAAGGTCACCGACGTCGTTCCGGCCTTCGTCGACACCGTCGAGCACATCGGCGAGGACGGCTCGCACGGCGTGAAGGTGCAGCACTTCTTCGTGTGCCGGCTGGCCTCCATGGACCCCTCGCGGCGGCACGGCCCCGAGGTGGACGAGCCCTCGGGGACGTACGACGTGGTCCGCGTGCCCTTCAGCCGGGTCGGGCTCGCCTCCGTGGAGATCGTTCCGCTGACCCTGCGGCACTACCTAGACGGCAACATCGAAGGCGTGCTGGGACTGCTCTCGGCCGACCTCGGCTGACCTCGGGGCGGCCCGGCCGGCCCCGGGCCGACCGGGGCGGCCTCAGACGCCGAACCAACCCGGGCCCGCGCCGCCGGGCCGCTCGGTGCGGGAGTGCGCGGCGTCGGCGGCCGCCCGGAAGTAGTCGCCGCCCTTGCGCCGCACGTCGTCGGTGTCCCAGGTCCGGCCGCCCTGCAGGGGCACCTTCGCCATCCGCGGGATGTGCTTCGAGCAGTGGACGTACGCCTCCACGACGCTCACCCGTACCCACAGCTGAGGCCTGCGGCCGGGCACCGCGTCCACCGGGAGCCAGGGGTGCAGGGCGCGCATCGCGCCGTCCGGGACCACCCGCGCGCGGCCGTTGACGTGCAGTCCGATCCGGTCCCGGGTGAAGTCGAGCATCAGGATGCCCACGTGCGGGTTCTCGCGCAGGTTGCCCAGCGAGGCCATCACGCCGTTCCCCCGGTACTCGGGGTAGACCAGGGTCCGCTCGTCCAGCACGGTCAGGAAGCCGGGCGGGCCGGCCCTGAAGGTGCTGTCGCACTCCCCCCGGGCGTCCGCCGTGGACAGGAAGAACATCTCCTGCCGCTCGGTGAACTCCCGCATCAGCGGGTTGAGGTGGTCCAGCACCTGTTCGGTGTAGAAGCGGTCCGCGCGGTCGGCCGTGCCCATCTCCTCCTGGACGCGGTGCTCTCCCGCACTTCCGGGACGTTCCTGCGGCAACGTTTCTCCTCGTGGGGGGGGTGGTGGGGGCCCCGGGGGGCGTGGGCGGAGCGGATTCAGTCGCCGGCCGCGACCAGTTCCTCGATCAGGTCGTGCCGGATGCGCTGGGAGGGCATGCCGCTGCGCACGAGGGTGTCGACGCCGCTGCGGATCATCCCGGGCGGCCCGCTGAGGTACGCGTCGTACTCGGGCCAGGGGCCGTACTGCCGCACGATCTCGGGGAGCGGGCCGTGCAGCCCCACTTCGCCGCGGCCGTGGGAGACCACGGGGCGCACCGAGAGCCAGGGGTGGCGCCGGGCGAGCCCCACCAAGGTGTCCAGGTCGTACAGGTCGTGGTCGCTGCGGGCGCCGTAGAAGACGTCCATGGCACGGCGGCGGCCGTGCTCGGCGACGTCCTCGACCAGGGCCTTGATGGGGGCGATGCCGGTGCCGCCGCCCAGGCAGAGCAGTCCGTTGTCGGTGCTGTGGTCCACGACCATGGAGCCGCCCGGAGGACCGAGCCGCAGCACGTCGCCGGGTCGGGCCCGGTGGACCAGCGCCCCGCTGACCCAGCCGGCCGGCACGGCCTTCACGTGGAAGACCAGCAGGCCGTCCGGGCGGGGGGCGCTGGCGAAGGAGTAGTGCCGCCAGACCCGCGGCCACCAGGGCGTCTCCAGCGTCGTGTACTGGCCCGCGAGGAAGGGGTAGGGCTGGTCGGGGCGGACGCTGAGGACCGCGATGTCGGAGGTGCGCGGTTCGTGGCTGACGATCTCCGCCTGCCACCAGGGCGGCGCGTGCTTCTCGTCGGCCGCCGCCGCGTCGATCATGATCTGCGAGATCGCCGTGTAGGCACGCACCCAGGCCGCCTCGACCTCGTCGTTCCAGACCGCCGAGGCGTACCGGGTCAGCGCCCCGATCAGGCATTCCCCCACGGCCGGATAGTGCTCGGGCCGGGTGCCGTATTTCCGGTGGCCGCGGCCCAGGTGGGACAGGTATTCGGTGAGTATCTCGGCGTCGTCTATGTGTTCCGCGGCGGTGAGGAGCGCTTTCAACAATCGGTCGCGCTGCGCGTCCATCGCGGCCGGAAAGAGTTCGCGCAACTCCGGATGCCGTATGAACAAAAGTGCATAGAAATACGACGTCGTCTTGTCGGCTACGGGCGCGACCTCCTCCATCGTCCGCCGGATGAGCAGTGCGTCCGCGCTCGGCTGCCGCGACCGAGGCCGGGCCTCCGCCCGGGGCGGGGGCTGCCGGTCCGGCGGCTCCGGATGGTGCCGCGGCCCCGGCGCGTCCTGCGGGGGGCCGGGCCGCGGCAGCGCCGGGCCGGGGCCGGTGCTCCGCCCGGCTCCCGTGCCCACCGGCCTGATGGGCCGTACCGGGCGGCTCGGCTCGCCGCCGTTCCCGCCCTCGTGGTGGGGTCTCGGCCCGTCAGGGGGTGTGTGCGGCGTGAACCATCCGGAGGACCCAGCCCCGGCTCCCTTTCCCGGTTCGGCCGCGTTCGTGGTCAGAGCGTCCATGGTCAGCTTCGCCTCGAGCTTCTCCCGGTCGGTGTCCGTACATCGGCCACACATCCTGCGCGGAAAGCCTGCCAGGACTTCACGCCGTCCGGACAAATAGCCGGAAGTACGGGAAACGCGGTTACCGATCCCGTTAAGCTCGGCCGAATGTGAAGCCCCGCTGCCGCGGAACCCTGACGACCCTACCCCGAGTCACTGCTTTCACAACCGTCACTCAATTCCCGTGACGATCACCACAGTTCCACCGTCACGTATTCAGCCCACGACCAGCGCATACGCTTCACGCAAATCGCGCCCCGTGTACGCATGGCTGGCCAGCCCGCTCACGTGGTGGTCCCCGTTGACCGCGACCGACACCGGCACCGCCGCGAAGAGCGCCGTGTCCGACAGCGAGTCCCCGTACGCCACGCACTCCGCGCGGCTGACCCCGTACCGGGCGCACAGCTCGTCCGCCGCCGTCACCTTCGTCTCCGGCAGCAGGATCCCCGCCACGTCCAGGCCCGCCGCCGGGCCGAACGGGACCTCCGGGAAGGCCGACGCCCGGACCGCGTGCACCCCCCACTCCAGCAGCCGGCGCACGAAGAAGTCCGGGGAGAGCGACACCACCGCGCAGTGCTCCCCGCGGGCGGCGATGTCCGCCCACACCTCCCGTATCCCGGCCAGCCACGGGGCGCCCTCGAACGCCGCCGCCACCTGCGCCCGGGTGAGCGCCCGCCACAGCTCGTACGCCCGCTCCGCGTAGCCCGGCGGGTCCAGCAGACCCCGCCCGAGCGCGTGCTCCAGCTCGCGGAACTCCGCCACCAGCCCCAGCTCCCGGGCGAGTTCCATGCTCGCCGAGGAGCCGTGCATCAGCGTCCCGTCCATGTCGAAGATGTGCAGCCGTCCCATGCGGTCCCTCCCTCGTCACCCGCCGCCCGGCCGGTTCCCGGCGGCGTCCCTCCGAACAACCGGGCGGCGTCCTCCGCCGCCCCGCGGACCGCGGGCCTGCGGTCCGCCGCCCGCCAGGCCAGCGCGACCGTGCAGCGCACGTCCCCGGCCAGCGGCACGATCACCACGTTCGACCGCGCGTAGTGCTCGTCGGTCGCCGTGCTCGCCAGTGCGCAACCCCGCCCCGCCGCCACGAGTTCGAGCGTCTCCTCCAGCGACCCCGACGGCACCGTCCCGGCCACGTGGGCGACGCCCACGGCCGACGGGTGGCGGAAGCCGGCGTAGGCCGCGTCCCCGGTCCGCGGCACCACCCAGGTCCTGCCGCCCAGTTCGGCGGGCGCGACCTCGGTCCTGCGGGCCAGCGGGTCCGTCGCGGGCAGCGCCACGCAGCGCCGGTCGCTGGAGACGGTCACCATCCCCAGTCCCGGGGCGTCCAACGGGGGCCACACGATGGCCAGGTCGGAGTGTCCGGCCAGCAGCCCGCAGGAGGGGTCGTCGAAGTCGTAGCGCCGCAGCCGCACGTCGCCCGGGGCGCGGGCCTGGACCAGGTCCAGCAGCTCCCGGGTGCGGCCGGCCGCCGCCTCCCCCAGGAAGCCCACGGTGAACGGCCGGGACGCCCCGTCCAGCAGCCCCTCGAGTTCGTCCGCGGCGTCGACCGCCGCCACCGCGTGGGCCAGGATCCGTCGTCCCAGGTCGGTCAGTTCGGCCCGCTCGCGGTTCCGCACCAGCAACGGCCGCCCCGCGGCGGCCTCCAGCCGGCGCACCGACTCGCTCACCGTGGGCTGCCGTACGTCGAGTTGCCGCGCGGCCGCCGAGAACGAGCCCGTACGCGCCACCGCCACGAACGCCCGCAGGCCGGGCAAGGTCAGCGTCACTCCCGGAGGATAGCCAGGCTCCGGCCGATGCCCATAGGGGAAAACTATGGGTGCCGCCCGCCGCCGCCACGGCACGCTGCCCGCATGACATCCCCCACGGCCCCCGTGCGCCGCCTCACCCCCGCCGACCTCCCCGCCTGCAGCGCGCTGGCCGTCAGCCGCGACTGGGGCGCCGAGGAGCACAAGTGGCGCTTCCTGCTCACCCACGGCACCGGTTACGGCATCGACGCCCCCGACGGCGACGGCCTGGCCGCCACCACCGTCCTGACGCGCTACGCGGGCGGCCTGGCGGCGGTCAGCATGGTCCTGGTCGCGGCCCGGTACGAGGGGCAGGGCCTCGGGCGGCGGATCATGACCCACGTCCTGGCCGAGGCGGGCGACGACACCGTCACCCTGCACGCCACCGACCGCGGCCGCCCCCTCTACGAGAAGCTCGGCTTCCGGGCGGTCGGCACCGTCGTCACCCACCGCGGCCGCTTCGCCCCGCGGGTGCCCGCCGGGACCGGCGGTCCCGCCGCCGCGCAGCCGCGGCCCTTCACCGATGCCGACCTGCCGGCCCTGCTCGCCCTCGACGCCGAGGTGTTCGGCGCGGACCGCTCACCCCTCCTGCGCGACCTGCCGCGGTTCGCCGAACGCGTCCTGGTCGCCGAGGAGGACGGTGTCCTGACCGGTTACGCCTCGGCCTGGCTGAACGCGGACACCCTGGTCGTGGGTCCCGTCGTCGCCGGGAGCGCGGCCGGGGCCAAGGGGCTGATCGGCGCGATCACCCGCGACGCGGGCACACCCGTCCGCCTCGATCTGCGCACCGGCACCCCCGGCGGTCTCGACGGCTGGGCCGCGGAGCACGGCGTGGCCCCCGTCTTCCCCAACACCCTCATGGTGCTCGGTGACCGTGATCTGCCCGGCGACGAACACCGCCGCCACGCACCGCTGATGGTGGCCCTGGGCTGAGCCGCCGTCCTGCCGCGCGGAGGTCGCACGGCGGATCCCGCCCGCGGACGGCTCAGGTCTGGGCCATGTCCACGAAGCGCGAGTAGTGGCCCTGGAAGGCCACGGTGATGGTGGCCGTGGGGCCGTTGCGGTGCTTGGCGACGATCAGGTCGGCCTCGCCCGCGCGCGGGGACTCCTTCTCGTAGGCGTCCTCGCGGTGCAGCAGGATCACCATGTCCGCATCCTGCTCGATGGAGCCCGATTCACGCAGGTCGCTGACCATGGGCTTCTTGTCCGTGCGCTGTTCGGGGCCACGGTTCAGCTGGGAGAGCGCGATGACCGGCACCTCGAGCTCCTTCGCCAAGAGCTTGAGGTTGCGGGACATGTCGGAGACCTCCTGCTGACGGCTCTCGGGCCGGCGCGAACCGCCCGCCTGCATCAGCTGGAGGTAGTCGATGACGACCAGACGGAGGTCGTTGCGCTGCTTGAGCCGACGGCACTTGGCCCGGATCTCCATCATCGACAGGTTCGGCGAGTCGTCGATGTAGAGAGGCGCCGCGGAGACGTCCGGCATCCGGCGGGCCAGCCGCGTCCAGTCGTCGTCGGTCATGTTGCCGGAGCGCATGTGGTGCAGGGCGACCCGGGCCTCGGCGGACAGCAGGCGCATCGCGATCTCGTTGCGGCCCATTTCGAGGGAGAAGAAGACGCTGGGCATGCCGTTGGTGACCGAGCAGGCGCGGGCGAAGTCCAGCGCGAGCGTGGACTTGCCCATCGCGGGACGGGCGGCGATGACGATCATCTGGCCCGGGTGCAGGCCGTTGGTGAGGGAGTCCAGGTCGGCGAAGCCGGTGGGCACCCCGGACATCTGGCCGCTGCGCGAGCCGATGGCCTCGATCTCGTCGAGGGCGCCCTCCATGATCTCGGAGAGCGGGAGGTAGTCCTCGCTGGTGCGCTGCTCGGTGACGGCGTAGATCTCGGCCTGCGCGGAGTTGACGATCTCGTCGACGTCGCCGTCGGCGGCGTACCCCATCTGCGTGATGCGCGTGCCCGCCTCGACGAGCCGGCGCAGGACCGCGCGCTCGTGCACGATCTCCGCGTAGTACTCGGCGTTGGCGGCGGTGGGCACCGCGTTGACGAGGCTGTGCAGGTAGGGGGCCCCGCCCACGCGCACGAGCTCACCGCGCTTGGTCAGCTCGGCGGCGACGGTGATGGGGTCGGCGGGCTCACCGCGGGCGTAGAGGTCGAGGATCGCGGCGTAGATGGTCTCGTGGGCGGGCCGGTAGAAGTCGGCGCCCTTCAGCACCTCGACGACGTCGGCGATGGCGTCCTTGGACAGCAGCATGCCGCCGAGCACCGACATCTCGGCGTCCAGGTCCTGCGGGGGTACGCGTTCGAAGCCGGCCGCTCCGCGGTCGTCGTCACGGTCGCGGTCGCGGTCCCGCTCGTCCCTCCGGCGGAAGCGGGAGACGGGCAGGCGGTCACCGGGACCGTCCGGCGGGAACGGCGGCTCGCTCCCCCAATGGTCGTCCGCGGGTTCGGGCTGGCTCACCCCCCTGCCACCTCCTCCCCTCCGGCGCGGACCGCTGCGTCGTGTTCCATTTCCTACGCCACGGCTCTGACAATCAGCCGCCCGGACACACCTGTGGCACGTCGGGCGACGCCCCACGGTAGGGGTCCGCGGGGCCCACAGCCAAGACGGTTATCCACAGGGGCTGGGGATGACCTGTTGAAGAACCGCCCCTACCTGTGGAGAAGCCCGCTCCAGCTGTGTACAGGGCGGGGGACAGTGCGGTGGACAAGCACACAATCACGCAATGATCACGTGGTTGACCTGCGCTTTCTTCATCCACCCACTGTGGACAAGAAAAACTTGCCCGCTCGGCCCAAGATCACGACAAACGGCACGGAGGAGATCACCCTGTGCAGCCACAAGTAAGAGGCTGCATTGCCTTGCGTCCCTTACATGTGGATGATTACCCTTGCCGGGTGCCCCAGGTCGCCGAACACTCCCCCCAGCAGGCCGTACGCCGCCACGACCGCGAGATCATAGGCCTCGCGCTGCCCGCCTTCGGCGCGCTGGTCGCCGAACCGCTCTTCCTCATGGCCGACAGCGCGATCGTGGGCCACCTCGGCACGTCGCAGCTCGCCGGGCTCGGTGTCGCGGGCGCCCTGCTGACCACCCTCGTCGGCGTCTTCGTCTTCCTCGCCTACGCCACCACCGCCGCCGTCGCCCGCCGGGTCGGCGCGGGCGACCTGCCCGCGGCGATCCGCCAGGGCATGGACGGCATCTGGCTCGCCCTCCTCATCAGCGCCGCCGCGGTCGCCGTCGCCGTCCCCGCGGCACCCGCCCTCGCCGACCTGTTCGGCGCCTCGGGGACCGCGGCGCCCTACGCCGTCACCTACCTGCGGATCAGCGCCCTCGGCATCCCCGCGATGCTCGTCGTCCTCGCGGCCACCGGTGTGCTGCGCGGGCTGCAGGACACCCGTACCCCGCTCTACGTCGCCGTCGGCGGCTTCGCCGTGAACGCCGTGCTCAACGTGGTGCTGGTGTACGGCGCCGGCCTCGGCATCGCCGGCTCCGCCTGGGGCACCGTCATCGCCCAGAACGCGATGGCGGCCGTCTACCTCGCCGTCGTGGTCCGCGGCGCCCGCCGGCACGGCGCCTCGCTCCGGCCCGACCTCGCCGGCATCCGCGCCTGCGCCCAGGCCGGGACGCCCCTGCTGATCCGCACCCTGAGCCTGCGGGCCGTCCTGCTGCTCGCCACCGTGGTCGCGGCCCGGCTCGGGGACGCCTCCGTCGCCGCCCACCAGATCACCACCACCCTCTGGTCGCTGGCGGCCTTCGCCCTGGACTCCATCGCCATCGCGGGTCAGGCCATCATCGGCCGCTACCTCGGCGCCGACGACGTGGCCGGGGCCCGGGCCGCGTGCCGCCGCATGGTGCAGTGGGGCATCGCCTCCGGCATGGTGATCGGCCTGCTCCTGGCCGTCTCCCGGCCGCTGATCGCCCCGCTGTTCACCCCGGACCCGGCCGTGCGCTCCCAGTTGACGACCGTCCTGCTGGTGGCGGCGCTCTCCCAGCCGGTCTGCGGCGTGGTCTTCGTGCTGGACGGGGTCCTCATCGGCGCCGGCGACGGCACCTACCTGGCCTGGGCGACGGTCGTCACCCTCGCCGTCTTCGCCCCGGTGGCGCTGGCCGTACCGGCCCTGGGCGGGGGACTCACCGCCCTGTGGTGGGCGATGGGGCTGATGATGCTCACCCGGCTGGCCGGCCTCCACTGGCGCGCCCGCTCGGGGAAGTGGGCCGTCACCGGCGCCGTACGCGCCTGACCCGCAGGTCATCCCGCACGCCTTCCGCACGGCTCCCGTACGTGAACGACGCCGGGCCCGGAACCTCGCGGTTCCGGGCCCGGCGTTCACGCGGTGCGCGAGTGTCAGGAAGCGACGACCTCGACGTCGAGAGCGGCCTCGACCTCGGGGTGCAGACGCACCGACACCTTGTGCGAGCCCAGCGTCTTGATCGGGGAACCGATCTCGATCCGGCGCTTGTCCACGTCCGGACCGCCCGCGGCCTTGACGGCGGCGGCGATGTCGGCCGGGGTCACCGAACCGAACAGCCGGCCGGCGTCGCCCGCGCGGGTCGACAGCTTGACCTTGACGCCCTCGAGCTGCGCCTTGAAGGAGTTGGCCTGCTCGACGGTCGCGATCTCACGGATCCGGCGCGCGCGGCGGATCTGCTCGACGTCCTTCTCGCCACCCTTGGTCCACGCGATCGCGAAGC
Source organism: Streptomyces sp. NPDC006207 (assembly GCF_040613835.1). Classification (NCBI taxonomy): domain Bacteria; kingdom Bacillati; phylum Actinomycetota; class Actinomycetes; order Kitasatosporales; family Streptomycetaceae; genus Streptomyces; species Streptomyces sp. NPDC006207. Next base: position 123,262 of record NZ_JBEXSX010000001.1, on the reverse strand, counting down.
CGCGCGGGATCAGGTAGTTGCGGGCGTAGCCGCTCTTGACCTCGACGACATCGCCGGCGGCACCGAGGCCACTGACCTCGTTGGTGAGGATGATCTTCGCCATTGCTCGGTCACCCTTCCTTAGCGAGCGGTCGAGGTGTAGGGCAGCAGCGCCATCTCACGGCTGTTCTTCACGGCCGTGGCGACGTCGCGCTGGTGCTGGGTGCAGTTGCCGGTGACCCGGCGGGCACGGATCTTGCCGCGGTCGGAGATGAACTTCCGCAGCAGGTTCGTGTCCTTGTAGTCGACGTAGGTGATCTTGTCCTTGCAGAACACGCAAACCTTCTTCTTAGGCTTGCGAGCAGGCGGCTTCGCCATTGTCTCTCTCCAGTGTGATCAAGAAGTTTGGTACGCCGCCGCCCTTAGAAGGGCGGCTCGTCCGAGAAACCGCCGCCGCCGCCGGAGCCACCGCCCCAGCCGCCGCCACCGCCGCCCTGGCCACCACCGGCCGGAGCGCCGGTCGCCCACGGATCGGCGTCGGGCGCACCGCCCTGGCCGCCACCGGGGCCACCGCCCCAGCCGCCGCCCTGGCCGCCACCGCCGCCGCCGTAACCGCCCTGGCCGCCGCGCGAGGCACCGCCGCCGCCGCTGGCCCGGGTGATCTTGGCGGTCGCGCTGCGCAGGCTGGCGCCGACCTCGTCGACGTCCAGCTCGTAGACCGTCCGCTTGACGCCCTCGCGGTCGTCGTACGAGCGCTGCTTCAGACGGCCCTGCACGATGACGCGCATGCCCTTCTGGAGCGACTCGGCCACGTTCTCCGCCGCCTGCCGCCAGACCGAGCACGTGAGGAAGAGGCTCTCGCCGTCCTTCCACTCGTTGGTCTGCCGGTCGAAGGTGCGGGGAGTGGACGCGACACGGAACTTCGCGACCGCCGCACCGGACGGGGTGAAGCGCAGCTCGGGGTCGTCGACGAGATTGCCGACGACCGTGATGACGGTCTCGCCTGCCATGGTGAGTGACCTCTCGGCTTTGCTTGGCTTCTCGGTTTCCCGACTGCCTGAGCCGTCAGGCTCAGTGGGTCTCGGGACGGAGGACCTTGGTCCGGAGGACCGACTCGTTCAGGTTCATCTGACGGTCGAGCTCCTTGACGACCTCAGGAGTGGCGTTGAGGTCGATGACCGAGTAGATGCCCTCGGGCTTCTTCTTGATCTCGTACGAAAGACGACGACGGCCCCAGGTGTCGACCTTCTCGACCTTGCCGCCGCCATTGCGGACGACGCCGAGGAAGTTCTCGATCAGCGGGGAGACAGCACGCTCCTCGAGATCGGGGTCGAGGATCACCATCACCTCGTAGTGACGCATGTGGAACCCACCTCCTTTGGACTCAGCGGCCACGGCGTTTCCGTGGCAGGAGGGTTTGCATCGCGTCGCAACGGTATCGCGGCCCACCGACAACGCCCGCGGCGTTCCGGGGATCACTCCCCGAAGGCCCTTCGGGACCGTCGTGTGGACCTGCACAGACACCGGTGCAGACGGTACACACTACCCGCCTCGTGGCTTCCGGTTGAAATCCGGCCCCGGAAGCCCGCAATCTGTACACATCGGGTGTGTCCGGCGCTACGATGCGCCACCTCTCCATCACGGAGGTGCCCTATGGCACAGGCAGTGCGACCCACCACCGGCAGCCGTCTCTACCAGCGGATCCTCAGCACCCTCAACTCGGACGGCCGACCCCACCCGGTGGAGAACACCCTGGCCGTCGCGACCGTCGTGCTCGGCCTGATCTCCTCCATCGCGGCGTTCTGGAGCGGGCTCCACCTGCTCAGCTCCTGGGCCGGCCTGGTCGGCATCCTCGTGGGCGCCGTCGGGCAGTACCGCTCCGCGACCACGGCCGAGCGCTTCTTCTTCATCATCGGCATGGGGCTGGCCGCGGTCGGCTTCTACATCGGCATGGCCCACGGCGGCCTCTTCGGCGGGGTGGTGTCCTAGCCCTCCGTTCCCGGCCCCCGCCGGGCGAAGCCGCGGACCGAGTTGTCCACAGCCCTCGCGGGGGCGTTCGCCGTTCGCAGTAGGCTTCGGCGCAGTAGTGCAGTCAGCAATGCCGTAGCCGCAGCGATGGGGAGCGCCCCGCATGAGCTTGACCCTGAGGACCATCAGTCGGGAACAGCACCTGGCGTACATCCAGAGCCTGCCCTCGGCAAGCCACTGCCAGGTTCCCGCCTGGGCGGACGTCAAGACGGAGTGGCGCTCGGAGAACCTCGGCTGGTTCGACAACAAGACCGGTGAGCTGGTCGGCGCCGGCCTGGTGCTCTACCGGCAACTGCCCAAGGTGAAGCGCTACCTCGCGTACCTCCCCGAGGGCCCGGTGATCAACTGGTACGCGCCCAACCTGGAGGAGTGGCTGCGCCCGATGCTGGCGCACCTGAAGCAGCAGGGCGCGTTCTCCGTGAAGATGGGCCCGCCGGTCGTCATCCGCCGCTGGGACGCGGCCGCCATCAAGTCCGGCATCGCCGACCCGGACGTCAAGCGCCTGCGCGACGTCGAGGCCACCTTCATCGAGCCCCGCGCCTTCGAGGTGGCCGACCGGCTGCGCCGCATGGGCTGGCAGCAGGGCGAGGACGGCGGCGCCGGCTTCGGCGACGTGCAGCCCCGCTACGTCTTCCAGGTCCCGCTGGAGAACCGCAGCCTGGACGACGTCCAGAAGGGCTTCAACCAGCTGTGGCGGCGCAACATCAAGAAGGCCGAGAAGGCCGGCGTCGAGGTCGTCCAGGGCAGCTACGACGACCTCCCCGTGTGGCAGCAGCTGTACGAGGTGACCGCCGAGCGCGACCACTTCCGCCCGCGGCCCCTGTCCTACTTCCAGCGCATGTGGCAGGTCCTCAACTCCGAGGACCCCAACCGCATGCGGCTGTACTTCGCCCAGCACGAGGGCGAGGCGGTCGCCGCCGCGACGATGCTCGTCGTCGGCCGGCACGTCTGGTACTCGTACGGGGCCTCGGCCAACCACAAGCGCGAGGTCCGGCCGAGCAACGCCATGCAGTGGCGGATGCTGCGGGATGCCTACGCGCTCGGCGCGAGCGTGTACGACCTGCGCGGCATCAGCGACTCGCTCGACGAGAGCGACCACCTCTTCGGTCTCATCCAGTTCAAGGTGGGCACCGGCGGGCAGGCTGCCGAATACTTGGGCGAGTGGGACTTCCCGCTCAACAAGCTCCTGCACAAGGCGCTCGACATCTACATGTCCCGCCGCTGACCCACCTGCCCGACCGACCGCAGACACCGCAGAAAGGTCCTCGTTCCGGCCATGGCGCTCACCCTGTACGTCGACACCGCGCGCTGGCGTGCGCACCAGCAGTCCGTGGCGGAGCAGTTCCCCGGGCTGGTCCCCGTCTGCAAGGGCAACGGGTACGGCTTCGGGCACGAGCGCCTGGCCGAGGAGGCGATCCGGCTCGGCTCGGACGTCCTCGCCGTAGGCACGACGTACGAGGCCGCCCGGATCAAGGACTGGTTCGGGGGCGACCTGCTGGTGCTGACCCCGTACCGGCTGGGCGAGGAGCCGGTGCCCCTGCCGGACCGCGCCATCCGCTCCGTGTCCTCCGTGGAGGGCGTGCGCGGCCTGGTCGGCGCCCGGGTGGTCATCGAGGTCATGAGCAGCATGCGGCGCCACGGCGTCAGCGAGGACGACCTGGTCAAGCTGCACTCGGCCATAGACGACGTCCGCCTGGAGGGCTTCGCCATCCACCTGCCGCTGGACCGCACCGACGGCTCCGACGCGGTGGAGGAGGTCTTCCGTTGGATGGAACGGCTGCGCGCGGCGCGGCTGCCGCTGCACACCATGTTCGTCAGCCACCTGAAGGCCGGCGAGCTGACCCAGCTGCGCAACCAGTTCCCGCAGACCCGCTTCCGCGCCCGGATCGGCACCCGGCTGTGGCTCGGCGACCACGAGGCCACCGAGTACCGGGGCGCCGTCCTGGACGTCACCCGCATCGCCAAGGGCGAGCGCTTCGGCTACCGCCAGAACAAGGCCTCCGAGGACGGCCACCTGGTCGTCGTGGCGGGCGGTACGTCGCACGGGGTGGGCCTGGAGGCCCCCAAGGCCATGCACGGCGTCATGCCGCGCGCCAAGGGCGTCGCAAGGGCCGGTCTGGCCACCATCAACCGCAACCTGTCGCCCTTCGTGTGGGCCGGCAAGCAGCGCTGGTTCGCCGAGCCCCCGCACATGCAGGTGTCGATCCTCTTCCTGCCGGGCGACGTGGCGCCCCCGGCGGTCGGGGACGAGCTGGTGGCGCACCTGCGGCACACGACGACCACGTTCGACCGCGTCGTCGACCGCTGAACGCCCCGGGCGTCCCCTCCGCTCAGTGGGGCGGGGCCGGCGGCGCCGGGTCCACGCCCCACTGCACCGGGCGCGCCTCGCCGTAGCCGTGACCGTCCTCGGGCCCGCCCTGCAGCGGCGCCGCGTGCCGGGGCTGGTGCGGGGACCGCCCCAGCACGAACGCGTCCTCCGCCCCGTCCAGCACGCCCCCCGAGGGGTCGTCCGAGCCGTCCTGGCGGACCGCGTCGCGCTCGGGGAAGACGATGTCGCGGACGACGACCACGCACAGGTACAGCGTCCCGATCAGGTGCGCCGCGATGGCCAGGTGGTAGCCGTCCTGGGGCAGGCCCTTGCTGTTGCCGCCCGTCGTGTACGCCAGGTACGACCAGATCCCGAGGAAGTACATGACCTCGGCCGCCTGCCAGATCAGGAAGTCCCGCCAGCGCGGCCGGGCGAGCGCCGCGAGGGGCACCAGCCACAGCACGTACTGCGGCGAGTACACCTTGTTGGTCAGGATGAAGGCGGCCACGACGAGGAAGGCCAGCTGCGCGAAGCGCGGGCGCCGCGGGGCGAAGAGGGTCAGCCCCGCCATGCCGGCGCAGAACAGCAGCATGAGCGCGATGGCGTAGGAGTTCGCGCCGTCGATGGACTTGCCGGTCTGCTGGGAGATGATCAGCCAGACCGAGCCGTAGTCGACGCCCCGCTCCTGGCTGAAGGTGTAGAACTTCGCCCAGCCGTCCCGGGCGAGCAGCATCACGGGAAGGTTCACCACGAACCAGGCCACCGCGGCACCGCCCACCGCCGCGCTCCAGGCCTTCAGCTTCCCGGCCCGCAGGCACAACAGGAACAACGGCCCCAGCAGCAGCACCGGGTAGAGCTTGGCGGCCGTCGCCAGCCCGATCAGGATGCCCGCGGCCAGCGGCCGGTTGCGCGACCACAGCATCATCCCGGCCGCCGCGAGGGCGACCGCGAAGAGGTCCCAGTTGATGGTCGCGGTCAGCGCGAACGCGGGCGCCAGCGCGACCAACAGCGCGTCCCACGGGCGGCGCCGGTTGGTCCGGGCGACGCAGACCGCGATGACGGCGGTGCAGACCAGCAGCATCCCGGCGTTGACCAGCCAGTAGATCTGCTCCCGGTGCTGGATCGTGCCGCCGTGCGGGGTGAGCCAGGAGGCGACCTCCATGAACAGCCCCGTCAGGACCGGGTACTCCAGGTAACCCATGCCGCCGGAGACCGTGTCCGGGATGCGGTCGAAGTACGGGACGAGGTCGTCGGCGAAGCCCCGGCCGTAGTACAGGTGCGGGATGTCGGAGTAGCAGGCGTGGCTGTACTGGGCGTTCGCCCCGTAGAACCAGCCGCTGTCGTAGCACGGCAGCTTCTGCACCATGCCCAGCGCGAACATCCCGATCGCGACCAGCACGACCACGCGCAGGGGGTTCCACCACCCCCGCCGCCCCACGGCCGCGAAGCGGCCGAGCGGGCCGCCGATGACCTCGCTCCCGGCCACGGCGACCGGGTCCTCGCGGGTCGGGGGCACGACCGCCTCGGCCTCCGAGGCCTCGTGGTGGGGGTCTTCGCGCACGATCGTCATGGGCCACATCCTGCCCTACATCGCCACGCGCGGAGCGTCGGATCCCCACGCAGCCCTCCACCCGGCGGGAACGCCCGCGGCCGCGGAGGGCGTGCTGCCCTCCGCGGCCGCGGGTTCACTCTCGACGGGACCCGGGGCGGTTAACCGCCACTGCCTCCGAGTAGCCCACCGTTGCCGTTGCCTCCATTGCCTCTCGTACTGCTGGAGGACACGGTCGGTGTCGGTGAGCCGCTCGACCCGCCGTCTGTGGTGCCACCGTCGGTGGTCCCACCGGCGTCCTGGCACTGCCACTGCCAGGGCTTGCAGTCACTGGTGTCCGTCGGGGTCGGCTTGCCCTGCGGCCGCGTGGCGGTCGGGGTCGGGTTCGTGGTCGCCGACTCGGTCGGGCTGGCCGAGACCGAGGGGCTCGCCGACGGGGCGCCGGCCTGGTCCTTGACCTCGCCGACCTTCCCGGGGTCCGGGAAGCCTTCGTCCTTCCCCGAGAGCGCCTCGCTCATGTACTTCGCCCAGACCTCCGCCGGCATCTCACCACCGTGCGCGGAGTCCTTCCCCGCGGTGCCCGCCATGCCGATCAGACCGGGCTTCTTGGGGTTCTCCCGGAACAGGACCACCGAGGTCGACAGCTGCTTGGTGTACCCGACGAACCAGGCGGACCTGGTTCCCTTCTCGCTGTCCGTGGTACCCGTCTTGCCCGCCACCGTGCGGCCGACCGCCAGGGCCTTCTGACCGGTGCCGTTCTTGACCACGTTCTGCAGCACGTCGGTGACGTTGTTGGCGACGTTGCTGTCGATCGCGTCCCGCTTGATCTTCGGCTTGCCGAAGCCCGGCAGGACCTTGCCGCCCGCGACCACCTTGGTGACGGAGTAGGGCTCGGCCTGCGTGCCCGACGAGGCGAACGTCGCGTAGGCGTCGGCCATGCGGATGGCGGACGGCTTGGACGTACCGATCGAGAACGAGGCGTTCAGGGACTCGAAGCTCGAATCCAGCACACCCGCGTTCTTCGCCATCTCGGCCACCTTGGGCAGTCCGACGTCCTCGCCGAGCTGCACGAAGGGGGTGTTGATGGACTGCTCCATCGCCTTGCGCAGCGTGATGTAGCCCCAGGGGTACCCGCTCTCGTTCTTCTGCTTGAAGACGCTGCCGTCCTTCTTCAGGACCCAGTTGCCTTCATGGTCCTTGATCTTGAGCAGGTCGTTGCCGTTGTACTTGCTCTGCGGCGACAGCCCGACGCCGTTGGTCTGGTTGGTGCCGTACTGCATCGCCGCGGCCAGGACGAACGGCTTCCAGGTGGAGCCGACGGGGACACCCGTGGTGTTGGCGTTGTTGTTGAACTGGCCGTGCTCGTAGCCCTCGCCGCCGTAGATGGCGACGATCTTGCCGTCACCCGGTACCACGGACGCCGCGCCGAACTGGACGTACTTGTCGGCGTCGCGCTTCTTCGGGTTGATGTTGTCCTTGCGGACCTTGTCGACGGCCTTCTTGAGCGACTCGACCTTCTTCTGGTCGAAGGTCGTGTGGATCTCGTAACCGCCCTTGTCCAGCTGGCTCTGGCTGATGTCCGAGTGACTCAGCACGTAGCTCTTGGCGATGTCGACCAGGTAGCTGATCTGACCGCTCATGCCGGCGGTCGCCTTGAGGCCCTGCGGCATCGGGTACTTGCTGACGGCCTCGGTGTACTCATCCTTGTTGAGCTTGCCGTCCTTGTACATCTCGCCGAGGATCCACTTCCAGCGTTCCTCGGAGCGGACCCGGTTCGCCTTCGCCGTCGCGGTGCTGTCGATGTTCGTGGCACCGGCCGGGTCGTAGTACGTCGGACCCTTGAGCAGCGCGGCGAGGAAGGCGCACTGGCTCGGGGTGAGCTTGTCGGCGTCGACGCCGTAGTAGGTCTGCGCGGCCGCCTGGATGCCGTAGGCGCTCCGCCCGTAGTACGAGGTGTTCAGGTAGCCCTGCAGGATGTCGGGCTTCTCGAGCTTCGTCCCCACCTTTATGGAGATGAAGAGCTCCTTGAACTTGCGGCTGACCGTCTGGTCCTGGCTCAGGTAGGTGTTCTTGACGTACTGCTGGGTGATCGTCGAACCGCCCTGCGCGTCACCGCCCTTCGCCATGTTGAACAGGGCCCGGCCGACGCCCATGGGGTCCACGCCGGAGTCTTCGTAGAAGCTCTTGTTCTCCGCGGAGATCACCGCGTTCTGCATGGCCTTGGGGATGTCGGAGAGCGTCACGTTCTGCCGGTTGGCACCGGTGCCGGTCGCCACCATGCGGCTGCCGTTGGCCCAGTAGAAGACGTTGTTCTGCGACTTGGCGGCGTCGTTCTCGTTGGGGATGCCCACCATCGCGTAGCCCACGCCCGCGACCGCGACCAGGCTGCCGAAGAAGAACAGGCACAGCCCGGAGGCGAGCTTCCAGGACGGCATCCAGCGGCGCCATCCGTCCTTCCCCCAACGGGGGTAATCGATGATGCGCTTCTTCGGGGGCTGGCCCCCACCGCGGCCGCCCTGCGCGTCCGTGGCGCCACGGCGGCGGCCGCCCTTCTGCGTGGCCTGGGCGGCACGGCGCGCGGCTGCCCGCCCCTGGTACGGCGGCTCGGCCCCGCGGGACCGGCCCCCCGTACCCGCGCGGCCCCCCGCGCCAGCACCCGCACCCTGACGGGGGGGTTGTCCCATGCCCTGGCGCGGGCCGTGGCCCTGCCCCGAACCGGTTCCGTGCGTGCCGTACGGCTGCGGCGTGGGCGGCCCAGCGGCCCGCCGGCCGCCTGGCGGCGGGGGCGGCTGCTGCGCGCCGCGCCGGGCGGCGGCCCGGCCGTCGCCGGGCGACTGCGGCGGCTTGCGACGGTGCTCGCTCATGAACAGCTACTCCTAGGACAGGCGGAATCGCCTGAAAGCGGCAGTTGATTTCCGGTCCCCCCGGCGTGCGATGACCGCACTGCACCAGGGACAAGGACGCTCACTGGCGTCACACGGTTCCCGGTGCTCTGCATGGCGAACAGAGTACGCACGGTCAAAAGAGGTTCTAGCCAGATGTTCATCACATTCCGGGCGGTTGACGGTGGACGGATTTCGTGATGTGACGCCGGTCACCGTGAGCCGCCTTGCCGTACCGGGGAACTCGTTCTATCGTCTCGATGTATCGAGTCGATACATCACGGCGAGATAAGAGGCGACGAAGGCACGGACGGGAGGGACACGAGGGCATGAGCAAACGCTCCGGCATCCTCGAGTTCGCCGTCCTGGGCCTGCTGCGCGAATCCCCGATGCACGGTTACGAGCTGCGCAAGCGGCTCAACACCTCGCTCGGTGTGTTCCGCGCGTTCAGCTACGGCAGCCTCTACCCCTGCCTCAAGACACTGGTCACCCAGGGCTATCTGGTCGAGGAGACCGGCCCTGACCCCGATCCGCTCGCCGCGCCGCTGGCCGGCCGACGGGCCAAGATCGTGTACCGGTTGACGGCGGCCGGCAAGGAGCACTTCGAGGAGCTCCTCGCCCACTCCGGCCCTGACGCGTGGGAGGACGAGCACTTCGCGGCTCGTTTCGCCTTCTTCGGCCAGACGTCCAGGGACGTACGGATGCGTGTCCTCGAGGGGCGGCGCAGCCGCCTCGAGGAGCGCCTGGAGAAGATGCGCGCGTCCCTCGCGCGTACCCGTGAGCGGCTCGACGACTACACGCTCGAGCTGCAGCGGCACGGCATGGAGTCGGTGGAGCGAGAGGTCCGCTGGCTGAACGAGCTGATCGAGACCGAGCGGGCAGGGCGTGACAAGCAGCCCCCGGCCGCTCCGTCCGCCGATGCCGAGCAGGACAACCAACAGGAAAACGGCGGACCCGGCACGCGCCGGGGACCCGCGTGACGATTACACAGGGAGCAACCGGAATGGGTTCGGTTCGCGTAGCCATCGTTGGCGTGGGCAACTGCGCCGCTTCGCTGGTGCAGGGTGTCGAGTACTACAAGGACGCCGACCCGGGCACCCGCGTGCCCGGCCTCATGCACGTGCAGTTCGGCGACTACCACGTGCGTGACGTCGAGTTCGTGGCGGCCTTCGACGTGGACGCGAAGAAGGTCGGTCTCGACCTCGCGGACGCCATCGGTGCCAGCGAGAACAACACCATCAAGATCTGCGACGTGCCGCAGAAGGGCCTGACCGTCCAGCGCGGCCACACCCTGGACGGTCTCGGCAAGTACTACCGCGAGACCATCGAGGAGTCCGCCGAGGAGCCGGTGGACGTCGTGCAGATCCTCAAGGACCGCCAGGTCGACGTGCTGGTCTGCTACCTGCCCGTGGGTTCCGAGGACGCGGCGAAGTTCTACGCGCAGTGCGCCATCGACGCCAAGGTCGCCTTCGTCAACGCCCTCCCGGTCTTCATCGCCGGCACCAAGGAGTGGGCGGACAAGTTCACCGAGGCCGGTGTGCCGATCGTCGGTGACGACATCAAGTCGCAGGTCGGCGCCACCATCACGCACCGCGTGCTGACCAAGCTCTTCGAGGACCGCGGAGTCATCGTCGAGCGCACCATGCAGCTGAACGTCGGCGGCAACATGGACTTCAAGAACATGCTCGAGCGCGAGCGCCTGGAGTCCAAGAAGATCTCCAAGACGCAGGCCGTCACCTCCCAGATCCCCGACCGCGACCTGGGTGAGAAGAACGTCCACATCGGCCCCTCGGACTACGTGGCCTGGCTGGACGACCGCAAGTGGGCGTACGTCCGTCTCGAGGGCCGTGCCTTCGGCGACGTGCCGCTGAACCTTGAGTACAAGCTCGAGGTCTGGGACTCCCCGAACTCCGCGGGTGTCATCATCGACGCGCTGCGCGCGGCGAAGATCGCCAAGGACCGCGGCATCGGCGGCCCGATCCTGTCGGCGTCCTCCTACTTCATGAAGTCCCCGCCGGTGCAGTACTTCGACGACGAGGCCCGCGAGAACGTGGAAAAGTTCATCCGCGGCGAGGTCGAGCGCTGAACAGCGGCTTAACCCCCGTCACCACTCGTCGTACGACGCGACCGCACAGGCCCCCGGGTATCGCACCCGGGGGCCTGTGCGTCATGTGAGGCTGTGCGCATGCCCGTTGTCCGTGATCTCCGTGTGCTGCTGCGCTTCCGGGACTTCCGCCGGCTGCTGACGGTGCGGCTGCTGTCCCAGCTCTCCGACGGGGTCTTCCAGGTGGCGCTGGCGGCCTACGTGGTCTTCTCCCCGGAGAAGCAGACCTCGCCGGCCGCGATCGCCTCCGCGATGGCGGTCCTGCTGCTGCCGTACTCGCTCCTGGGGCCGTTCACGGGCGTCCTGCTGGACCGCTGGCGGCGCCGGCAGGTCCTCCTCCACTGCAACCTGCTGCGGGCGGCGCTCTCCGTCGGCACCGCCGTGCTGATGCTGCTGCGCGTCCCGGACTGGCTCTTCTACCTGTCCGCCCTCTCGGTCACCGGCATCAACCGCTTCGTGCTCGCGGGCCTGTCGGCCGCCCTGCCCCGGGTCGTCGACGGCGAGCGCCTGGTCATGGCGAACGCGCTGTCCCCGACCGCCGGCACGCTCGCGGCCACCGCCGGCGGGGGAGCGGCCTTCCTGGTGCACCTGGTGCTGGCCGAGGGCACCCGCTCCGACGTCCTGGTCGTGGTGCTGGGCGCCGTCCTCTACCTCTGTGCCGGGCTCGCCGCACTCACCCTGGGGCGGGACCTGCTGGGGCCGGACCCGTCCCGCATCCAGCCGCGGGTGGGCGAGGCGCTGCTCAGCACCTTCCGCGGCCTGGTGCACGGCTTGGGGCATCTGCGCCGGCGGCCGCGCGCCGCACGCGCGCTGGCCGCGATGACGGCGATGCGCTTCTGCTACGGCGGGCTCACGGTGACGGTGCTGATGCTCTGCCGCTACGCCTGGGCGGGATCCGACGGGACCGGCCGTGGAACGGCGGACGGACTGGCGCTGCTCGGGCTGGCGGTCGCCGTCTCGGGTGCGGGCTTCTTCGCGGCGGCCGTGCTCACCCCCTGGGCCACGGGCCGCTTCGGCACCTTCGGATGGATCACCGTCTGCGCGGGTTCGGCCGCCGTCCTGCTCCCCGCACTGGGCCTCCCCTTCGAGCCGGCGCCGGTGCTGGCGGCGGCCTTCGTGCTGGGGCTGGCCACCCAGGGGGCGAAGATCGCCACCGACACAGTGGTCCAGTCCTCGATCGACGACGCCTACCGGGGGCGCATCTTCTCGATCTACGACGTGCTGTTCAACGTCGCCTTCGTCGGCGCCGCAGCCATCTGCGCGCTGGTCCTCCCGCCGGACGGTCGCTCCGTGGGGCTCCTCCTCGGGCTCTCCGCGGTCTATGCGGCGGTGGCGGTCGGCACCGCCGGGACTCCGCGTCGTTTCACGTGAAACACGAAGATCACCCCGCGTCCGCCCGTTTCACGTGAAACACATGCCCCGGCGGATGGGCTGTCCGACCCCTCCAGTAACGTTCGCGCGTTCACAGGAACTGACAGGTTCATCCCAGGGAGGGGAACGACCATGGCGACTCCGCCGCCCGACAACACCAACATTCCGGCCCCGCAAGGCCAGCCCGGCGCCTTCCCGCCGCCCCAGGGCCAGCCCGGCGCCTTCCCGCCCCCGCAGGGTCAGCCCGGCGCCTTCCCGCCGCCTGCCGCCCCGCCGCGGCGCGGCAGAAACATCGGCAAGCGCATCATCGGCGTGATCGTCACCATCGTGGTCATCATCGGCGTGCGATTCGCCTTCTCCCAGTTCGACCAGACCGACGCCGAGACGTCGAAGGTCGGCAGCTGCCTCCACAACAAGGGCACCGAGCAGAGCCCGGACCTGGTGGACGCCGACTGCTCCTCCGGCGATGCACAGTTCAAGATCGTCAAGAAGTTCGACGACTCGACCGACCAGAAGCAGTGTGAGTCCGTCACCGAGTCGGACGTCTACTACACCCAGTCCGGGACCGACTTCAACAACGTGGTGCTCTGCCTGCAGACCATCAGCAAGTGACGGGACGGGCGTTAAGGCCGAGGGGGTCGTGTTTCACGTGAAACACGACCCCCTCGGCACGTCCACGGCCCGGACGGGGTGACGCTCAGCCCTGCGCGGCCCACCACTCCTTCAGTGCGGCCACAGCGGCCTCCTCGCCCAGCGGACCGTTCTCCAGGCGCAGCTCCAGCAGGTGGTTGTACGCCTTGCCGACCTGGGGGCCCGGAGGGATGCCCAGGACCTCCATGATCCGGTTGCCGTCCAGGTCCGGCCGGATCGCGTCCAGCTCCTCCTGGCCCTTCAACTGCGCGATGCGCTCCTCGAGCCCGTCGTAGGTGCGCGACAGGGCCCCCGCCTTGCGCTTGTTGCGGGTCGTGCAGTCGGAGCGGGTCAGCTTGTGCAGCCGGTCGAGCAGCGGTCCGGCGTCCCGGACGTAGCGCCGGACGGCGGAGTCGGTCCACTCCCCGGTCCCGTAGCCGTGGAAGCGCAGGTGCAGCTCGACCAGCCGGGCGACGTCCTTGACGGTGTCGTTCGGGTACTTGAGCTTGGTCAGCCGTCCCTTGGTCATCTTGGCGCCGACCACCTCGTGGTGGTGGAAGGAGACCCGTCCGTCGGGCTCGAAGCGCCGGGTCCGCGGCTTGCCGATGTCGTGCAGCAGCGCCGCGAGGCGCAGCACGAGGTCCGGCCCCTCCGTCTCCAGTGCCATCGCCTGGTCCAGGACGGTCAGCGTGTGCTCGTAGACGTCCTTGTGGCGGTGGTGCTCGTCACGCTCCAGGCGCAGCGCCGGCAGCTCCGGGAGGACCCGTGCGGCCAGGCCGGTCTCCACCAGCAGCTGCAGGCCCTTGCGGGGGTGGTCGGAGACGACCAGCTTGTTGAGCTCGTCCCGGATCCGCTCGGCGGAGACGATCTCGATGCGGTCGGCCATCTCCGTCATCGCCGTCACGACCTCGGGAGCCACCTCGAAGTCCAGCTGGGCGGCGAAGCGCGCGGCGCGCATCATCCGCAGCGGATCGTCGGAGAAGGACTCCTCCGGGGTGCCGGGAGTGCGCAGCACGCGCTGGGCGAGGTCACCGAGCCCGCCGTACGGGTCGACGAACTCCGCCTCCGGCAGGGAGACCGCCATCGCGTTGACGGTGAAGTCCCGGCGGACCAGGTCCTCCTCGATGGTCTCCCCGTAGGAGACCTCCGGCTTGCGCGAGGTGCGGTCGTAGGCCTCGGAGCGGTAGGTGGTCACTTCGATCTGGTAGCCGTACTTCCGGCAGCCGACCGTGCCGAAGGCGATGCCCACCTCCCAGACGGCCTCCGCCCACCCGCGGATGATCTTCAGTACCTGGTCGGGCCGGGCGTCGGTCGTGAAGTCGAGGTCGTTGCCGAGCCTGCCGAGCAGGGTGTCGCGGACCGAGCCGCCGACGAGGGCAAGCCGGAATCCGGCGTCCTTGAAGCGACGGCCGAGCTCTTCGGCCACCGGCGCGATCACCGGCGCGGTCTTCAGGGTCTGGGGGGCGTTGTTGGCATTCGGCACAACAGAAAAGGGTACGTGGCCATGCGCCCCGCGGCGGACCGGTTTACCGGCATCCGCGATCTTGCCGACGCCTCCGCGCCCCCGGACTGTATCGATCTTGTGGCCCACTCACAGCACTTTGGGTCTTCGAGCATCGTTACCATTCCAGGACGCACATCCGATGACGACGAGGGACGGCCAGCGCGTGGGCGAGGCGGCACAGCACCCCGGAGGCACTCCGGCCCGTTCGAGGCTGCGCCGGGCCACGGCACTGCTCGTGGGCGCCACCCTGTTCACCGGCCTGGTCCAGGCCCGTACGGCTCCCGCGGCGTACGCGGAGGGCTCCGACGGCCGGGCCGTGGACGTGTCGGTGAACTCACTGTCCCCCACCGTGCCGGCCAAGGGCGACACCCTCACGGTGACCGGCACCGTCACGAACAAGAGCAAGCACACCGTCAGCGGTGCCCACGTGGGCGTGGAGATCGCCCCTCAGGGCCCGCTGGGCAGCCGCAGCGCCATCAGCGGCACCTCCACCAGCGCGCCCCACACCGCGGCCGACGGCGAGGAGATCCCCGGGCACACCGTGCCCGTCGACGACCTGCCGGCCGGCATCAGCCGCAGCTTCACCCTGGAGGTCCCGGTCAAGGACCTGGACCTGGGCCGGGACGGCGTCTACCAGCTCGGGGTCTCCCTGACCGGGCGGACCAGGGACCGCGGCTACGACGAGTACCTGGGGATCGAGCGGACCTTCCTCCCCTGGTACCCGGACGGGGACGCCAAGCCGACCCGCTACACCTTCCTGTGGCCGCTGATCGACCGCCCGCACCTCGCCGTGCGCAGCGAGAGCGACGACCAGCAGAGCCCGATCTTCCTCAACGACGACCTCGCCGCGGACCTGGCGCCCGGCGGCCGTCTTCAGCAGATGGTGGCGCTCGGCCGGGACCTGCCCGTCACCTGGGTCATCGACCCGGACCTGCTCGCCACGGTCGACGCGATGACGCGCCGGTACCAGGTCGCGGGGCCCGAAGGTGATCTCGACCACACCACGTCCGGCACCGGGACCGACGACGCGAAGCGCTGGCTGAACAGCCTCAAGGAGGCCGTCGCCGGGGACGAGGTCGTCGCCCTGCCCTTCGCCGACCCCGACCTCGCCTCGATCGCGCACCACGGCAAGAGCGTCCCGGGCACCCTGAACCACCTCAAGACCGCCACGGAGCTCGCGACCACGACGGTGGAGACCGTCCTCAACGGCGTGGTCACCCCCGACACGGACGTCTCCTGGCCCGTGGAGGGCGCCGTCGACCCCTCCATCGTCGACGTGGCCACCTCGGCCGGCGCCGACAAGGTGATCGCCCGCAGCGACAGCCTCGGCGAGCCCGGCGGCCTCAGGTACACCCCCACCTCGGCGCGGCCCATCGGCGGGGGCACCACGGCGGTGGTCGCCGATTCCGGGCTCTCCAAGGCCTTCCAGGGCGACATGACGTCGGCCGGGACCTCGACCCTCGCGGTGCAGAAGTACCTGGCCCAGACGCTCATGATCACGATGCAGGCGCCCGACCGGCAGCGCAGCATCGTCGTCGCCCCGCAGCGCATGGCCAAGGCCTCACAGGCGCAGGCCATGGCCCAGGCCATCACGGAGGTCGCCGCCGGCGGCTGGGCCGAGACCGTCGACTTCTCCGCGGCGGCGAAGGCCACCCCCGACCCCAAGGCCAACCGCACGGTGCCCGGTACCGGGTCCTACCCCAAGCGCCTGCGCAAGCAGGAGCTGAGCACCGCGGCCTTCCGCCAGATCCAGGCGACCCAGGGCGAGCTCGACGACTTCATGGCCCTCCTGAGCAAGCCCGACCGGGTGCGGACCCCCTTCGGCAACGCACTGATGCGCTCGATGTCCACCGAGTGGCGCGGCTCCCCCCGGGGGTCGGCCGCCTACCGCACGGCCATCTTCGACTACCTGTCCGACCTGATGAGCCTGGTCTACCTGCTCCCCAAGACCGGGACGCTCACGCTGTCGGGCCGCAGCGGCACCATCCCGGTGACCGTGAAGAACGAGCTCGGCCAGACCGTGCAGGGCCTGGAGCTGCGCCTCACGTCCAGCCAGGGCAACAGCCTCGACCCGGGCGAAGCGCAGCCCGTGACCGTGGAGGGCGGCCACACCCGCTCCCTGAAGTTCGAGGGAACCGCCGCCCGCAACGGACTGAACACGGTCACCGCCCAGCTCTACACGGCGGACGGCGCCAGGTTCGGCTACCCCATCACCTTCCAGGTGGATGTCACCTCCATCACATCCACCGTCATGCTGGTGATCGCCGCCGGGCTCCTGCTGCTCGTGCTCGCGGGCGTCCGGATGTACCACCAGCGCAAGCGCCGCGCGGCCGCCGGGGGCGAGGACGACGACACTGATCCGTCCGAGGACGACGCGGACCCGTCCGGGGACGGGGACACGGGCGAGGACGAGGACGACGCCGCAGAGGGCACCATGGGTGACCGGGACGGCGTCGAGGACGAGCAGCCGGGTGACCTGGCGCCGGACACCTCCCCGGAAAGTACGGACCCGTCCGGGACGGGTGAGAAGGTGGACCGATAGCCAGCGAGCCATGGCCGATGAGGTGGGGCAGAGATGAACGCACCGTACGACGGTGAGCGCGAACGGGAAGCCGGGGAGCGGTTTCCCGAGCAGCCCGGGCAGTACCCTGCCGCGCCCGACCCGTACCTGCAGGACACCTACGCCCGCGACCCGTACCAGCGGCAGGATCCGACCGCGCAGGACCCGGTGGGCGAGGCGCTGTACGACCGCACCGCGCACCCGCCGGCCCAGCCCCATGCCTACGGGCCGCCGTACGCGCACCAGGAGCCGTACCGCATGCCCTACGCCGACGACGCCAACACCCGGTACGTCGGCGTCGACGAGCTGGTCTCCCACGCCCCGGACGAGGACGGGAGGTCGGCGCGGCCGGACGAGTACGCCCACCTCTTCCGCGACGAGCCGGTGCAGACGGCCCCGGCGGAGCCCGAGCCCGCGGCGGAGCCCGTGGCCGGGAAGTCCGGCGGACGGGCCGGCAGCATCCTCAAGTCCAGCGCGCTTATGGCGGCCGGCACCCTCGTCTCCCGGGTCACCGGATTCCTCCGCACCCTGGTCATGGCGGCCGCGATCGGCGTCGGCACGCTGAACGACGGCTACCAGGTCGCCAACACCCTGCCCACGATGATCTACATCCTGGTCGGCGGCGGCGCCCTCAACGCGGTCTTCATCCCCCAGCTGGTACGGGCCATGAAGAACGACGACGACGGCGGCGAGGCCTACGCCAACCGCCTGCTCACCCTGGTCGTCGTCGGACTGGCAGCCGTCACCGCCGTCTGCGTGATCGCCGCACCGGTCTTCATCCAGGCGATGTCCCACGACATCGCCTCCGACCCGGTCAGGTTCGAGGTCGCGGTCACCTTCGCCCGCTACTGCATCCCCACCATGTTCTTCATGGGGGTGCACGTCGTCCTCGGGCAGATCCTCAACGCCCGCGGCCGCTTCGGCGCGATGATGTGGACCCCGGTCCTCAACAACGTCGTCATCATCGCCACCTTCGGCGCCTTCATCTGGGCCTTCGGCTCCTTCACCGACACGCGCGTCTCCTCCGGGACCATCACCCCTGACGGGGTCCGGCTGCTGGGCCTCGGCACCCTGCTGGGCCTGGCGGTGCAGGCGCTGGCGATGCTCCCCTACCTGCGCGACGCCGGCTTCCGGATCCGGCCGCGCTTCGACTGGCGCGGCCACGGCCTCGGCCACGCGGCGAAGCTGGCCAAGTGGACCTTCTTCTTCGTCCTCGCCAACCAGGTCGGCATGATCGTCCTCACCCAGTTCGCCACGGCGGCGGGCGCGGCGGCCGAGAAGACGGGCCACGAGGGCGCGGGCATCACCGGCTTCAACTACGCGCTGCTCCTGTGGCAGATGCCGCAGGCCATCATCACCGTCTCCGTGATGACCGCCGTGCTGCCGCGGATCTCCCGCGCCGCGGCCGACGGTGACGCCGCCGCCGTCCGCGACGACCTCTCCTACGGCCTGCGGACCTCGGGCGTGGCCGTCGTGCCCGCCGCGTTCGCCTTCCTCGCCCTCGGCCTCCCCATGGCCACCCTGCTCTACAGCAGCTCCGGAGAGGGCGCCCTGAACATCGGCTACATCCTGATGGCCTTCGGCCTCGGGCTGATCCCGTTCTCGGTGCAGTACATCGTCCTGCGCGGCTTCTACGCGTACGAGGACACCCGCACCCCCTTCTACAACACGGTCATCGTCGCCGCCTGCAACGCCGTCGCGGCCGCCGTCTGCTACTTCGTTCTCCCCGCCCGCTGGGCCGTGGTCGGCATGGCGGCGGGGTACGGCCTCGCCTACACGATCGGCGTCGGAGTGGCGGTCAAGCGGCTGCGCAGGCGCCTCGGCGGCGACATCGACGGCAAGCGCGTGGTCCGCACGTACGCCAGGCTCTTCGGTGCGTGCATCCCCGCCGCTGCGGGCGCCGGCGCCGTCGTCTACGGTGTCTCGCAATCGCTGGGTCACGGCGCTGCCGCATCGTTGCTGTCGCTGGTGCTCGGCGCCCTTGTGCTGGGCGGGATCTTCTTCATCGCCGCCAAGCGCATGCGCGTCGAGGAACTGACGGCCATGGTCGGCATGGTCAGGGGCCGGCTGGGCCGCTGACGGCGCCCAGCGCGCAACCTTCGTGGGCCGTCGTGTGTCGTGCATAGCGGTGGACTGTTGGCACAATTGTCCTCGGCTGTGTTGTCAGATCTTGCAACGGATGGGGAGGCAGGAACGACGGTGGCGGAACGGAGCACGGCTGCCGTCGGAGTGGCCAACGAGGGCGGCGAAGAGCAGCTCGCCGCCCACACGGACGGGGCCACGGCCGACGAGGCGACGGACCGGAGCGAAGAGCAGGACGCGCCAGAGCAGACCATCCCCGAGGAGACAGCACCGACCAAGTCCGAGCCGCCGGAGCTCCACAGCGGCCACAAGCTCGCCAAGCGCTACCGCCTGGAAGAGTGCCTCACCCGTTCCGACGGCTTCAGCAGCTGGCGGGCCGTCGACGAGAAGCTGCGCCGCGCCGTGGGCATCCACACCCTGCCCGCCGACCACGGCCGGGCCCGTTCGGTGCTGGCTGCGGCCCGCTCCGCCGCCCTGCTCGGTGACCCCCGTTTCGTCCAGGTCCTCGACGCGGTCGAGGAGAACGACCTCGTCTACGTCATCCACGAGTGGCTCCCGGACGCGCGCGAACTGACCGCCCTGATCACCGCCGACCCCCTGGAGCCGCACGAGGCCTACCAGATGGTCAGCCAGATCTCCCAGGCCATGGCGGCCGCCCACCGTGAGGGGCTGGCCCATCTGCGGCTCGGCCCCGACGCCGTCCTGCGCACCGACTCCGGCCAGTACCGCATCCGCGGTCTGGCGGTCGCCGCCGCGTTGCGCGGGATCTCCTCCGAGCGCCCGCAGCGGGAGGACACCGAGGCCATCGGAGCCCTCCTGTACGCCTCGCTCACCCAGCGCTGGCCGTACCCGGAGGACGAGCACGGGCTCACCGGCCTCCCCAAGGACGTCGGCCTGGTCGCGCCCGACCAGGTGCGGGCAGGGGTCCACCGTGGGCTGTCGGAGCTGGCCATGCGTGCCCTGGTCAACGACGGGGCGACGGCCTCCCGTGAGCCGGAGCCCTGCACCACCCCCGAGGAGCTGGCCAAGGCCGTCACCGCGATCCCCAAGATCCGGCCGCCCGAGCCGGCGATGGCGCCCTACTCGCGCACCACCTACCAGCAGGGCTCCTACCGCCAGACCGGCGCGGGCCCCGCGTCCCCCGGCGCCACGGCGTCCCTCCCCGCCGCGCCGCCCCCGGCCCTGCCCGGCCGCACCGGCAAGGCCCTCAAGTGGTCCGTCTCGGCCCTCCTCATCGTCGCCCTCGGCCTCGGCAGCTGGCAGCTCGCGGAGACCCTGATGGACCGCGAGAACCAGGCGAGGTCCGGAGGGACCTCCACCTCCCACAACACGGGCGGCGACGGCGGCAGCGACAACGGCGGCGCGAACCAAGTGACGCTGAAGCCGCTGCCGGTCCAGGACGCCGCCGAGTACTACCCGGACGGCACGCCGCAGCACACCGACCAGGTGAAGCTCACCTACGACCAGGACGCCGGGAGCTACTGGCGCAGCAGGAGTTTCCAGAAGGGCCCGGTGCTCGCCCCCTACAAGAAGGGGGTCGGCATCGTCTACGACCTCGGTGCCGTGAAGAAGCTGAGCACGGCGACGATAGGCCTCTACTACGGCGGAGACCACACCACGGTCGAGCTGTACGCAGCGGACTCGTTGTCCTCGTCGGCCGACCTCTCGGGCATGAAGAAGATCGCCACGGTCAAGACCTCCGGTCGTTCCGCCAAGCTCACGACGAAGCAACCCGTGGAGACGCGGTACGTTCTCGTCTGGCTGACGGCCATGCCCAACTCTCCGGCGGACAACTTCAGCGGGTCGGGGTACAAGCAGGCCATCACCGACGTGAGGTTCGAGGGGCAATAGCCCCGCGGGGAGGGGGACGGTGGGCACGCAAGGAACGGGCGGGGAGGTCAGCGACAGCGACCTCCTCGCCCGTCATGTCGCGGGGGACCCGAACGCCTTCGGGGAACTCGTCCGCCGGCACCGCGACCGGCTGTGGGCGGTGGCGCTGCGGACCCTGGGGGACCGCGAGGAAGCCGCGGACGCCGTGCAGGACGCGCTCGTCTCGGCCTTCCGCTCCGCCCACACCTTCCGCGGGCAGTCGGCCGTCACGACCTGGCTGCACCGCATCACCGTGAACGCGTGCCTGGACCGGGCACGCAAGGCCGCCTCACGCCGCACCGCTCCGGTCACGGACGAGAAGCAGTTCGAGGAACTGCTCGAACCCCATGAGTCCGCCGCGGCCCCCGCCGAGCGGGGCGAGCTCCACCGGGAACTGCTGCGGGCGCTCGGGACGCTCCCCGTGGAGCAGCGGGCCGCCCTGGTCCTGGTCGACATGCAGGGCTACCCCGTGGCCGAGGCCGCCGCCGTCCTGGACGTGCCAACGGGGACGGTCAAGAGCAGATGCGCCCGCGGCAGGGCACGACTGCTGCCGCTCCTCTCCCATCTACGGGAGGCGCCGGGGAGTAGCGGCGATCACCCAGGGGGAAGGAACCGGACGGAGAACGCATCCGTCCCAGAGACGGAGGCCCGGCCGGGCCACGGCTTCACGAAGGGCGGAGGTGGACACCCATGACGTCGACGACGGGTACGGACGAGCACCCCGAGGTCGCCGAGATCTCCGCGCTCACCGAGGGCATCCTCCCGCCCGAGCGCTCGGCCGACGTCCGCGGGCACATCGACGGCTGTGCGCTCTGCGCCGACGTCCACGCCTCGCTGGACGAGATCCGGGGGCTGCTGGGCACCCTCCCCGGCCCGCCCCGGATGCCGGCCGACATCGCGGGCCGGATCGACGCCGCACTCGCCGCCGAGGCACTGCTCGCCGCGAGCGGGGCCGATGTTTCACGTGAAACAGAGACCACGGAGCCGTCCCGTGTTTCACGTGAAACATCGGCCCCGGCAGACGGAAGGCCCACCGGCCGCGGCACCGGTCCCAGCGGGCCCGGCCGCCCGGGCACCCGGTCCCGTCGCCGCTGGGGGAAGGGGATCCTCATCACCGCTTCCGTGGCCGCCGTGCTCGGTCTCGGGACCGTCCTCGCCCAGTCCGGCTGGAACGCCGGGGGAAGCTCCGACAGCCAGTCGTCGTCGGCCTCCGATGCGGGTGCCAAGGCTGACGCCGACATGCTCGGCGTGCAGGTACACGATCTGCTGACAGACCGCACGAGCAAGGGCCCGGAGAGCAAGCCCCAGGGGCAGTCCCCCATGGTCGGCATGGACAGCGCCGCGCCGTCCTGCGTCCTGGGGGCCGTCGACCGCCGGGAGGCCCCGATCGCCTTCCAGCGGGGCAGGTACGAGGGCATGGACTCCTACCTGGTCGTGATGCCGCACGAGGGCGACCCCGCACTGGTCGACGCCTACGTCGTGGACGCCTCGTGCGCCACCGCGCAGCCCCCCGACACGGGCACCCTCCTCCGTGAGGAGACATACCCTCGCTAGCGCCGCGCCGATGGGAATGCCCGGACCGTAGGATCCGTTAGGCGGGATGACAATGGTCCCGTCGCCGAGGCACCCGGCGAGTCGGCACAGCAGAGACGAGGAAGCACCCGTGAGCGACGTCCGAAACGTGATCATCATCGGTTCCGGTCCGGCGGGATACACAGCCGCGCTCTACACCGCCCGCGCCTCCCTCAAGCCCCTGGTCTTCGAAGGGGCGGTCACGGCCGGCGGTGCTCTGATGACCACGACCGATGTGGAGAACTTCCCCGGCTTCCGCGACGGCATCATGGGCCCCGACCTCATGGAGAACATGCGGGCCCAGGCCGAGCGGTTCGGTGCCGAGCTGATCCCGGACGACATCGTCGAGGTCGACCTCGCGGGCGACATCAAGACCGTCACCGACTCCGCGGGCACCGTCCACCGGGCGAAGGCCGTCATCATCGCCACCGGTTCCCAGCACCGCAAGCTGGGCCTGCCCAACGAGGACCAGCTCTCCGGTCGCGGCGTCTCGTGGTGCGCCACCTGTGACGGCTTCTTCTTCAAGGACCACGAGATCGCCGTCATCGGCGGCGGCGACACCGCCCTGGAGGAGGCGACCTTCCTGTCGCGCTTCGCCAAGAGCGTGAAGGTCGTCCACCGCCGGGACACCCTCCGCGCCTCCAAGGCCATGCAGGAGCGTGCCTTCGCCGACCCGAAGATCTCGTTCGTCTGGGACAACGAGGTCGCCGAGATCAACGGCGACGGCAAGCTCTCGGGCCTGGTCCTGCGGAACACCAAGTCCGGCGAGACCTCCGAGCTGCCGGTCACCGGACTCTTCATCGCGATCGGCCACGACCCGCGGACCGAGCTGTTCAAGGGCATCCTCGACCTGGACGAGGAGGGCTACCTCAAGGTCGAGTCCCCCAGCACCCGTACGAAGATCCCGGGTGTCTTCGCCGCCGGCGACGTCGTGGACCACACCTACCGCCAGGCGATCACCGCCGCGGGCACCGGTTGCTCCGCCGCCCTGGACGCCGAGCGCTACCTCGCCGCTCTGAGCGACGCGGGCAGCGAGCACACCCGCGAGCCCGAGCAGACCGTCGCCGCGGTCGTCTGACCGCACCGCACGAACAACCACCCTTCCTACACACCGAGGAGACAGCCGTGGCCGGCAACACCAAGACCGTGACCGATGCGACCTTCGACGAGGAGGTCCTGTCCAGCGACAAGCCCGTGCTCGTCGACTTCTGGGCCGAGTGGTGCGGTCCGTGCCGCCAGATCGCCCCCTCCCTGGAGGCGATCGCCGCGGAGCACGGCGACCAGATCACCATCGTCAAGCTGAACATCGACGAGAACCCGGTCACCGCCGCCAAGTACGGCGTCATGTCGATCCCGACCCTCAACGTCTACAAGGGCGGTGAGGTCGTGAAGACCATCGTCGGCGCCAAGCCGAAGGCCGCCATCGAGCGCGACCTGTCCGACTTCATCGGCTGAGCACCGCAGACGGACACGAAAGGGCCCGCCCCCGTGAGGGGCGGGCCCTTCGTCCGTCACAGGGGCCGCAGCGCCGGTTCCTTCTGCACGGCGCCGAGCAGCCGGTCGATCGCCATCTCGACGTCCTCCTTCCAGGAGATCGTCGTCCGCAGTTCCAGCCTCAGCCGGGGGAACCGCGGGTGCGGCCGCACCGTCTTGAACCCGACCGCCAGCAGGTGCTCGGCCGGGAGCACGCACGCGGGCTCCTCCCAGCGCGCGTCACCGAAGGCTTCGATCGCCCGGAAGCCCCGTCGCACGAGGTCCTTGGCCACCGACTGCACCAGGACCCGGCCCAGTCCCTGTCCCTGGAAGCCCGGGAGGATGCGGGCGGTCATCAGCTGGACCGCGTCGGGGGAGACGGGACTCGTGGGGAAGGCCGTCGAGCGCGGCACGTAAGCCGGCGGGGCGTAGAGCACGAAGCCGGCCGGCACCTCGTCCACGTAGACGACACGGCCGCAGGAACCCCACTCCAGAAGCACCGCGGAGATCCAGGCTTCCTTCTCCAGTTCGGGCTTGCCGGCCTGGACGGCGGCCTCACCGCTTACCGGATCGAGTTCCCAGAAGACGCACGCGCGGCAGCGGTTGGGGAGATCCGGGAGGTTGTCCAGCGTGAGCGGAACGAGCCGACGCCCCATGAGGTCTGACCCTCGTTTCTGTCGTGGACCCAACTGCCGACGAAGCCACCCACGGCGCCCAGCCCAAGCCCCGCTGCGAGGAGGGCGGCTTTCTGCCAATCGTGCTCGACTCCGACGCGCCGCACCGATCGCATGAGCCCCTCCTCGGAGGTAGTGCTCCATCCCGTACGCATCGTATCCGTGAGCGGACAAGTCCGACACCGGAGCAACGCGAACGGCACAGCAAAAAGCGGGCCACATCCCTCTCGGGATGCGACCCGCCCAGAAGTTGCGGCCCGTCACATGACGGGGAGAGGATCACTCCTCCTCGTCGGTCTCCTCGGTGAGCGACCGCTCGAGGACCTCGCCCTCACCCGGGGCCATCGAGCCGAGGATGCGCTCCAGGTCCTCTATCGAGGCGAACTCCACGACGATCTTTCCGCGCTTCTGCCCGAGGTCCACCTTCACCCGGGTCTCGAAGCGGTCGGAGAGCCGCAGGGCGAGATCGGTCAGCGCGGGGGACATCCGCTTGCCGGCCCGGGGGGACGGGGCCTTCCTCGTCGGCTGGGACTCGGAGTTCATCACATGCACGATCTCCTCGACCGCGCGCACCGAGAGCCCCTCGGCCACGATCCGGCTGGCGAGCCGGTCCTGGTCCTCCACGTCCTCCAGGGCGAGCAGGGACCGTGCGTGCCCGGCGGAGAGCACACCGGCCGCCACACGGCGCTGTACGGGCGCGGAGAGCTTCAGCAGGCGCAGGGTGTTGGAGACCTGGGAGCGGGAGCGGCCGATGCGGTCGGCGAGCTGCTCGTGCGTGCAGGCGAAGTCCTTGAGGAGCTGGTCGTAGGCGGCCGCCTCCTCCAGCGGGTTCAGCTGGGCACGGTGCAGGTTCTCCAGCAGCGCGTCCAGGAGAAGCTTCTCGTCCTCGGTGGCCCGCACGATCGCCGGGATGGCTTCCAGGCCCGCCTCACGGCTGGCCCGCCAGCGACGCTCACCCATGATGAGCTCGTAGCGCTCCGGTCCGACCTGACGGACGACGACCGGCTGCAGGAGGCCGACCTCCTTGATGGAGGTGACCAGCTCGGCCAGCGCGTCCTCGTCGAAGACCTCACGCGGCTGACGCGGGTTGGGGATGATCGCGTCCAGCGGCAGCTCGGCGAAGTACGCCCCTGCCACCATCGGCGGCTCCTGGGCCGCGATGGCTTCCGGGGTTTCACGTGAAACCGGGATCGCAGCGGTGCCCTCACGGCCCTGCTGTTCCACCAGGGCCGCCACCTTGGCGACGGCGACCCCTCGTTCCGGCGCCAGGACCGGGGCGGCGTTCGCCGCCGTCGCCACCGCGGTCGCGGCCGCCGCGTCCGCACCGTTCGGTGCGGCGGGAATCAGCGCGCCGAGACCACGGCCGAGCCCTCTGCGTCGCTCACTCACTGGATCCCCTCCGACGTGTTCTGCTCATTGACTTCTTGGGTGCGTCCCAGCCCGCGCAGGGCCATCTCGCGTGCCGCCTCGAGGTACGACAGCGCTCCGCTCGAACCTGGATCGTAGGTCAGCACCGTCTGGCCGTAGCTGGGGGCCTCCGAGATGCGGACCGAGCGCGGGATGCTCGTGCTCAGCACCTCCTTGCCGAAGTGGGTGCGCACTTCTTCGGCGACCTGCGAGGCGAGCCGGGTCCGGCCGTCGTACATGGTCAACAGGATGGTGGAGACGTGGAGCTTCGGGTTGAGGTGGCCCCGGACCAGTTCCACGTTGCGGAGCAGCTGGCCCAGTCCTTCCAGGGCGTAGTACTCGCACTGGATGGGGATGAGGACCTCGGCACCGGCCACCATGGCGTTGACGGTCAGCAGACCGAGCGAGGGCGGGCAGTCGATGAGGATGTAGTCCAGCGGCTGCTCGTAGGACTCGATGGCCCGCTGCAGCCGGCTCTCCCGGGCCACCAGCGAGACCAGCTCGATCTCGGCCCCGGCCAGGTCGATGGTGGCGGGGGCACAGAACAGGCCCTCCACGTCCGGCACCGGCTGGACGACGTCGGAGAGCGGCTTGCTCTCGACCAGGACGTCGTAGATGGAGGGGACTTCGGAGTGGTGGTCGATCCCGAGGGCGGTGGATGCGTTGCCCTGGGGGTCGAGGTCGACGACCAGCACCCGGGCCCCGTGCAGGGCCAGGGAGGCGGCCATGTTGACCGTGGTGGTGGTCTTGCCGACCCCGCCCTTCTGGTTGGCGACCACGACCACTCGGGTCTGGGGTGGGCGGGGGAGTCCTTCACCGGCCCGCCCCAGCGCCTCCACGGCCAGTTGGGCTGCACGGCCGATGGGGGTGTCGTCCATCGGGGGCGGTGTTTCACGTGAAACATCATCCCCGAACGACTCGGTACGGGGACCGGGGACCGGATCGGCCATCGGTCCCGCGATGTTGGCGTCGGACCGCAAGGATTCACTCTCCTCGACTACAAGCTCGCAATGAACAGAGCCTGCCATGCTTTCGGGGTCACGAACCAGTGAGGGCCGTTCTCCTGTGGATGAATCCACCGGTTGGGTCGCTGAATGGGTCATCTCGACGGCTCGATGAGAGAGCGATTCGGCCGCGGCACGGGCGCGGCCGAGGATTCCTGGAAGCAGAGAGCGCCGTTTCACGTGAAACACGATGCGCAGCGCGGCGACCGTTTCCTACACGACACTCCGGATCATGTACGTATGGCCGTTTGTATGGAGCACACGACCCCGGCCGCGATCAGCGCTGGCGCCGTCGGCTCTCCCGGGCCGCCTTGGCCCTCCGGGTCGCCGCACGGACACCGCCGGGGCTCTCCCCCGCGAGCACCCGCACCACGGTCGACAGCGGATCCACGATCCCCTCGCCGACCTGGACCACGGAGGTCTCCACGGCACCGAGACGGCTCAGCGCGGCACGCGCCGCCTTCAGCTCCTCCTCGGCCGTGTCGCCCTTGAGGACGGTCATCTCCCCGTGCGGACGGAGCAGGGGAAGCCCCCAGCCGGCGAGCCGGTCCAGGGGGGCCACGGCGCGCGCGGTCACCACGTCCACCGGAGGCACCTTGCCCACCATCTCCTCGGCCCGTCCACGCACCACCACGACGTTGGACAGCCCCAGCAGCCGCACGGCCTCCTCGAGGAAGGTGGTCCTGCGCAGCAGCGGCTCCAGCAGGGTGATGCTGAGGTCCGGCCGGGTCAGTGCCAGTGGAATGCCCGGCAGTCCCGCCCCCGAGCCCACGTCGCACACCGAGACGCCCTGGGGGATCACCTCGGCGAGCACCGCGCAGTTCAGCAGATGGCGTTCCCACAGCCGGGGCACCTCCCGCGGACCGATCAGCCCTCGACGCACCCCCGCGTCGGCCAGCAGTTCCGCGTACCGCACCGCGTCCGCGAAGCGCTCCCCGAACACCTCACGTGCCGCCTCCGGCGCCGGGGGAAGCTCCGCCGCTGCCTCCGTCACGAGAACCGTCCTTCCGTTGTTACGGGCCTTCTCCAGGCTGACAAGATTCGGCCCCGCCTGCGAACAGACGGGGCCGAGTGAGTACCGCTGAGACCGGGGGAGGTTCAGGAGGCCGGAAGGACGACCACCCGGCGCTCGGGCTCCTCGCCCTCGGACTCGCTGCGCAGCCCCGCGGCGGCCACGGCGTCGTGCACGACCTTGCGCTCGAAGGGCGTCATCGGCTTCAGCTTGACCGGCTGGCCGGAGCCCTTGACCTCCTCGGCCGCCTTCTCGCCCAGCTCGGTCAGCTCGGCCCGCTTCTGCGCCCGGAAACCGGCGATGTCCAGCATCAGCCGGCTGCGGTCGCCGGTCTCCCGGTGGACCGCGAGCCGGGTCAGCTCCTGGAGCGCCTCCAGCACCTCACCGTCCCGGCCGACGAGCTTGTTGAGGTCACGGCTCGACGGGTCGCCGACGATGGAGACCGAAGCGCGGTCCCCTTCGACGTCCATGTCGATGTCACCGTCGAGGTCGGCGATGTCCAGCAGCCCCTCGAGGTAGTCGGCCGCGATCTCGCCCTCCTGCTCGAGGCGGGTGAGCGCGTCGGTGGTGTTGCCGTCCGTCACGGCAGGACTCCTCTACTACTTCTTCTTCGACAGGTTCGGCTTGTCCGCGCCGCTGCTCGGCTTGGGCTTGGTGCCCGCGGTCGTTCCGCCGCCCGGCTTGGGCTTCGGCTTGGTGCCGCCGGCAGCAGCACCCGGCTGCGCGGGACCGCCCGTCTGGCGCTGGGACTTGGTCTGGCGCTTGGGCTGGCTGCGCTTCACCGGCGCCGCGTCCTGCGGCTCCTTGCCGGCGGCGGGCTCGTCCTTCAGCTTGCCCTTGGCCTTCAGGCGCTCCTGGCGCTGCTGGAAGGCGAGGCTGCCGGGGGTCGGGTTCCGGCGGATGACGAACATCTGCTGCCCCATGGTCCACACGTTGGTGGTCAGCCAGTAGATGAGGACACCGACGGGGAAGTTGATGCCGAAGACGGCGAACATGATCGGGAAGACGTACATCAGCATCTTCTGCTGCTGCATGAACGGCGTCTTCACCGTCATGTCGACGTTCTTCGTCATCAGCTGGCGCTGCGTGTAGAACTGCGAGGCCGACATCAGGATGATCATGACGACGGTGACCACGCGGACGTCGGTGACCGAGGCGCCCAGCGTGGCGAGCTTGTCAGCGCTGTCGGTGAACTTCGCGGCGAGCGGGGCGCCGAAGATGTGGGCCTTCTGGGCGCTGTTGACCAGGTCCTGGCTCATCACGCCGACCTGCTTGCCCTGCGCGATGTAGCTCAGCACGTGGTACAGCGAGAAGAAGAAGGGGGACTGCGCCAGGATCGGAAGGCACGAGGAGAGCGGGTTGGTGCCCGTCTCCTTGTACAGCTTCATCATCTCTTCGGACTGGCGCTGCTTGTCGTTCTTGTAGCGCTCCTGGATCGCCTTCATCTTGGGCTGGAGCGCCTGCATGTTCCGGGTCGACTTGATCTGCTTCACGAAGAGCGGGATCAGGCAGATCCGGATCAGGACCACCAGAGAGACGATCGACAGACCCCAGGCCAGGCCGCCGTCCTTGTCAAAGACAAGGCCGTACAGCGAGTGGAACTGGACAATGATCCACGAAACGGCGGCGTAGAGGGGGTTCAAGATCCCCACGGTCAGGCTCCTTGGGCATGAGGCGTCTCGACGGGCTCGGGAGTAACGGACCCGCCTGGTGCGTCACCCCGGAGGGCTTCGCGCAGGCGAGCGTGCCACGGCGGTCGCTTGCGCGGGGGGACATGGTCCACACCGCCGAGCGACCACGGGTTGCAACGCAGGATCCGCCACGCGGTCAGGGCAGTGCCCTTGATCGCGCCGTGCCGATCGATCGCCGTATACCCGTAGTGGGAGCACGAGGGGTAGTACTTGCAGACCGGACCGAGCAACGGGCTGATGGTCCACTGGTAAATCTTGATCAAGGCCAGCAACAGGTACTTCATAGCGCCACCCCCAGGAGCCTCCCGAGGGCGGCATCCAGGTCTCGGGCCAGCTGTGAATGGTCTGCGTCACCCGCACCGGGCAGCGCTCGTACGACTACCAGGCTACCGGGGGGCAGCACGGACAGACGTTCGCGGACGAGGTGACGAAGCCGACGCTTGACCAGGTTCCGGGTCACGGCGTCACCGACGGCCTTGCTCACGACGAAACCCGCACGCGCCGGGGAAGCACTCCCCCCCGCCGCGTGCGGGTCCCTTGTGTCACTGTCGGTGCGCAGGTGGACGACCAGGAGCGGCCGTCCGGCCCGGCGTCCTCGACGTACCGCCGTCGCGAAGTCCTGGCGCCGCCTCAGCCGATTACCGGTGGGCAGCACGACTCACACCTCGCGCTTCGGTGCGATCAGGCGGACAGACGGGCGCGGCCCTTGCTGCGGCGGGTCGCGAGGATGGCGCGGCCGGCACGCGTACGCATACGCAGCCGGAAGCCGTGGGTCTTGGCGCGACGACGGTTGTTCGGCTGGAAGGTGCGCTTGCTCACTCGGGGGCTCCAGGATGAATCGGGTGGTGGCGGGGCGTCGCCTGGCTGTCACCGTGCGCCCACGAGAAGCTCGCGGAACATTCAGGTGTGCACCGCTTGACGATCACCTTGGTGATCCTCGCCCATCGGTAGGCAGGCGGCAGCAGCCATCGACAACTCGACCTGGTTACGGTACGCGGGGCCGCGGCATCAGGTCAAACCCGCCGGGGCGCGGGCCGTCGGCACCGCCATCCGGACGTGGTTTTGCACACCCTGTGGACAACGACTT
Source organism: Streptomyces sp. NPDC006207 (assembly GCF_040613835.1). NCBI lineage: Bacteria > Bacillati > Actinomycetota > Actinomycetes > Kitasatosporales > Streptomycetaceae > Streptomyces > Streptomyces sp. NPDC006207. The sequence goes on along the minus strand of NZ_JBEXSX010000001.1, from coordinate 92,476 downwards.
GAACCAGGTAGCCCGCGCTGACTACCGTGGCCGAACCCCGAAACATTCCCGTCCGTCCCAAGAACCACACCTTCGTGGGACCCATCGGCACCAACCAGCGACCGACGAGAGAGCGTGCACTGTGGCTGACGTAACTGCCGATCTTGCCTCAGTGTGGCCCAGGGTCCTGCAGAAATTGCTCGCCGAAAGCGACGACCTCAAGCCGAAGGACGCGGAGTGGCTGCAGCGGACGCAGCCGCTGGCGCTCGTCGCGGGCACGGCGGTGCTGTCCGCCCCCAACGAGTTCGCCAAGAGCGTGCTGGAGGGACGGCTCCTCCCGCTGATCACCGATGTCCTCAGCCGTGAGTTCGGGCACCCCGTGGGCATCGCCATCGCCGTGGCCTCGGGCGGCGAACCGGAGGCGGCCCCCGCGCCGCCGGCCCCGGTCGCCCCCGAACCACAGTCCCAGGGCCAGCAGCAGCCCCCCGTGTACGGGGCGGAGCCCGCCCGGTACGGCGAGCAGCCGCACGGCTACGGCGAGGTCCCGCGGATGCGCCCGGCCTACCCCGACCACGCGGTCGGGTCCACCGGCGGTGCCGGCGGCTGGCCGCCCCACGAGCCCGAGGACCGCTGGCAGCAACAGCACTTCGGCGACTACCAGGAGCGCGAGCCGTACCGGCCGCCCGCCTCCCGCTACGAGATCCCCCCGCCCCACCAGCCTCAGGGGCGTCCGGAGCCGGTGCCGCCGCAGCGGCCGGCCATGCCCACCATGCCGACGCCGCGCACCGGTGGCGGCAGTGGTGCCGGTTCCGCCACGGGCGCCGGGACGGGGGCGAGCGGTTCGGGTGGTTCCGTGGGCCCGGCCGAGCCCACGGCGCGGCTGAACCCCAAGTACCTCTTCGACACCTTCGTCATCGGCGCCTCCAACCGCTTCGCGCACGCCGCGGCGGTCGCCGTCGCGGAGGCACCGGCCAAGGCGTACAACCCGCTGTTCATCTACGGGGAGTCCGGCCTCGGCAAGACGCACCTGCTGCACGCGATCGGGCACTACGCCCGCAGCCTCTACCCGGGGACACGGGTGCGCTACGTGAGCTCCGAGGAGTTCACCAACGAGTTCATCAACTCCATCCGCGACGGCAAGGCGGACGCGTTCCGCAAGCGCTACCGCGACATGGACATCCTGCTCGTCGACGACATCCAGTTCCTGGCGAGCAAGGAGTCGACGCAGGAGGAGTTCTTCCACACCTTCAACACCCTGCACAACGCCAACAAGCAGATCGTGCTCTCCTCGGATCGGCCGCCCAAGCAGCTGGTGACCCTGGAGGACCGGCTGCGCAACCGCTTCGAGTGGGGCCTGATCACCGACGTCCAGCCGCCCGAGCTGGAGACCCGGATCGCGATCCTCCGCAAGAAGGCCGTGCAGGAGCAGCTCAACGCCCCGCCGGAGGTGCTGGAGTTCATCGCCTCCCGGATCTCGCGGAACATCCGCGAGCTGGAGGGCGCGCTGATCCGCGTGACGGCCTTCGCCAGCCTCAACCGGCAGCCGGTGGACCTCCAGCTCACCGAGATCGTGCTGAAGGACCTGATCCCGGGCGGGGAGGACTCCGTCCCCGAGATCAGCGGGCAGGCGATCATGGCGGAGACCGCCTCGTACTTCGGTCTGGACGTGGAGGACCTCTCGGGCTCCTCCCGCAGCCGGGTGCTCGTCACGGCCCGGCAGATCGCCATGTACCTGTGCCGTGAGCTCACGGACCTGTCGCTGCCCAAGATCGGCGCCCTGTTCGGCGGCCGCGACCACACGACCGTCATGCACGCGGACCGCAAGATCCGCTCCCTGATGGCCGAGCGGCGGTCGATCTACAACCAGGTCACCGAGCTCACCAACCGCATCAAGAGCTGAGCGCAGCGCCCTCGGCGTCCACCGAGACCTCCACAGCGCCCCGGGCCAACTCCCGGGGCGCTTCTCGTTGTTCGATTGCGCCGGCCGTGTCTTGGGGACAGGAACGTCTCTCCACAGGCGGGGGCGGTTTTCCCCCGTCCACAGCCTGGGGATGCCCGGGTTGTCCCGAACGTGTCCACAGGCACGGCCGCGGGATACTCATTCGGGCTGCTGGAGGCCGTGTGGATTTGTGGGCAACCCTGATCCACAGACTGTGGACGCTCCGGCCGCCCACAAGGCCGCCCTCCCGGTTGTCCACCGGCCGCCCACAGGCAGGGGCTCGTTGTCCCCAGTCAGGGGCCACTTCTCCACAGTCCTGTCCACTGTTCGGCAACGGAACACACCCGCTCACCGATCGGAGTGAACCGCATCACACCAACGTGGTGGGTTGGGCTGGGGAGAACCTGGGTATTCCTGGGGACAGCGCTGGGGAGAACCGGAGCCTCCCTGTGAATCGCGTGTGCACAACTTCCGGGCGTCCACAGATCGGCCGGGTTGTCCACGGGCTCCACCCACAGGCGCGGTGGATAAAAAACAGGGCCTGACCTGCACCGGGACCACTTATCCACGGTATCCACACCCCCTATTACTACGACCAGGGATAGTTACCGGGGAACCTGCTTCGAAGTGGGGCCTGTGCACAACCGAGCCGCGGGCCGTCCGCCTCCCCGCCCTCCGGCTTGACCGCAACCCGCACCGCATGTCCGTGGCGGCTGTCAGACTGTTCTCCGGCAAGAGGGCCAGCAGGGCCAAGAGACAGTCGGCCACAGACAGCCAGCAACAGCAGGAGGCGGTTCCGGTGAAGATCCGGGTGGAGCGCGATGTACTCGCGGAGGCAGTGGCCTGGGCGGCCCGCAGTCTCCCGGCCCGTCCCCCGGTGCCGGTCCTGGCGGGCCTGCTGCTGAAGGCCGAGGAAGGCCAGCTGAGCCTGTCCGGCTTCGACTACGAGGTCTCGGCCCGCGTCTCCGTGGAGGCGGACGTCGAGGAGGACGGCACCGTCCTGGTCTCCGGCCGGCTGCTCGCCGACATCTCGCGGGCGCTCCCCAACAGGCCTGTGGAGATCGCCACCGACGGCGTGCGCGTGAGCGTCGTCTGCGGCAGCTCGCGATTCACACTCCACACCCTGCCTGTGGAGGAGTACCCGGCGCTGCCCGCGATGCCGACCGCCTCCGGCACCGTCCCCGGCGAGGTCTTCGCCGCGGCCGCCGCCCAGGTCGCGATCGCCGCCGGCCGTGACGACACCCTGCCGGTGCTCACCGGTGTGCGGATCGAGATCGAGGGCGACACGGTCACCCTGGCCGCCACCGACCGCTACCGCTTCGCGGTCCGCGAGTTCCTGTGGAAGCCGGAGACCCCGGACATCTCCGCGGTCGCCCTGGTGCCCGCCAAGACGCTGCTGGACACCGCCAAGTCCCTCACCAACGGCGACTCGGTCGCCATCGCCCTGGCCGGCTCCGGCGCGGGCGAGGGTCTGATCGGCTTCGAGGGCGCGGGCCGCCGCACCACCACCCGCCTGCTCGAGGGCGACCTGCCGAAGTACCGGACGCTCTTCCCGACCGAGTTCAACTCCGTCGCGGTGATCGAGACCGCTCCGTTCGTCGAGGCCGTCAAGCGCGTGGCCCTGGTGGCCGAGCGCAACACTCCGGTCCGGCTGAGCTTCGAGCAGGGCGTGCTGACCCTGGAGGCGGGTTCCAGCGACGACGCACAGGCTGTGGAGCGTGTGGACGCCAAGCTGGAGGGCGACGACATCTCGATCGCCTTCAACCCGACCTTCCTGCTGGACGGCCTGAGCGCGATCGATTCGCCGGTGGCGCAGCTGTCGTTCACCACGTCGACCAAGCCCGCGCTGCTCAGCGGCCGTCCGGCGGTCGACGCCGAGGCCGACGACGCGTACAAGTACCTGATCATGCCGGTCCGGCTGTCAGGCTGACGCGAGGCCTGTCCGGTCGCGTCGCCCTGCAGGTACCGACGTAGGCTCGACGTAGGTCAGGCAGGCTTCGAACGAAGGATCAACGATGGAGCTCGGTCTCATCGGTCTCGGCAAGATGGGCGGGAACATGCGCACGCGCATCCGCCAGGCCGGTCACACTGTCGTCGGCTACGACCGCAACCCGGATCTCGCCGATGTCCACAGCCTGCAGGAACTTGTGGACAAGCTCGCGGCCCCGCGGGTGGTGTGGGTGATGGTGCCGGCCGGCGCCGCGACCCAGGCGACGATCGACGAGCTCGGCGACCTGCTCTCCCCCGGTGACGTGGTCGTCGACGGCGGCAACTCCCGCTGGACGGACGACGAGAAGCACGCCGAGGAGCTGGCCGCCAAGGGCATCGGCTTCGTCGACTGCGGTGTCTCCGGCGGCGTCTGGGGCCTGGAGAACGGCTACGCGCTGATGTACGGCGGCGAGCCCGAGCACGTCGAGAGGGTGCAGCCGGTATTCAACGCCCTCAAGCCGGTGGGGAACTTCGGTTCCGTCCACGCCGGCAAGGTGGGCGCCGGCCACTTTGCCAAGATGGTCCACAACGGCATCGAGTACGCCATGATGCAGGCCTACGCCGAGGGCTGGGAGCTGCTGGAGAAGGTCCACTCGGTCACCGACGTGCGCGAGGTGTTCCGCTCCTGGCAGGAGGGCACCGTCATCCGCTCCTGGCTGCTGGATTTGGCCGTCAACGCCCTCGACGAGGACGAGCACCTCGCCAAGCTCAAGGGGTACGCCGAGGACTCCGGCGAGGGCCGCTGGACCGTCGAGGCGGCCATCGACAACGCCGTGCCGCTGCCCGCGATCACCGCGTCGCTCTTCGCCCGCTTCGCGTCCCGCCAGGACGACTCCCCGCAGATGAAGATGATCGCCGCGCTGCGCAACCAGTTCGGCGGCCACGCCGTCGAGAAGCACTAGTCACACCCACGGGAAGGAGGCGGCGCGCAGCCATGCACGTCGCGCATCTGTCGCTCGCCGACTTCCGTTCCTACGCCCGGGTCGAGGTCCCGCTCGACCCGGGCGTCACCGCCTTCGTCGGCCCCAACGGCCAGGGCAAGACCAACCTGGTCGAGGCGGTCGGTTACCTGGCGACCCTCGGCAGTCACCGGGTCGCGAGCGACGCCCCGCTGGTGCGGATGGGCGCGGACCGGGCGATCGTGCGGGCGTCCGTGGTGCAGGGCGAGCGGCAACAGCTGATCGAGCTGGAGATCAATCCGGGCCGCTCCAACCGGGCCCGGCTCAACCGCTCCTCCCAGGTCCGCCCGCGCGACCTGCTGGGGATAGTCAGGACGGTGCTCTTCGCCCCCGAGGACCTGGCCCTGGTCAAGGGCGACCCCGGGGAGCGCCGGCGCTTCCTCGACGAGCTGCTCACCGCCCGGGCGCCCCGGCTGGCGGGCGTCCGCAGCGACTACGAGCGGGTCCTCAAGCAGCGCAACACCCTGCTGAAGTCGGCCGCCATGGCCCGCCGCCACGGCGGCCGCGGGGCCGACCTGTCCACGCTCGACATCTGGGACCAGCACCTGGCCAGGGCCGGCGCCGAGCTGCTGGCCCAGCGCCTGGACCTCACCCAGGCCCTGCAGCCGCTGGCGGACAAGGCGTACGAGCAGCTGGCACCGGGCGGGGGCCCCGTCGTCCTGGAGTACCGCAGTTCGATCGGCGAACGGATCGCCGGGGCGTCGGGCCGCGAGCAGCTGTACGGACTGCTGCTGGAGGCCCTGGGCGAGGCCCGAAAGCAGGAGATCGAGCGCGGGGTGACCCTGGTCGGTCCGCACCGGGACGACCTCTCCCTCAAGCTGGGACAGCTCCCCGCCAAGGGGTACGCGAGCCACGGCGAGTCCTGGTCGTACGCGCTGGCGCTGCGCCTGGCCTCGTACGACCTGCTGCGCGCCGACGGCGGCGAACCGGTGCTGGTGCTCGACGACGTCTTCGCCGAGCTCGACGCCCGGCGCCGCACCCGGCTGGCGGAGCTGGTGGCCCCCGGTGAGCAGGTGCTGGTGACGGCGGCGGTGGACGACGACGTGCCGGACGTGCTGGTCGGCGCCCGGTACGCGGTGGAGGACGGCGGCGTGGAGCGGGCATGACGGACCAGCAGCCACCTCAGCAGCCGGGGCAGGAGCCGGGCGCCCAGGACAAGCCGGTGTCCGGCGTCGACCTGGCCAGGGTCGCGCTGCGCGCCGCCAAGGAGCAGGCCCGCGCGAGGGGCGCGGCCGCCCAGCAGAAGAAGCAGGCCCGGCGCGGAGGCCTGCGCAGTGGTGCGCGGGCGGACGGGCGGGACCCGCTGCCCCTGGGCGCCGCGATCAGCCGGCTGATCACCGAGCGCGGCTGGGAGGCCCCCGCGGCGGTGGGCGGCGTGATGGGCCGCTGGCCGGAACTGGTGGGCGACGACGTGGCCCTGCACTGCCAGCCGCAGCGGTACGACGAGGAGGAACGGGTCCTCACGGTGCAGTGCGACTCCACGGCCTGGGCGACCCAGCTGCGGCTGCTCGCCCCGACGCTCGTGGCCAGGCTGAACGCCGATCTCGGGCACGGCACCGTGAAGTTGATCAAGGTCCTGGGGCCGGGAGGACCGGTGCGTTCGTACGGCCGTCTGCGTGCTCCCGGGAGCCGTGGGCCGGGCGATACGTACGGATAGGCCGGGAACCTGCTGTGCGTAATCGGGTCGAAGCCCTGTGCGCCCGCGTGAGCCGTTTTGGGACCCGGTCCGCGTGTGGGGAGTCGGCTGGAGGTACTTCCGTCGGGTACACGGGAACTCAGGTACCGCCAAAGCCCCATCTATGTCGGCGCTACCGGTAGACTGGTAGCAGTACCGCCCGCCCCTGGCCTCCGGCACCGGGGGACCCCAGCGGGACCAGTCGAACGATGTCGAGTGATGCAGCCGGTTCCGCGCCGCGGGACCCCGCTCATGCTGTGCCAGAAAGGGCGCTTCGTGGCCGATTCCGGCAACCCCAACGAGATCAATACGTCCGCAGCTGACGGCTCCGCCGCGCCCGCCACCGGCGGGGCGTACGACGCCAGCGCGATCACCGTCCTTGAGGGCTTGGACGCGGTTCGCAAGCGCCCGGGCATGTACATCGGCTCGACGGGCGAGCGCGGCCTGCACCACCTGGTGTACGAGGTCGTCGACAACTCCGTCGACGAGGCACTGGCCGGTCACGCGGACACCATCAACGTCACGATCCTCCCCGACGGCGGCGTGCGCGTGGTCGACAACGGCCGCGGCATCCCGGTGGACATCGTCCCGTCCGAGGGAAAGCCCGCCGTCGAGGTCGTGCTCACGGTGCTGCACGCGGGCGGCAAGTTCGGCGGCGGCGGCTACGCCGTCTCCGGCGGTCTGCACGGCGTCGGCGTCTCGGTCGTGAACGCGCTGTCGAACAAGGTCGCGGTCGAGGTCAAGCGTGAGGGCTTCCGCTGGACCCAGGACTACAAGCTCGGTGTGCCCACCGCCCCGCTGCAGAAGAACGAGCCGGTCGCGGAGACCGGCACCACCGTGACCTTCTGGGCCGACGGTGACATCTTCGAGACCACCGAGTACTCCTTCGAGACGCTGTCGCGGCGCTTCCAGGAGATGGCCTTCCTCAACAAGGGCCTGACCATCTCGCTGACCGACGAGCGTCCCGAGCACGCGGACGTGGAGAACGAGGGCCAGCCGCGTTCGGTCGCGTACCACTACGAGGGCGGCATCGTCGACTTCGTGAAGTACCTGAACTCGCGCAAGGGCGAGCCGGTCCACCCGTCGGTGATCGACATCGACGCGGAGGACAAGGAGCGGCTGCTCTCCGTCGAGGTCGCGATGCAGTGGAACACCCAGTACAGCGAGGGTGTCTACAGCTTCGCCAACACCATCCACACCCACGAGGGCGGCACCCACGAGGAGGGCTTCCGCGCCGCGCTGACCACGCTGGTCAACAAGTACGCGCGCGAGAAGAAGCTGCTCCGCGAGAAGGACGACAACCTCACCGGTGAGGACATCCGCGAGGGTCTGACCGCGATCATCTCGGTCAAGCTGGGCGAGCCGCAGTTCGAGGGCCAGACGAAGACCAAGCTCGGCAACACCGAGGCGAAGACCTTCGTCCAGAAGGTCGTGCACGAGCACCTGACGGACTGGCTGGACCGCAACCCCAACGAGGCCTCGGACATCATCCGCAAGTCCATCCAGGCGGCCACCGCCCGCGTCGCGGCCCGCAAGGCGCGCGACCTGACGCGTCGCAAGGGCCTGCTGGAGACGGCGTCGCTGCCGGGCAAGCTGAGCGACTGCCAGTCCAACGACCCCGCCAAGTGCGAGATCTTCATCGTCGAGGGTGACTCCGCCGGCGGCTCGGCCAAGTCCGGCCGCAACCCGCAGTACCAGGCGATCCTCCCGATCCGCGGCAAGATCCTGAACGTGGAGAAGGCGCGGATCGACAAGATCCTGCAGAACACCGAGATCCAGGCGCTGATCTCGGCCTTCGGCACCGGTGTGCACGAGGACTTCGACATCTCGAAGCTGCGCTATCACAAGATCATCCTGATGGCGGACGCCGACGTGGACGGCCAGCACATCAACACCCTGCTGCTGACCTTCCTCTTCCGCTTCATGCGGCCGCTGGTCGAGGCGGGCCACGTGTACCTCTCCCGTCCCCCGCTCTACAAGATCAAGTGGGGCCGGGACGACTTCGAGTACGCGTACTCCGACTCCGAGCGCGACGCCCTGATCGAGCTGGGCCGCCAGAACGGCAAGCGCGTGCGCGAGGACTCGATTCAGCGCTTCAAGGGCCTCGGCGAGATGAACGCCGAGGAACTGCGGGTCACCACGATGGACGTCGACCACCGTGTGCTCGGCCAGGTCACCCTGGACGACGCGGCCCTCGCCGACGACCTGTTCTCGGTGCTGATGGGCGAGGACGTCGAGGCCCGGCGCTCCTTCATCCAGCGCAACGCCAAGGATGTCCGCTTCCTCGACATCTGAGTCGGCCCCCATCAGCCGCCGCCCGAAAGGACTTTGACCAGCAATGGCCGACGAGAACACCCCTGTCACGCCCGGCACCCCGCAGGACGCCGCGGGCGCCGCCGAGGCGGACACCACGACGCGGATCGAGGCCGTGGGCCTCGAGACGGAGATGCAGCGCAGTTACCTCGACTACGCGATGTCCGTCATCGTCTCGCGCGCGCTGCCCGACGTCCGGGACGGCCTCAAGCCCGTCCACCGCCGCGTGCTGTACGCGATGTACGACGGCGGCTACCGCCCGGAGCGCGGCTTCTACAAGTGCGCCCGTGTCGTCGGCGACGTCATGGGTACCTACCACCCGCACGGCGACTCCTCGATCTACGACGCGCTGGTGCGCCTGGCCCAGCCGTGGTCGATGCGCATGCCGCTGGTCGACAGCAACGGCAACTTCGGTTCCCCGGGCAACGACCCGGCCGCCGCCATGCGGTACACCGAGTGCAAGATGGCGCCGCTGTCCATGGAGATGGTCCGGGACATCGACGAGGACACCGTCGACTTCCAGGACAACTACGACGGCCGCAACCAGGAGCCGACGGTCCTGCCGTCGCGCTTCCCCAACCTGCTGATCAACGGCTCCGCCGGCATCGCGGTCGGCATGGCGACCAACATCCCGCCGCACAACCTGCGCGAGGTCGCCGAGGGCGCCCAGTGGTACCTGGCCAACCCGGAGGCGTCCAACGAGGAACTGCTCGAGGCCCTCATCGAGCGCATCAAGGGCCCCGACTTCCCGACCGGCGCCCTGGTGGTGGGCCGCAAGGGCATCGAGGAGGCGTACCGCACGGGCCGCGGCTCCATCACGATGCGCGCGGTCGTCGAGGTCGAGGAGATCCAGGGCCGGCAGTGCCTGGTCGTCACCGAGCTGCCGTACCAGGTCAACCCGGACAACCTGGCGCAGAAGATCGCCGACCTGGTGAAGGACGGCCGGGTCGGCGGCATCGCCGACGTCCGCGACGAGACCTCCTCGCGCACCGGACAGCGCCTGGTGATCGTGCTCAAGCGCGATGCCGTCGCCAAGGTGGTGCTGAACAACCTCTACAAGCACACCGACCTGCAGACGAACTTCGGCGCCAACATGCTGGCGCTGGTGGACGGCGTGCCGCGCACGCTCTCGCTGGACCAGTTCATCAAGCAGTGGGTGACCCACCAGATCGAGGTCATCGTCCGCCGGACGCGGTTCCGGCTGCGCAAGGCCGAGGAGCGCGCCCACATCCTGCGCGGTCTGCTGAAGGCCTTGGACGCGATCGACGAGGTCATCGCCCTGATCCGGCGCAGCGCGACCGTGGACGTGGCGCGTGAAGGCCTGATGGGCCTGCTGGAGATCGACGAGATCCAGGCCAACGCGATCCTGGAGATGCAGCTGCGCCGCCTGGCGGCCCTGGAGCGGCAGAAGATCGTCCAGGAGCACGACGAGCTCCAGGCGAAGATCAACGAGTACAACCGCATCCTGGCCTCGCCCGAGCTGCAGCGCGGCATCATCAGCACGGAGCTGACGGCGATCGTCGAGAAGTTCGGCGACGACCGGCGCTCGGCCCTGGTCCCCTTCGACGGTGACATGTCCATCGAGGACCTGATCGCAGAGGAGGACATCGTCGTCACGATCACCCGTGGCGGCTACGTCAAGCGCACCAAGACGGACGACTACCGCTCGCAGAAGCGCGGTGGCAAGGGCGTGCGCGGCACGAAGCTGCGGGAAGACGACATCGTCGACCACTTCTTCGTCACCACCACCCACCACTGGCTGCTGTTCTTCACCAACAAGGGCCGGGTCTACCGCGCCAAGGCGTACGAGCTGCCGGACGCCGGGCGCGACGCCCGCGGGCAGCACGTGGCGAACCTGCTGGCCTTCCAGCCCGACGAGCAGATCGCCCAGGTGCTGGCCATCCGCGACTACAACGCGGCGCCCTACCTGGTGCTCGCCACCCGGTCGGGCCTGGTGAAGAAGACCTCGCTGAAGGACTACGACTCCCCCCGCTCGGGCGGTGTCATCGCGATCAACCTGCGGGAGACCGAGGACGGCAGCGAGGACCTGCTGATCGGCGCCGAGCTGGTCGGCCCGGACGACGACCTGCTGCTGGTCAGCCGCAAGGCGCAGTCCATCCGGTTCACCGCGACGGACGAGTCGCTGCGGCCGATGGGCCGTGCGACCTCGGGCGTGAAGGGCATGAGCTTCCGCGAAGGGGACGAACTGCTCTCGATGAATGTCGTGCGACCGGGTACGTTCGTCTTCACCGCCACCGATGGCGGGTACGCCAAGCGCACCAGTGTGGACGAGTACCGGGTCCAGGGGCGCGGCGGACTCGGCATCAAGGCGGCCAAGATCGTCGAGGACCGGGGTTCCCTGGTCGGGGCGCTGGTGGTGGAGGAGACCGACGAGATCCTCGCCATCACCCTCGGCGGCGGTGTGATCCGCACCCGTGTCAACGAGATCAGGGAAACCGGGCGTGACACCATGGGCGTCCAACTGATCAACCTCGGTAAAAAGGATGCAGTCGTGGGCGTCGCCCGCAATGCCGAGGCGGGGGCGGAGGCCGAAGAGGTCGTCGCCGCCGAAGAGGCCGAGGGCGAGCAGCCCCTGGCCGCCGAGTCGGAGGAGTAGAAAGCCGTGAGTGGAGCCGAGGGCGCCGCGGGTGGGACGGGCGCGGACGGAGGGCAGCCGATGCCGGCAGCCGTTCCGGACGCGATCGGCGGTGCCCCTGGCCCACGTACGGACAACGGCCCGCACCAGGGGGGAATCACCGTGACCGACACCCGTCCAGCGCAGCACCAGCACGCTGTGCACCAGCAGACCTACGGCGGTGGCCCCGCCGGCCCGGTCGCCGAGCAGCCGCAGCAGGCGCCGCAGCTGACCCAGGACCCGCACCAGCCGCCCCAGGCGTACGCGCCCCCGGCCGGGCCCCCCGCGACCGCGGGCGTCCGCCAGCCGCGTCCTGCGGCCCGTACGGTCCCGCGCACGCGCAAGGCGCGGCTGCGGGTGGCGAAGGCCGACCCGTGGTCGGTGATGAAGGTCAGCTTCCTGCTCTCCATCGCGCTGGGCATCTGCACGGTCATCGCGGTCGCGGTGCTGTGGATGGTGATGGACGCCATCGGCGTCTTCACCACGGTCGGCGGCACGCTCAGCGAGGCGACGTCCTCCGGCTCGGACGGCGGGTTCGACCTGGTGTCGTTCCTGTCGCTGTCGCGCGTGCTGACCTTCACGGCGGTCATCGCGGTCATCGACGTCGTGCTGGCCACGGCGCTGGCGACGCTCGGCGCCTTCATCTACAACATGTCGGCCGGCATGGTGGGCGGGATCGAGCTGACTCTGGCGGAGGACGAGTAACCGATTTTGGGCCACGGCCCCGGGTGCGCTAATCTTTCAACGCAGCGCGGGGCTATAGCTCAGACGGTTAGAGCGCTTCCCTGATAAGGAAGAGGCCACAGGTTCAAGTCCTGTTAGCCCCACCGCGTGAACGGCCCGTACGGATCATCCGTACGGGCCGTTTCCTTGTCCGCGTCCGCGCAGTTGGTTCCGGTGGCAGGTCACCGTTCGATATCGACCGGTGTGTATAGTCGGGCCCGTCGGAAGACCCTCAACGCAAGAAGGACGAGGTCGCGCGGTGAAGAAGTTTCTCCTGGTCGCACTGGCCGCCATCGGCGGTCTCCTCGTGTACCGCCAGATCCAGGCGGACCGCGCCGAGCAGGACCTGTGGACGGAGGCCACGGACTCCGTTCCGGCGGGTTCCGGCGCGAGCGTCTGAGACGGCACAGCCCGGACGAAGGATTCCCGAGGCCCCGATCACGATGTGGTCGGGGCCTCGTCATGTCCGCCCGTGGTCGCCCGGGCGTTGTTGCCCGACCGTGATGCGATCCGCTTGTATTTGCTGTCGCAAATCAATAGCTTCGCTGAGGCCGACGATGTGCGAGGGGGAACAGCACATGCGACGAGGGAAGGCGCTGCCGTGCGGGCCCGTGGCGCCGCTGTGGGCGGCCGCGTGCGGGCTGCTGGTGCTGGCCGCCCTGCTGGGCCCGGCCGGGGCGGCCCGGGCCCGGGCCCAGGCCGTGAACGACGGCGACGGGCTGGTCATGGTGCTGGACTCCTCCGGCTCCATGGCGGGCGCCCGCATGACGGCGGCCAGGAAGGCCGTCGGCGCCGTCGTGGACGCCCTGCCGGACGGCTACCCGACGGGACTGCGGGTCTACGGCGCGGGCAAGGAGCACGGCTGCGACGACACCCGTCTGCTGGAGCCCGTACGGCCGCTGGACCGGGACGCCCTGAAGCAGGCCGTGGCCGGGGTGCGGCCCCAAGGGGACACCCCCATCGGGCTGTCGGTGCAGAAGGCGGCCGCCGACCTGCCCGAGGGCGGGCGGCGCACGATCGTGCTGGTCTCCGACGGCGAGGACACCTGCGGGGCGCCCGAGCCCTGCGAGGTGGCGGCACGGCTGGCCGGGCAGGGCGTGGACCTGCGGATCGACACCATCGGCTTCCAGGTGCGCGGCGGCGCCCGCGAGCAGCTGGAGTGCATCGCCGAGGCCGGTCACGGCAGCTACCGGGACGCCCCCGACGCCGCCTCGCTCGTACGGCAGCTGACGCGGGCCTCCCGGCTGAGCGCGGACGCGTACCGCCTCCAGGGCCGGCGGGTGGACGGCGGGACGAGCGCCACCGGTGCGCCCGGGCTGTCCCCCGGCCAGTACGTCGATGACATCGGGCCCGGCGAGACCCGCTGGTACGCGATGACGCTGGACGCGGCCTCCACGGCCGACCTGGCGGTCACCGCGGTGCCGCGGCCGGGGGTGAAGGCCGCGTACGGGGACGGCGTCGAGCTGCGGCTGGCGGGCACCGGCAGGTACGCCCTCACCTGCGGCTCGGACACCGCGCACTTCGGGCAGGACGAGGGCGCGATGGTGATCGGCGGCGCCGTCAGCCGGATTCCCGGCGACGGCCGGGACGGCGCCTGCGACAGGGCGGGGCGCTACGTGCTCTCCGTGCACCGCACCAGCGCCCCCGGCTCCGACCGCGCCCGCTGGCCCCTGGAGCTGCGGTACGGCTCCGAGCGGCCGTTCCCGGCGGGTGCCACCCCGGCACCGGCCGCGACCCGTTACGGGGACCCGCCGGCGGCTCTGACGGGCGCGCCGCGCGACGTCGAGGGCGGCACGGGGTTCAACGACGCGCGCCGGCTCGGCAGGGGCATCTGGCGGGACACGCTGCTGCCCGGTCAGACGCGCTTCTACAAGGTGCGGGTCGGCTGGGGACAGCGACTGACGTACACCGCCGACTTCGCCAACGAACCGCTCCAGAAGGGTGGTTCCACGGCCTCGTCCTTCGTGGCGACGGCCGCGTACGGGCCGGGACGGCAGCCGCTGGGCGACGCCTCCGGGGCCTCGCAACGCCGCGGCTACTACGGGCGCCCGCTGTCGGTGGGGCTCGGCACGGTACCCGTGACCTGGACCAACCGCTGGGTCGCCGGCGGGGGCGCCCGGGGCGCCCGCACGGCGGGCGAGCACTACGTCGCGGTCTCGCTCGGGCCGGGCGCGGCAGGGCTGGCGCGGAACGCGGCGGTGGGGGTCGTCCTGCGGGTGGACGTGACCGGGACGGAACTGGCCGGACCGGAGTACGACGCGCCCGCGCGCGGCGGCGGTTCGGCCGCCGGCCGGGACGGCGGGGAATGGGCGGCGGCCGGGGACACCACAGCGGCCGCAGCCCCCGCGGACGGCGGGGGCTTCATGACGACGCGCGACGCGATGGCGGCGGCCGCGGGAGGCGCGGTGGCGCTCGTCGGGGTCGGGACGGTGGCCCTGCTGGGCCGCAGGCGGAGGGACGGGGCATGATCCGCAGGGCACTCACATCGGTGGCGGCGGCTCTCGCGCTGCTGGCGGGACCGGCGGGAGCGGCGTACGCCGACCCGGCCGTCCCCTCCTGGCAGCCGCAGGGCGAGGAGGTACGGGGGCGGGCCAGCACCGCGGACGCCCCGCAGCTCAAACCCGGGGTCCTGTACCGGGACAGCCTGGCGGCGGACGAGGGCGGCAAGAACTACGCCCTCGACCTGGACGCGGTGCGCTCGGCCTACCTCGCGGTCTTCGCGCTGCCCCGCCCGGGCACCGAGGTGGCGTACGGGGACGGCATCGAGCTGACGCTGACGAGCACCGACGGCACCCGCTGTGACAGCGACCGCCGGACGTTCTCCGCCGACGGCGCGGCACGGCCCATCGGCACCTGGGTCGAGCGGACCATCGGCGAGGACGGGCCCTGCCGGCAGGCGCACGCGTACGTCCTGGAGGTGACCCGCACCTCGCAGGGCACCTCGGACGCCGCGCCCTGGCCGCTGCAGATCCGGTTCACCAACGAGCCGGGGCTCACCGGCGGCGCCACGCCCGGCCCCGCCCTCAGCCCGGGCACGCAGACGCCGGTGCCCGCGAGCGGCACCGCCCGCGGGGCCACCGGCGGCGCGGACTTCGCCCATGCCGGGGCCCTCGGCAGCGGGGTCTGGAAGGACGAGGTGCTGCCCGGGCAGACGCGCTTCTACCGGGTACCGGTCGGCTGGGGACAACAGGCCTGGGCCGCGGCGGACTTCGCCAACGCGGACGTGACGAAGCCGGGCGGCTACAGCGGCTCCGGTGTGCGCGTGGAGGTCTACAACCCGCGCTGGGCCTTCATCGGCGGCGACACGGCCTCCTACTCGGGCGAGCAGACCTCCGTCACCGCCACGACCGGGAAGGTCGCCTACGCCAACCGCTACGAGAGCGGCGACGCGGTGGCGGCGGCCCGTTTCGACGGCTCCTACTACCTGGCGGTGTCGGTGCACCCGGAGGTCGCGGGCTTCGTCGACGGCGCCGTCCCGGTCACCTTGCGGATCAACGTCGAGGGCGCCGCGCAGGCGGGGCCGTCGTACGACGGTGACCCCGGCGAGGACCTGGGCCTCCCCGGGGAGCCCGGCTCCGGGAACCCGCTGCTGCGCGCCCTCAGCTTCGCGGCCCTGGGCGCCGGCACCGTGCTGCTGCTGTCGCTCGCGGTCTGGACGGTGGCCGCGCGGCGCGGGCCGGCCGCGGTCTCAGGAGGACGCTGACAGGGCCCAGAAGCCGAAGGCGAAGCAGAGGACCGCGACGAGCAGCATCGGCACGACGACCTTGGCGGGAGGGCCGGGCCGGTGCGCCGGCGCCGGCGCACCGGCCCGGGCGGCGGGCACGGCCGGTGCGATCGGCGGCGGCAGCGGCTGAGCGACGGCGACGGCGGCAGCGGCAGCGGCGGCCACCGGGGCGCCGGCACCCGCCACGGTGGCCGTGTACGGACGCGTGGGCGCCGGGGTGACCGGCGCTTGCGTCGGCAGTGTGGGCGGCGTCGGAGCCGTCGCGGCGGGCCGCGGGGCGGGTGCGGGCGGCGGCAGGCGGAAGCTCCCGGTCCCCTCCACGGACGGCGCCGGGTCCACCGGTCCGTCGGGGGAGAAGCCGGCGGGCAGCGGCCCGATCTGGTCGAAGACCTCGACGGCCTCCTCGTCCGGCTCGGGGTCCGGCAGCAGCTCCACCGCCGCCGCCAGGGCCTTGCGGGCCCCCGCGGCGGTGCGGAAGCGGGCTTCCGGGTCCGGCTGCAGCAGGGTGCCGATCACCTCCCACAGCGGGCCGGGGACGCCCTGCGGGGCCCGGGGCATGCCGTGGACGTACTGGGTGACGATCGCCTCCGCGTCGGGCTTGCTGCCGCCCAGCAGGTAGAGCGCGACCAGCCCGGTCGCGTACAGGTCGGCGGGGAAGTCGGGCTCGGCGCCGAGCAGCTGTTCCGGGGCGAAGTAACCAGGGGTGCCCACGACGTAGTTGGCCGCGGTGAGCCGGGGCTCCCCCTTGCGCATGGCGATGCCGAAGTCCGACAGACGCAGGTGCGGGCGCCCGGTGCCGGTCGCCTCCATCAGGAGGTTCGCGGGCTTGATGTCCCGGTGCACCACGCCCTCGGCGTGCACGGCCGTCAGGCCGGACAGCAACTGGTCGAGCAGGCCGCCGACGTAGCGCGCCGGCAGCGGACCGTAGTCGCCGATGAGGTGCGACAGCGAGCCGCCGCGCACCAGGTCCATGGTGAACAGCACCTTGTCGTCGTCGGCCGCCCAGCTGGTGGGGGCCAGGACGTGCGGGTGGTCGATGCGCAGCGCCTGCTCCCGGACGAAGCGCAGCAGGGCGTGGGCGTCGCTATGCAGCAGCACCTTGGCCGCCACGTAACGTCCGCGCCGCCGGTCCCAGGCGCGCCACACCGCGCCCACCCCGCCGCGCCCGACCGGATCGACCAGTTCGTACCGGCCCGCGAAGACCTCACCCATGGCGTGCGTCCGCCCCCTGCTTCCGCGCCTCGTAGTCCCGGACCGCCGCGTCGGACGGCCCGGCGCCGTACACCCGGAGGAACTCTGCCAGTTGGGGGTGGCGGTGGGCGAGGGAATCGGCCGCCTCGGCGATCTCGGCGGGCGAGGCCACCCCGTGCAGCAG
This sequence comes from Streptomyces sp. NPDC006207, assembly GCF_040613835.1. Taxonomy (NCBI): domain Bacteria; kingdom Bacillati; phylum Actinomycetota; class Actinomycetes; order Kitasatosporales; family Streptomycetaceae; genus Streptomyces; species Streptomyces sp. NPDC006207. The sequence goes on along the minus strand of NZ_JBEXSX010000001.1, from coordinate 75,165 downwards.
CGAGCGGATCTCGTGGACGACCCTGCGCGCGGGCGGCAGCGGCGCTCCGGTCGCGCTCTGGGTGGTGCCGAGCAGGGGTGAGCCCTCGGAACCGCGGATCTCCTCCATCCGCGGCACGGCGTCCGCCGCGGCCACCGTCCCGCCGGACACCTCCGCGGCGAGCTCCTGCAGCGCCTGGAGCCGCTGCACGACCGCGGGATTGCCGATCTTCGCGCGCTGCCCGCTCATCAACTGGGAGAGCATCGGCGCCGACAGCCCCAGCACCCCCGCCAGCCGCGCCTGGTTGAGCGCCAGGGTCTCCATGAGGCGGCGGAACAGCACGCCGAGCGGCTCGCCGTACCAGGTGCGCTGCATGTCCTGGACGCGGGTGGTGGCGTCCGGCTGCGAGCTGTCCATTGCGGGCTCCTGACGGGGGACCTTTGCGGCCGCGAACTTGCCCGTCATCCTACGGACCCCCGATACTCGGTCGGTGATCCTCTCCGCAGCCGGTACGCTGGTCTGCGGCACGGGGCCTTAGCTCAGTTGGTAGAGCGCCGTCTTTGCATGGCGGATGTCAGGGGTTCGACTCCCCTAGGCTCCACACCGTCCGACCGGGCCGGGAACCTCATGGAGGTCCCGGCCTGTCGTGTTCCCGGGGCCCGGTGCCGGCCGCGGACCCGTACGGCAGAATCGGCGGCGTGCGGTTCGGCATTCTGGGGGAGACGAGAGCGCTGCGGGACGACGGGGGCACCGCCGCCGTCGGAGGCCCGGGCCGGCGGGCGCTGCTGGCGATGTTGCTGCTGGAGCCGGGCCGGATCGTCGGCACCGAGCGGCTGATCGACGGGCTGTACGGGGACGAGCCGCCGGCCGGGGTCGGCAACGCGCTGCAGTCCCAGGTCTCGCGGCTGCGCGCGGCCGTCGCCGTGCCCATCGAGCGCCATCCGGGCGGCTACCGGCTGGTGGTCACCCCTGACGAGGTGGACGTGCACCGCTTCGAGCGGCTCGCGGCCGAGGGGCGGGAGGCGCTGGCCGCGGGTGAGCCCGGGCGGGCCGCGGGCCTGCTGCGCGGTGCGCTGGACCTGTGGCGGGGCTCGGCCCTGGCGGACGTGGGCGACGCGCCCTTCGCGCGGGCGCAGGTGGCGCGGCTGGAGGAACTGCGGATCGCGGCGGTGGAGGACCGCATCGCGGCCGAGCTGGCGCTGGACGCACGGCACCACCAGGAACTCGTCGCCGAACTGCAGGAACTGGTCACCCGGTACCCGCTGCGGGAACGGCTGCGCGCCCAGTTGATGCGGGCGCTGTACGGCTGCGGCCGCCAGTCCGAGGCGCTGCGGGTGTACGAGGACGCACGGCGTGAACTCGCCGAGTCCCTCGGCGCCGACCCGGGTCCGGAACTGGCGGAGGCGCATCTGGCGGTGCTGCGCGGCGAGCCGGTGCCCGCCCGTACCGCGCCTGCCGCGGTCACCGGGGGCACCGAAGGCGTGCCGGATGCCCGGTCTTCGGGTGTTTCACGTGAAACATCGTCCGCCGGGAGTCCGTCCGCGCCGCTCCGCCGGCACGCGCTGCCCGCCCAGCTGACCAGCTTCATCGGCCGTGAGCAGGAGCTGGCACGGATCGGGGCGCGACTCGGTGACGCCCGGCTGGTCACCCTGATCGGCCCGGGCGGTGCGGGCAAGACCCGTACCGCGGTGGAGGCGGCCGGGCGGCACACGGGAGAGGTCTGCTTCGTGGACCTCTCCGGGCTGACCCACGGCTCCGAGGTGCCGCAGGCGATCGCGGGGGCCCTGGGCCTGCGGGAGGCGGGTCTGCTCCCCGGGGCCGCCGGGCGGGAGGCCGGGGGGCCGGAGGGCTCGCCGCTCGCCCGTCTCACGGCCGCGCTGACCGACCGGGACGTGCTCCTCGTGCTGGACAACTGCGAGCACCTGATCGCCGACGTCGCCCGCATCACCGCGGAGCTGCTGGCCGCCTGCCCGCGGGTGCGGGTCCTGGCGACCACCCGGGAGGCGCTCGGCGTCAACGGCGAGACGCTCTGCCCGCTCGAACCGCTGCCGCTGCCGGCCCCCGGCGCGCCCGAGGAGGACGTGCTCGGCTCCCCCGCCGTCCGGTTGCTCCTCGAGCGGGCCGCCGCCGTGAGTCCGTCCGGCAGGCTGCCCGACGCCGAGGAGGCCGCCCGGATCTGCCGGGCCCTGGACGGCGTCCCGCTCGCCATCGAGCTGGCCGCCGCCCGGCTGCGGTCGTTGTCCGCCGCCGACGTCGCCGACCGGCTCGGTGACGTGCTCGCCGGGCCCGGCGACCGCTTCCGGTTGCTCTCCCGGGGCAGTCGCACCGCGCAGCCCCGTCAGCGGACCCTGCGCGGGGTCGTGGACTGGAGCTGGGAGCTGCTGCCCGAGGACGAGCGCACCGTGCTGCGCCGCGCCTCCGTCTTCGCCGGGGGCTGGACCCTCCCGGCCGCCGAGGCGATCTGCGCGGGACCCGCGGCCGGCCCGGCGGACGGCGACGCCATCGACGCCGAGGACGTGCTCGACCTGCTCGCCTCCCTCGCCGACAAGTCGCTGGTGGTGGTGGACCGTCCGGACGGCGACGGAGGCGGTGTGCGCTACCGGCTGCTCCAGACCATCAGGGCGTACGCCGCCGAACGCCTCGCCGAGGCGGGCGAGTCGGAGGCGCTGCGCCGGGCGCACGCGGCGTACTTCCTCGACCTGGCGCTGACCGCCGACCCGCGGCTGCGCCGGGCCGAGCAGCTGGAGTGGCTGCGCCGGCTCGCGGCCGACCACGACAACCTGCACGCCGCGCTGGGCGGTTCGGTGGCCGCGGGCGACACCGCCGTGGCGCTGCGGCTGCTCGCGGCCCTGTGCACGTACTGGATGCTGCGCGGCATGCGCTACGAGGGCGCCCGGCCTGCTAGCGAGTTGCTGGCGGTGACCGGGCCTTGTGCGCCGCCCGGGCTGGCCGAGGAGTACGCGCTGTGCGTGATCACCGCCGCCTCCGTCACCGCGGATCAGGCCGAACTCGCCGTCCACCTGGCGGCCGCCACGGACGTCGTCGCCGGGCTCGGCGGCATGGCCCGCCGCTACCCCGTGCTCAACCTGCTCTGGGCGCCCTTCGCGGGAGTGCCCGACGACGAGACGTACGCCCGGTACGCGGACGGCGCGGCGAGCCTCGTCGAGCCCTGGCAGCGGGCCCTGGTCCACGTCGGCTCGGGGTTCCACGCGTGGATGGTCGGCGGTGACATCGCCGCGGCCGAGACGGAGTTCGACCGGGCCCTCGCCGGGTTCCGCGCCCTGGGCGACCGCTGGGGGGCCACCATGGCCCTCACACAGCTGGCCTGGCTGTCCGGCTCCCGCGGTGACGTGGCGCGGGCCGTGGGGCTGATCGACGAGGCCCTCGGTCACGCCGCTGAGCTGGGCGCCACCGAGAGCGTCGCCGAGCTGCTCGGCGAACGCGGCAGGTGCGGCCTGCGGGCGGGACGGTACGAGCAGGCCCGGGCCGACTTCACGCGCGGGCTGGAGCTCGCCCGCGGTTGCGGCGCCCGGGAGATGTTCGCCGGGGCCCACCTGGGCCTCGGCGAGTGCGCCCGGCTGACCGGGGACCTCGCCGAGGCGCGGCGGCTGTCGGGGCTGGCCCTGTCCGAGTCCCTGGACGGCTGGTACACCGGCGAGAGCGCCCGTGCCGAGGCGCACATCGCCCTCGGCAGGATCGCCCAGGAGGAGGGCGACACCGTCCGCGCCCGCGGGCACTTGCGCGAGGCCGCGGGTGTGGAGCACGGGGCCCGCGACCTGCCGCTGGCGGCGAACCTCGCCGACGCCTTCGCCGGCCTCGCGCTCGCCGAGGGCGACCCCGCACGGGCTGCGGAACTGCTGGGCGTGGCAAGTGCGCTGCGCGGCACCGAGGTGCCGGCCGGTCCCGACGCCGCCCGCACCGAGGGCGCCGCACGGGCCGCCCTCGGCGACCCGGCCCACCAGGAGGCCTACGCGCGCGGTGCGGGACTCCCCGCCGACCGGGCGCTGCGGGCACTGACCGGGCTGACCACGCGCTGACCGGGCCCGGGCTGCCGCCGGTCAGCGCACGGTGCGCGGCCGGTCAGCGCCCGCGCGCACCGTGTCGGTCATGACGAATCCCGCACGCACACACGACGCCGCGGCCGTGACGCCCGCGGCCCCCGCCCGCCATCGCTGGGCCGCACTCGCCGTCTGCTGCCTGGCCGCCATGCTCCTCGGCATCGACAACAGCGTGCTCAACTACGCCATCCCGTCGCTGCTGAAGGACATGGGTCCGTCCGGCACCGAGATCCTGTGGATCTCCGACGTCTACGGCTTCGCCATGGGCGGCCTGCTGGTCGTCATGGGCAACCTCGGCGACCGGCTCGGCCGCAAGCGGATGATGCTGCTGGGCGCCGCCGCCTTCGGCGTGGCCTCGCTGCTCACCGCCTACGCACCGAACCCCGGGGCGCTGATCGCCGGCCGCGCGCTGCTCGGCGTCGCAGGGGCGGCGATGGTGCCCTCGACGCTCTCCGTCGTACGCCACGCCTTCACCGACGCCAAGGAGCGCACCACGGCCATCGGGATCAGCAGCGGCATCGCCGCCGCGAGCTTCGCGCTCGGCCCCGTGGTCGGCGGTCTGCTGCTGGACCACTTCTGGTGGGGCTCGGTCTTCCTGATCAACGTCCCGCTCATGGCGGTCGTCCTCGTGGCCGGCGCCCTGGTGCTGCCGGAGTCCCGCAACCCCCGGCCGGGACGGCTGGACTGGATCGGCGTGCCGCTGTCGGTCGTCGGTGTCGTGGGCGCCATCTACGCCGTCAAGGAGGGTTTCCGGGACGGCGTGGACCATGCGCCGGTCTGGATCGCCGCGGCGATCGGGACGGCGGCCCTGGTGCTGTTCGCCCGCCGCCAGGTGCGGGTCGAGGAGCCCCTGATCGACCTGCGGCTGTTCCGCAACCCCGCCTTCAGCGGCGCCGTCGGCGCCAACCTGGTCATGATCTTCGCCTCGTCCACGCTGTCGCTCGCCTTCTCCCTGTACTTCCAGGTCGTCCGCGGCTGGTCTCCCTTCACCGCGGGGCTGGCGCTGCTCCCCGGCCCGCTGGCCGCGGCCTTCGCCGCTCCGCTGGCCACCGCGCTGATCCCGCGGCTGGGCCGGGCGCGGGTGGTGGCCCTCGGCCTGGTGCTGCTGGCCGCGAGCACCGCGGTGCTCGGCCGGCTCTCCACGCCCGGGACGCCGTACTGGGAGCTGCTGGCGCCGCTGGTCGCCAACGGCGCGGGCATCATCCTGATCGTCTCGGTCACCAACGACACGATCCTCGCGAGTGCCCCCAAGGAGCGGACGGGCGCGGCCGCCGCCGTCTCGGAGACCGCCATGGAGATGGGCGGTTCGCTGGGCATCGCGGTCCTCGGCTCGCTGCTCGGCGCGGTCTACCGTGACGCGCTCGCCCTTCCCGCGGGACTGCCCGCAGGTGCCGCGGACGCCGCCCGCGAGTCGGTGGGCGGGGCCGCCGAGGCGGCCGCCCGGGTGCCGAGGGCGGACGGGGCCGCGCTGCTGGCGGCCGCGAAGGACGCCTTCTGCCACAGCGTCCAGGTCACCACCGTGGTGGGGGCGGCGCTGCTCGCGGTCGGCGCCGTCGTGGCGCTGTACGCCCTGCGCGGGGTGCCCGCGCAGATCGCCGACCCAGAGGCCGAGGAGGAGGTCCTGCCGCTGCCTGCGCCTTCCGGACGGTGACGGGTGCGTACGGCAGGAGGGCGGCGGGACCCGTCACGGGTCCGCCGCCCTCCTGCCGGTCGTGTCGCACCGCCGCCGGTGTCCGGACCGTCACGTCACGGGTGGGTGTCCCCGCGGTCGCGGCGGTCGTCGGCGTCCGACTCCGCCTGCTTGGCCTGTACCTCCGGGTCAAGCGCGTCCACCGGCGAGCCGTCGACCTTGCCGAACGAGGCGTCGGCCCCGACGCCGCCGTTGAGGGAGGCGCGGTCGGCGACCTCGGTGGCGGGCGCGGGCTCCACCAGCCAGTCGGGGTTGGTCTGCTTGCTCCACCACTTCCACGCCGCGAAGCCGGCCCCGGCGACGAGGCCCGCCAGGAGCAGGCCCTTGGCGAACCGCCCGTTGCGGGCCCGGCGCTCGCGGCGGCGCTCCAGCTTGCGGATGTCGTCCGCCGTGACGTGGCTGCGCAGCACGGCGACCGCGGCGGCGCTGCGGGCGGCCGCCTCCTCCGCGGCCGGGGCCGCGACGCTGCGCACGGTGGTCACCGCCTGGCCCATCCGCGGCGCTGTGAACTCCGCCGCCAGACGGGCGGTGTCACGGGTGCGCCGGGCGGCGGTCCCCACCTTCTGCTGGACGCCCGGCGGCACCGCCGCCAGGGCCTGGTCGAGACGCGCCGCCAGGTGCGCGTCGTACTGCGTCCGGGCCGCCGCGCGGGCCTGCCGCCCGGCCGCCGACACCCGGGGTGCCAGGTAGAGCCTGGCCTCGTCCGTGTAGTGCGCGGCGTTGAGCTTCGCTGTGTCGGCGTACGGCGCCACCACGTCCGCGGCGTGCCGCACGCTGACCCTCGTCCTCTCGGCTGCGTCGCGCACGCTGTCGATGCGGGTCACGAGAACCTCCTCCTCGGTGGCGTTCGGTTTTCGCCTTTCCACCCGGTTTGAAATCATGCCCGCCGTCGCGGGGTACGGCATGTGCGTACGGGCATCCGGGTCAAGGGGAGCCGTCACCGACGATGCCACCGGATGACCTGGGGCGCGACAGTTGCGTGCGGGAAGGCGTGACGTGCGAGGATTTGCCCCTGTCAGTGAGGACTATGGAAGGCAAGATCGTGGCCGAGCAGCTCTACGCCACCCTGAAGACCAACCACGGGGACATCACCGTCCGGCTGCTGCCGAACCACGCGCCCAAGACGGTCAAGAACTTCGTGGAGCTCGCGGAGGGGACCCGTGAGTGGACGGACCCGCACACCGGCCGGACCTCCCACGAGCACCTCTACGACGGCACGGTCTTCCACCGGGTCATCTCCGGCTTCATGATCCAGGGCGGCGACCCGCTGGGCAACGGCACCGGCGGCCCCGGCTACCAGTTCCCCGACGAGTTCCATCCGGACCTCGGTTTCACCAAGCCCTACCTCCTGGCCATGGCGAACGCCGGCCCGGGCACCAACGGCTCGCAGTTCTTCATCACGGTCGCCCCGACGGCGTGGCTCACCCGCAAGCACACCATCTTCGGCGAGGTCACCGACCCCGCCAGCCAGAAGGTCGTGGACTCCATCGCGACCGCCCCCACCAACCCGCGCACCGAGCGTCCGCTGGAGGACGTGGTGATTCAGAGCGTCGTGATCGAGCGTCGCTAGGGTCCCGGGAACCCGAACGCCCCGCCCGTGCGTATGACGGGCGGGGCGATTCCGCTGCGAAGGGCTGACACATGACCGACCAGGCCGTCCGCTGCTACCGGCACCCGGACCGGGAGACCGGCATCCGCTGCTCCCGCTGCGAGCGGCCGATCTGTCCGGAGTGCATGATCAACGCGTCGGTGGGCTTCCACTGCCCGGAGTGCGTGCGGGAGGGTCGTCGTGCGGCCCAGGCCGCCGAACCCCGCACGGTGGCGGGCGGCTCGGTCGCCGGGGACCCCCGGCTCGTCACCAAGATCCTGATCGGGCTGAACCTGCTGGTGTTCCTGCTCGCCAAGGTCGAGGGCAAGCAGTTCGTCACCGAGCTGGGGCTCTTCGTCCCGTGCTACGCCCCTGGCACCGCGGTGTGCGGCGTGGCGGGCGGGCCGGGCGAGTGGTACCGGCTGGTGAGCTCGATGTTCCTCCACGAGGACTTCGCGCACATCGCCTTCAACATGCTCTCGCTGTGGTGGATCGGCGGCCCGCTGGAGACGCTGCTCGGCCGGGCCCGCTACACCGCGCTCTACCTGGTCGCGGGGCTGGGGGGCGGCGCGCTGGTGGTGCTGCTGGCCCCGGAGACCCTGACCTTGGGTGCCTCGGGCGCGATCTACGGGCTCTTCGGCGCCACGGCCGTCTTCGTGAAGCGGCTGCGGATGGACATGCGGCCCGTCCTGATCCTGCTCGGGCTGAACCTGCTGTTCACCTTCACCTGGGGGAACATCAGCTGGGAGGCGCACATCGGCGGTCTCGTCACCGGGGCGATCATCGCCGTCGCGATGGCGTACGCGCCCCGCTCGCGCCGGGCGCTGGTCCAGTGGGGGACGTGCGTGGCGATGCTGCTCGCCGTGGCGGTCACGGTGTGGGCCGGGGTCGCGAATATCTCCGGCTAGGCCGTAACGCGCAGCGTTGATCAGACGTTATCCACAGAGAGGCGGAGGCCTCCTGTGCATCCTGTGGGCGAGCCGTGCGCGTGCCCCTACACACCGTGTCTGACCTGCAAGATCAACGAAAGACCGGTGGTCCGTACATCGGACCACCGGTCACACCGGTGTCAACCGGCTGGCGGTTATCCACAGATCATGCGACCTTTTCAACACTGTGGATGACGCCTGTGGATAACTGTGCGATCTGCTACTTCCACTGCGTGGACACGACGAACCCGCCCGCGATGAAGCCGAAGCCGACGGCGATGTTCCAGTTGCCCAGCTGCTCGATCGGGAAGCTGCCCTGCGTCACGTAGAAGACCACGATCCAGGCCAGGCCGACGAGGAACAGTGCCAGCATGAGCGGAGCCACCCAGCCGCGGCCGGACTTCAGCTTTATGGGGGTGGTCTTCTCCGGGGGCGGAGTGAAGTCGGCCTTCTTGCGGATCCGTGACTTCGGCACGAGGGACTCTCCTGTCGATGCGCTGCGTAACCGCGCGTGTGACGTCTTGTATGAGCGGCCCGACGGCAGGGGGGCCCACGCCTCCGGGCGTCCGTTAGCGTAGTGCTTCCGCGGGTTGGAAGGAGATAAGGCTACGGTGAGCAATCCGGTGGACGCCTCCCCGGGCCCCCGATCCGCCCGGTCTGTGGTGCTTCGTGTGCTCAGCGCCGGGGTCTTCGCGATGGCCGGTCTGCTGTTCTGGATGAGCTTCGACACCGCCAAGGGCCTGGACATCCGCACCGACGACCCGCTGCTGCGCCTGTCGGACCGTGTCCAGGAGAAGAGCCGGCAGAACGAGCAGCTGGAGAACGAGCTCGCAGGGGTGCGCGAGGACGTCGACGGACTCGCCCACACCGACAGCGGCGTCAGCGACGCCACGCGCAAGGAGCTGGCGCGGCTCGGCGCCGAGGCCGGCACCCTGAAGCTCGCCGGTCCCGCCGTCTCCGTCACCCTGAACGACGCGCCGCCGGACGCGACGGCGCTCGTCCCGGGCGTGCCGAATCCGCAGCCGAACGACCTCGTGATCCACCAGCAGGACCTGCAGGCCGTGGTCAACGCCCTGTGGGCGGGCGGCGCCTCCGGCATCAAGGTGATGGACCAGCGGCTGATCTCCACCAGCGCGGTGCGCTGCGTCGGCAACACGCTCATCCTGCAGGGCCGCGTCTACTCCCCGCCCTACACCATCACGGCCGTCGGCGACCAGGAGAAGCTGCACAAGGCGCTCGACGCCAGCCCCGCGATCCAGAACTACCTGCAGTACGTCCAGGCCTACGGGCTCGGCTGGAAGGTCGAGGACGAACGACGGGTGACTCTTCCCGGCTACTCCGGCACAGTGGACCTGCAGTACGCCAAGCCTGTGGGGTGATCATGCGCCTGGTGGTGCGGACGCTGAGCGAATTGTGCATCACCGTGGGCGCGCTGATCGTGCTCTTCGTCTGCTACGTGCTGTTCTGGACCGGCGTACGGGCGGACCGCGCGATGGACGGGGAGATCGACCGGCTGCAGGACCGCTGGGCGACCGGGCCGGTCGCCGCGGCCGCCCCGTCCCCCGGGGGCACGGGCGCTGCCACCCCCTCGGCGTCCCCTTCCCCGTCGGGGCCGGCCGCGGCGCCGTACCGGGACGGCACGGCCTTCGCGGTGATGTACGTCCCGCGGCTGGGCCGTTCCTGGCACAAGCCCGTGCTGGAGGGGACGGGCACCGGCACCCTGAAGAAGGGCCTCGGCCACTACGCGGACACCGCCCGGCTCGGCGCCGTGGGCAACTTCGCCGTCGCCGGCCACCGCCGCACCTACGGCGACCCGTTCAAGGACTTCCCCAGGCTGCGCAAGGGCGACGAGGTCGTCCTGACCGACGGGCGCACCTGGTACACCTACGAGATCGACCGCGCACCCTACCGCACCGTCCCCACCGACGTCGCTGTGATCGATCCCGTCCCGGAGAAGTCCGGGTACACGGTTCCCGGCCGCTATCTGACCCTGACCACCTGCGATCCCGAGTGGGGCCACAGCCACCGGCTCATCACCTGGGGGCACCTGGAATCCACACGGCCTGTGGAGGACGGTATGCCGGAGGGTTTGTCGGGCTAATCTTGGGCGAGGCACGGGCACGGAGGGCAGGAAGGCGGCGCATGTACGGCTGGATCTGGCGGCATCTGCCGGGCAACGTGTGGCTGAAGGCACTCATCTCGCTGGTGCTGGTCCTCGCCACCGTCTACGTGCTCTTCCAGTACGTCTTCCCCTGGGCGGAGCCGCTGCTGCCGTTCGGGGACGTGACCGTCGACGAGGGGATGGCAGCCGTCAGATGAGCGCACGCATCCTCGTCGTCGACAACTACGACAGCTTCGTCTTCAACCTGGTCCAGTACCTGTACCAATTGGGCGCCGAGTGCGAAGTGCTCCGCAACGACCAGGTGGAGCTCGCCCACGCCCAGGACGGCTTCGACGGGGTCCTGCTCTCCCCCGGGCCCGGCACCCCCGAGGAGGCCGGTGTCTGCGTCGACATGGTGCGCCACTGCGCCGCCACCGACGTCCCGGTCTTCGGGGTCTGCCTCGGACTGCAGTCCATGGCGGTGGCGTACGGCGGTGTGGTGGACCGGGCGCCGGAGCTGCTGCACGGCAAGACCTCCCTGGTGACCCACGAGGGCCGCGGGGTCTTCGCGGGGCTGCCGACGCCGTTCACCGCGACCCGCTACCACTCGCTGGCGGTCGAACGGGACACGGTGCCGGAGGAGTTGGAGATCACCTCCTGGACGGAGAACGGCATCATCATGGGACTGCGGCACCGCAGCGCCCGGGTGGAGGGCGTCCAGTTCCATCCCGAGTCGGTGCTCACCGAATGGGGGCACCGGATGCTCGCCAACTGGCTGGTGGAATGCGGCGACAAGGGCGCCGTCGAGCGTTCCGCGGGCCTCGCGCCTGTGGTCGGAACCAGGGCGTGACTGCGTGACCGCGCATCGGCACTTCGGTGACACCGCCGAATTCGCCGCCGTGGTGGAGCAGTTGGCCGACCCGCTCAACGACCCGCTGCCCAGCACCGGGCGCCGCGCGGCCCGCCCCGCCCAGGAGTCCGGCACGGACTCCGGCGCGGACTCCGGCGCGGAGCCCGCCGCGGCGCCACCTGCGCCGCCCCCCATGACGCCGCCTGCGCCGCCGTCCGCGACCGCGCAGCCGGTCACCCCCCAGGCCGCGGTGCCGGGCCAGCAGGTGTACGAGCAGGGACAGGGACAAGGGCAGGAGCAGGCGTACTACGGGTCCACGAGGCCCGCCTACGAGCCGCAGCCGGCCGACCCGTGGCCCTCCCGGCCGTCGTCCGCGCCGGGCCCCGAGGAGCCGCCCGAGCCGCGCCCCCGGCACGGAGGGCCGCCCGAGCAGCCGTACGCCGAGGGGTTCAGGGCCGTCCGGCGTCCGCTCACCGACGCGGAGCGTGCCGCCGCGCGCCGCCGGGTCGCGGGCGCGCCCGGCGACACCATGGCGATGCCCGTGGTGACCGGGGCCGAGCCGGAACGCGAGCCGGAGCAGGACCGGGAGGAGATCCCGCAGCCGCCCTCCGGCGTCCCGGCGCCCGAGGGCGGCGGACGTGCCGCCCGCCGGAAAGCGGCCCAGGAGGCCGCACGGCGCGGTGGCAGGGGACGGAGGCGTTCCGGTACCCCCGAGGCCCCCCAGGCCGCCACAGGGGCCGTCACGGCCCCCATGGCGTCGACACCGGCCGCACCCAGGTCCCGCATGGAGGCCCGGCGCGCCGCGCGCGCGGCCAAGGAGAGCCCCGCGGTGATCGCCAGCCGGGTGGCCGGCGAGGTGTTCATCACCCTGGGCGTGCTGATGCTGCTCTTCGTCACCTACCAGCTGTGGTGGACCAACGTCCTCGCCCACCAGCAGGCCGGCGGCGCCGCCAACAACCTGCAGAAGCAGTGGCAGGGCGAGAAGGACCCGGCCCGCGACCCCGGCGCCTTCTCGCCCGGGCAGGGCTTCGCGATCATGTACATCCCGAAGCTGGACGTGAAGGCGCCCATCGCCGAGGGCGTCGACAAGCACAAGGTGCTCGACAAGGGCATGATCGGCCACTACTCCGGCGACCTGGAGACGGCCATGCCCTGGGACAAGCAGGGCAACTTCGCCCTCGCCGCCCACCGCAACAGCCACGGCGAACCGTTCCGCTACGTCAACAAACTGGTGGCGGGGGACAAGGTCGTGGTCGAGACGGAGAGCACGTACTACACGTACGAGATCACGAGCACGCTGCCCTCGACCCCGCCCTCCAACATCTCGGTGATCAAGCCGGTCCCCGACGGATCCGGCTTCACCAAGCCCGGCCGCTACATCACACTGACCACGTGCACACCGGAGTTCACCAGCAAGTTCCGGTTGATCGTGTGGGGCAAGATGGTCGAGGAATGGCCGCGCAGCAAGGGCAAGCCGCCCGCCTTGGTCGGCTGAGCCAGGTACGGACGTACAAGGATCGGGGCAAGTGGTGACGACCACCCAGCACGACCGCGCCCGGGAAGCCGTGCCCGACCGGCACCGGCTCTCGTGGTTCGCCGCCACCGTCAGCCTGATCGGTGAACTCCTCATCACCGCGGGCGTGATCCTCGGGCTCTTCGTCGTCTACTCCCTTTGGTGGACCAACGTCCTCGCCGACCGCGCCGCCAAGCACGAGGGCGATGCCATCAGGCGCCAGTGGGCCGACAGCGCCCCGGGCAAGCTCGACACCAAGGGCGGCATCGGCTTCCTCCACGTCCCCGCCATGGGCAGGAACTACGAGGTCCTGGTGAAGAAGGGCACCTCCACGAAGGTGCTCAACGAGGGTGTCGCCGGTTACTACACCGAGCCCGTCGAGTCCGCCATGCCCGGGGACAAGCAGGGCAACTTCACGCTCGCCGCGCACCGCGACGGCCACGGCGCCAAGTTCCACAACATCGACAAGATCAAGAACGGCGACCCGGTCGTCTTCGAGAACCGCGACACCTGGTACGTCTACAAGGTCTACAAGGTGCTCCCCGAGACCTCGAAGTACAACGTCGAGGTGATCGACCAGATCCCGAAGGAGAGCGGCAAGAAGAAGGCCGGCCGCTACCTCACGCTCACCACCTGCACCCCGGTCTACACCTCGCGCGACCGCTACATCGTGTGGGCCGAACTCGTCCGTACCCAGAAGGTGGACGCGAAGCGGACGCCTCCGGCGGAGCTGGGCTGACGCGCAGGAGCCGCCCGCACGGGCAGGGGACGCAAACGGAAGGGGCCGCGGACGTGATGTCCGCGGCCCCTTCCGCCGTTTCCGGTGCGTTCGGCGTCAGCCGCCGTTGCCTCCGTTGATGAAGCCTCCGCCGCCGTTCTGGTCCGGGGCGAAGACCGTCAGGATGTCACCCGGCTTCATCTGGGTGCCCGGCTGCGGATTCTGGTTCCGGACGATGGCGTTCGGGTCCTGCGACGAGCCGGGGGCCAACTGCAGCGTCACGCCGAATTCCTGCGCGATGCCGTTGACCTGCGCGACCGTCATGCCCTTCAGGTCGGGGATCGCGTTGGTGGACGGCGGCTTCGCGATGATCAGGGTGACCGTCTCGCCCGCCTTGATCGTGCTTCCGGCCGTCGGGTCGGTCCGGATGACCGTGCCCTGGGGGTGGTCGGCGGACTCCTCCTGGGTGCTGGTCACCTTCAGGCCGTCGGCTAGGAGGATCTGAGTGGCCTCCGCCTGGGTCTTGTTGCTCACGTCCTTGATCGTGACCTCTTCGGGCGCCACGGCCACGGTGAGCGTGATCGTCGAACCCTTGTCCCGCTTCGCGCCGCTCTTGGGGTCCTGCTTGAGGACCGTGCCCTCTTCCTCGCTGGAGGTCTTGGACTGCTTGTCGACCTCGAAGCCCTTTTCCTTCAGCTCCGCCTCGGCGTCCTCGAAGGAGTCACCGGTGACGTCCGGGACCTCGATCTTCTCTGCGCCCTTGGAGAGCTGCAGGGTGACGCTCTGGTCCTTGGGGATCTTGCTGTCGGCCTCGGCCGACTGCTTGCAGACGTGGTCCTTGGGCTGGTCGGCGCAGAAGATCGCCTCACCGAAGGTGATGGTGATCCCGCCGTTCGAGGCCCGGTCCTGGGCCTCGGACTTGGTGTCGCCGACGAACTGCGGGACGGACACCGTGTCGTTGCCGCTGCCGTTCCCGGAGAACAGCGCCTTGCCCATGAAGATCGCGCCGATCAGGACCAGGACGGCGGCGACGACCAGCAGGATCGTGGACGTGTTGCTCTTCTTCGGCTTGCGCCGGCCGTTGCCCTGGGGCTGGTCGTAGCCGTAGCCGCCGTCGTCCTCGCGCATGGGCGGCAGCATCGAGGTGCCGGCGTCCTGCTGGGGCGGGAGGGCCGTGGTGGGTGCGTCGTTGCCGTAGCCCCCGTAGCCGCCGCCGTTGTAGCCGACGGCGCCCAGGGCGACCGTGGCGGCGACGGGCTGGCCGTCGAGGCAGGCCTCGATGTCGGCGCGCATCTCGTCGGCGGACTGGTACCGGTAGTCCGGGTCCTTGGTCAGCGCCTTGAGCACGATGGCGTCCATCGAGGGCGTGACCTCGGGGTCGTAGACGCTCGGCGGCTGCGGCTCCTCGCGCACGTGCTGGTACGCCACCGCGACCGGGGAGTCGCCGACGAAGGGCGGCCGCACGGTGAGCAGCTCGTAGAGCAGGCAGCCGGCGGAGTACAGGTCGGAGCGCGCGTCGACGGTCTCGCCCTTGGCCTGCTCCGGGGAGAGGTACTGGGCGGTGCCGATCACGGCTGCGGTCTGCGTCATGGTCATGCCGGAGTCGCCCATGGCGCGGGCGATGCCGAAGTCCATGACCTTGACCTGACCGTTCCGGGTCAGCATCACGTTCGCGGGCTTGATGTCGCGGTGCACGATGCCGGACCGGTGGCTGTACTCCAGGGCCTGGAGGATGCCGATGGTCATCTCCAGCGAACGCTCCGGCAGGAGCTTCCGCCCGGAGTGGAGCAGCTCACGCAGGGTGGAGCCGTCCACGTACTCCATGACGATGTACGGGATGGAGACCCCGTCGACGTAGTCCTCGCCGGTGTCGTAGACCGCGACGATCGACGGGTGGTTCAGCGAGGCGGCCGACTGGGCCTCACGGCGGAACCGGGCCTGGAAGGACGGATCGCGGGCGAGGTCCACCCGGAGCGTCTTCACGGCGACGGTGCGGCCGAGCCGGGTGTCATGGGCGATGTACACCTCGGCCATGCCACCGCGGCCGAGCACCGAGCCCAGCTCGTACCGGCCGCCGAGGCGACGCGGCTCTTCCATAGCGCTTGCCCTTCCTAAACCGTCCGTGTGGCTGCTCGGGCATACCGTACCCGCCGCCGCGTGCCGATCCCGGCCCTCGCCGGTAGCCGATACACGACCGGTACCGCGACGTGCGACATAGCGCACATCCATGGATACGGTGTGACCGGCATCACTTGTTCAGCACGGCCTCCATGACGCTCTTGGCGATCGGCGCGGCGAAGCCGCCACCGGAGATGTCGCCGCGGTTCGCGCTGGCGTCCTCGACCACGACGGCGACGGCCACCGGGGAGCCGCTGTCCGTCTTCGCGTATGAGATGAACCATGCGTAAGGCTTCTCACTGTTGTCGACGCCGTGCTGGGCGGTACCGGTCTTGCCACCGACCGTGACGCCCGGGATCTGGGCGTTGGTGCCGGTGCCCGACTGCACGACGGTCTCCATCATCTGCTGGAGCTTCTGCGCGTTCTCCGCGCTGAGCGGCTGCGAGAGCTCCTCGGGGCTGACGCTGTCCACGAGCTTGTTGTTCGAGCCGCGGAGCTCGCTCACCATGTACGGCTTCATCAGCTTGCCGTCGTTGGCGATCGCCGAGGCCACCATCGCCATCTGCAGCGGGGTGGCGGCGGTCTCGAACTGGCCGATGGACGACAGTGCCGTCTGGGGCCTGTCCATCTTGGTGGAGAAGTTGCTGGCCGCCACGCGGACCGGGACGAACTGCTCCTCGTTGAAGCCGAACTTCTCGGCCTCCTCGACCATCTTGTCGCGGCCGAGGGTCGCGCCGAGCTTGCCGAAGACGGAGTTGCACGAGACCCGCAGCGCCTCCCTCAGGGAGACGTTCTTGCAGGCGATGCCGCCCTCGTTCTTCAGTTCCTGGTGGTTGGTGTCCGGGAGGATGTACGGCACCTCGGAGTCGGTCGGCTCGTCGATGTCGTCGTACAGCCCGTCCTGCAGCGCCGCGGCCGCCGTGACGACCTTGAACGTGGAGCCCGGCGGGTAGGTCTGCCGCAGCGCCCGGTTCAGCATCGGGTCGTCGGGGTTGTTCTTCTTCTGCAGGGCGTTCCAGGCCTCGCTGTCCTTCTGCGAGTTGCCGGCGAAGGAGGAGGGGTCGTACGAAGGCGTGCTCGCCAGGGCCAGGATGGCCCCGGTCTTCGGGTTGATGGCCGCGACCGCGCCCTTCTTGTTGCCCAGGCCCTCGAAGGCCGCCTTCTGGGCGGCGCCGTTGAGGGTCGTGACGACGTCCCCGCCCTGCTTCTGCCTGCCGGACAGCACGTCGACGGTGCGGGTGAAGAAGAGCCGGTCGTCGTCACCGGTGAGGATCTTGTCCTCGACGCCCTGGAGCAGGGTCGTCCCGAAGGCCTGCGAGGCGTAGCCGGTGACCGGCGCCCACATCTTCCCGTTCTTGAAGGTGGCCTTGTACCTGAAGTCGCTGCCCGTGGTCTCGGTGTGGCCGGTGATCGCCTTGCCGTCGACGAGTATGTCGCCGCGCGGCGTCGCGTACTGGTTGATCGTGACCCGTCGGTTGTTCGCGTCGTTCTTGAGCTCGTCGGCCTGCACGAACTGGATGTAGTTCACCCTGACGAGCAGGGCGAGCACGAGCAGTCCGCAGAAGATGGCGACTCGGCGCAGGGGCTTGTTCACTGGGTCCGCACCACCTGGGTCGGTTCGGCGTCGGGGGACGAGGCGGGGGTCGGCGCCGGTCGGCGCGCGGTGTCGCTGATTCTCAGCAGGATGGCCACCAGGGCCCAGTTGGCGATCACCGAGGAACCGCCCTGTGCCAGGAACGGCATGGTCATGCCGGTCAGCGGGATGAGCCCGGTGACACCGCCGGCCACGACGAACACCTGGAGCGCGAAGGCCCCGGACAGGCCGATCGCCAGCAGCTTGCCGAAGGGGTCACGGGCGGCCAGCGCGGTGCGGGCGCCGCGCTCCACCAGGAGTGCGTAGAGCAGCAGGATGCCCATCAGGCCCGCCAGGCCCAGTTCCTCCCCGACGGTGGCCAGGATGTAGTCGCTCTTGGCCGCGAAGCCGATGAGCCGGGAGTAACCCTGGCCGAGACCCGATCCGAACAGGCCACCGGAGCCGAAGGCCCACATGGCCTGCGCGGGCTGGCTGGCGCCCTGGCCGGCCTCGACGGTGCGGAACGGGTTGAGCCAGTCCTCCACCCGGCTGTGGACGTGCGACTCGAAGCTGCCGACGACCACCGCGCCGCCCACGGACAGCAGCAGACCGAACACGATCCAGCTGGTGCGCTCGGTGGCGACGTAGAGCATGATCACGAAGAGGCCGAAGAAGAGCAGCGAGGTGCCCAGGTCGGTCTCGAAGACCAGGATGAGGATGCTGAGGGCCCAGATCACCAGGATCGGGCCGAGGTCACGGCCGCGGGGCAGGTACATCCCCATGAAGCGGCGGCTGGCGAGCGCGAGCGCGTCCCGCTTGACCATCAGGTAGCCCGCGAAGAACACCGCGATGATGATCTTCACGAACTCACCGGGCTGGATGGACATGCCCGCGATGGTGATCCAGATCCGCGCGCCGTAGACCGGCGGGAAGAACACCGGGAGGATCAGCAGGACCAGCGCCACGACCATCGAGATGTAGGTGTAGCGCTGCAGGATGCGGTGGTCCTTGAGGAAGACCAGGACGCCGAGGAAGAGCGCGACGCCCAGCGTCGACCACATCAGCTGCGTCGGCGCGGAGGAACCGCCGGGGAGCGTGGGCTCCTGGTCCAGCCGCCAGATGAACACCAGGCCCATGCCGTTCAGCAGGGTGGCGATCGGCAGCATCAGGGGGTCCGCGTAGGGGGCGAACTTGCGGACGACCAGGTGCGCGACGAGGGCGATGGCGCCGAGGCCGAGGCCGTACGCGAGCATGCCGGCGGGCAGGGTGCCCTTCTTCGCCAGCCCGACGTTCGCGTACGCGAAGACCGGGATCAGGACCGCGAAGACCAGGAGCGCGAGCTCCGTGTTGCGGCGGCTCGGTGCGCCGACGGATGTGATGGTCGTGGTGTTCGTGACAACGCTCATGCTGGACTGACGCCCCTCCTGCTCACTAGCTGCCGCTGGGGCACTGTTGGGCCAGCGACTGGTCCTCGTCGGAGAGGGTGGGGCTGGTCGACGGGCTGCTGGAGGGGGTCGTGCCGGGCTTGGGGGAGCTGGACGCGTCGGGGGACGGGCTGCCGGTGGTCTTGCCGGTGGCGGTGTCCGCGCCCTTCTGCGCGTCCTTCTTGGCCTTCTCCGCCGCGGCGGCCTTGGACTTGTCGATGGCTTCCTTGGTCTGGCAGACCTTCGCCTGGTGCTCGAGCTCGTCCGCGGTCCGGCGCGCGTCGCCGAGTCCGCTGGCGGCGATCGTGGCCGTGACGTACTTGCGCTGGTTCTGCGGTAGGTACTTGAGTTCGATACCGGGGCGGTCCTCGTGGACCTTCGACAGGTTGACCCAGGCCAGCTTCTGCTCGATGCCCTGGTAGATCGCCGCGTGGTCGCCCTTGACGCCGACGTAGTACTGCGTCTGGGTCCAGCGGTACGCGCCGTACAGGCCGCCGCCGATGACACCGAGGACGACCAGCAGGATCAGCGAGCGCTTGAGCCACCGGCCGCGCTTGCGGGGCTTGCTCAGCTCCTCGTCCTCGAACGCGCCGAAGCCGCCCACGGGGGCGCTGACCTGCGGGTTCCCGCTGCCAGGCGGACCGAAGGCGCCGTCGGGGGCCGGCGGACGGCCGAGCTCGGAGGCGCGCCCGGCCGGGGTCTGCAGATGCCGCGGGTCGGACAGCGGCGAGTGGTGCCGGCTGTCGGCGACGGCGCCCACGACGACGGGGGTGTCGTGCAGCTGCACGGCGAGGGTGTCGCCGTCGTCGATGTCCAGGACGTCGGCGACGATGCAGGTGATGTTGTCGGGGCCGCCGCCGCGCAGGGCGAGCTGGATCAGCTCCTGCACGGTCTCGGCGGGCGCCTGGTACCCGGCGAGGGTGTCCTCGAGGGTCTGGTGGCTGACGACGCCGGACAGGCCGTCGGAGCAGATCAGGTAGCGGTCGCCGGCCCGGACCTCGCGGACCGACAGGTCGGGCTCGACCTGGCCGCGGCCGTCCAGGGCGCGCATCAGCAGCGAGCGCTGCGGGTGCGTGCCGGCCTCCTCCTCGGTGATCCGGCCCTCGTCGACGAGCCGCTGCACCCAGGTGTGGTCCTGGGTGATCTGGGTGAGCACACCGTCGCGCAGCAGGTACGCACGGGAGTCGCCGACGTGCACCAGGCCGAGCCGTTGGCCGGTCCAGAGCAGGGCGGTGAGCGTGGTGCCCATGCCCTCCAGCTGGGGGTCCTCCTCGACCATGACGCGCAGCTGGTCGTTGGCCCGCTGTACTGCGGTGGCGAGGGAGGTGAGGATGTCCGAGCCGGGGATGTCGTCGTCGAGGGGGACGAGCGTGGAGATCACCTCGGAGGAGGCGACCTCACCGGCGGCCTGGCCGCCCATGCCGTCGGCGATGGCGAGCAGCCGCGGGCCGGCGTAGCCGGAGTCCTCGTTGCCCTCCCGGATCATTCCCTTGTGAGAGCCGGCGGCGAAGCGCAGCGACAGAGTCATGCGCACCTCGCCCGTCGGCTCCGGGTACATCCGCACGCTGCCCACCCTCTCGCTCGCGCTCGCTGGCTGTGCTCGCCCATTGTGCGACTACTTCCGCAGCTCGATGACGGTCTTGCCGATGCGGATCGGGGCACCGAGCGGGATCGGGGTCGGCGTGGTGAGCCGGTTCCGGTCCATGAAGGTGCCGTTGGTGGATCCCAGGTCCTCGACGATCCAGTTGCCGTCGCGGTCCGGGTAGATCCTGGCATGGCGGCTGGACGCGTAGTCGTCGTCAAGCACGATCGTGGAATCGTGGGCCCGGCCCAGGGTGATCGTCTGCCCCTGGAGCGCGACCGTGGTGCCCGCGAGCGAGCCCTCGGAGACCACCAGCTTGGTGGGGGCACCGCGCCGGGCCCGGTTGTTGTTGTTGTTCTGCTGCTGGCGGCCCTGCGCGGGCTGCGCCTGCTGGCGCTGCTGCGGCGGGCGGGACTGGGCCTCGCGGCGCCCGGCCGCGCGCTGGGTCACCCGCGTGCCGAACAGGTCGCTGCGGATGACCTGCACGGCCACGATGACGAACAGCCACAGTACGGCGAGGAAACCCAACCGCATGACCGTCAGGGTCAGCTCTGACATTGCCCCCGCTTCACCCTTCGGCTTGCCGGTACACGATGGTGGTACTGCCCACGACGATCCGTGAACCGTCGCGGAGCGTAGCGCGCTGGGTGTGCTGTCCGTCCACCACGATGCCGTTCGTCGACCCGAGGTCCACGACCGTCGAGGGCGATCCCGCCCTGATCTCGCAGTGGCGGCGGGACACACCGGGGTCGTCGACCCGGACGTCGGCCTCGGTGCTGCGGCCGAGCACGAGGGTCGGACGGGAGATCTGGTGGCGCGTGCCGTTGATCTCGATCCAGCGGCGTACGTTCATGCCGGCGCCACCGGGGGCCGTGGGGCCGCTTCCGGGGAGCCTGGTGACCGGCGCGGCGCCGGGCGGCGGACCGGCCGGCATCGGCGGCGGGCCCGCGGGGCGCTGCGGGGCCTGCGGCGGGTAGCCGTAGCCACCACGGCCGGCGGGGGGCTGTTGCTGCTGCTGGTACTGCTGCTGTTGCGACTCGCTGGAGGCGAGGGTGCGGCTGCGCACCCGGTACAGGCCGGTGTCGAGGTCGTCGGCCTTCTCCAGGTTCACCTTGATGTTGCCCATGAAGGTGTAGCGCTGCTGCTTGGCGTAGTCGCGCACCATGCCGGCGAGCTCCTCGCCGAGCTGGACGGCGTACGGGCTCAGCCGCTCGTAGTCGGAGGTGCTGAGCTCGACGATGAAGTCGTTGGGGACCACGGTGCGGTCCCGGTTCCAGATCGTCGCGTTGTTGTCGCACTCGCGCTGCAGGGCACCCGCGATCTCCACGGGCTGTACCTCGGACTTGAACACCTTGGCGAAGGTGCCGTTCACGAAGCCCTCGAGACGCTGCTCGAACTTCTTGAGTACTCCCACGGTGCACCTCCCTCCTCGAGGTCCTGCGGTTGCGCACGGCGGTCCGCCGTGGTCCTCCGGTCCGATCCTTCCGGTACTGCTTACTGATCGTATCCACGCACTGGGAAAACCGCTGGTTCCCCGATCGGTCCCACGGGACCGGTGTCAACAGTGCCATGGTCCGCGGCCGCTCCCCCACAGGGATGGTAGAGGCGGCTCATGCCAGTGTCCCGCAACAGAGGACGGTTCCCCTCGCTCGGGGGTGCCCGGAAACGGATGTGATTCCACCCTGAGCAGCGTGCTAATGTTCTCCGTGTCGGAAGGGGCTGACGCACCGGACGGGGAAGACCCCAAGGTGTGAAGGGATCCGGAAGACAACACCCATGCGCGGGTGGCGGAATAGGCAGACGCGCTGGATTCAGGTTCCAGTGCCCGAAAGGGCGTGGGGGTTCAACTCCCCCCTCGCGCACACAGTGGAGACGGGTCTCCGACCGTGACGAAAGTCGCAGTCGGGGGCCCGTTTCTCGTGCTGATCAAGGGGTCGGGCCGGCGGCTGGGGCGGTCGCCGCATCCCTCACGCGCTGGAGCCCTCTCGCCGGCCGCTTACGGTCGGCGAGAGGGCTCTTTCGTATGGGTGATGTGCACCTGTGAGGCGCGTCACTCAAGTGGCGGGTGTCAAGTGGCCCGTTGGCGTCCAGGTACCAAGGGGCTTCGTCTTGCGTCTGCGGTTGGTGCGCCTGATGGGGTGGTGTCCGCCGACTGCCAGGCTGTCCAGCCACGTCGTGATCTTCCGACGGTTGGCATGGGCGAGCTGGAGGACCAGGAGGATGGTCTGGGCGGCGACCCCTCGGATGGGCCGGGATCGTGAGGATTCGATGGTCTCGGCGAGCGGGCTGTTGGCGAAGCCGTTGAAGCCTTCGACGCTGTTGCGGAGGCGGAAGTAGATCTTCCGCCACTGTTCGTCGCCGTGGTCCAAGGCCTGCCGGTGCTTGGCCCCTTCTTCTGGGGCGAGCGGGATGGCGCGCTGGCGGCTGACCTTGACAGGCCCGGTCGGACCGGGTTGTGGGTCGACCAGCGGGAGTTCGGAGTTGTTGGAGGCGCGGTCGTCGGCCAGGTAGCCGGGCGTGTAGCCGCGCTCCCGGAGGCGACGGATGGTCTTCGGCCCGTTGTACGCGGGGCGCTCTCCCGGCTTGTCCAGGCAACTCGGTGCTGCCGTAGGGGCGGTTCGCGGTTGCGGCGGAGAGCCCGGCCGGGGCGCCGGTGCGGCATTCACCGCCGAAGAGGATCTCGCGTAGGCGCAAAAGACGGGTGCGCTAGTTGCCCCGGGTGCCTTTTCCCATTGGGGACAGCCAACAGCGATGAACCGTTCGATGACCTTGCGAGACAGCCAGATCTCCGCTGACGCAGGCAGGCCCTCGCGTGGCAGAAGAGCGCGAGCTGAGTGAGGGCGGTCAGCAGTTCCCGCAACCTCGGCGAAGGCATGGCCACCATCAGCCTGCCCACCGCCCTGGGGAGGCCTTCCCACGGGTGCGACCCGCGGTCTTTACGAGACGACGTCACGGAACGGGTCCGGGGACAGGGGCCGTCGTGCTCACCGGTGCAGTGGAAGCGGACGTCGCCGAGGTCCACCAGCCCGCACGAGACGTCGGTGCCGGCGGCACCGGGGTGGATCGCCTGGTCACCGAAGAGCGGCGCGGTGCTGCTGGCCCACCGGCAAGGGCAGCGTGGAGCTGACCGCCGCGAAGCTCGGGCTGGCCGGGGATCTCCCGCAGGTCGGCGGCTTCCAGCCGTCCTGACCGCCGCACGCCGGCGGGAGGGTCACCAGCCGGCGTGATGCGCGTCGCGCTGGCCGACGGGGGGCTCGCCGCCGGCCTCGGCGAAGGCCTGGAGGGCCTGGATGAGGTGGCGGCGTTGTCCTGCGGGCATCGCGTCGACGATGCGGGCGATCTCGGCCCTGCGGCGCTCCGTGACGTCGTTCACGGTGCGCCGCCCGGTCGCGGTCAGCGAGATGACGGTCGTGCGCCGGTCGGTGGGGGAGGCGTCGCGCGTGACCATGTCGATCGCCACCAGGCGGTCCAGCATGCGCAGCGCCGTGGAGGGCTGGACGCCCAGTTCGGCGGCGAGTTGCGAGAGGTTCAGCGCCCCGTGCGTCTCGAGGACGACCAGCATGCGCAGTTGCGGCAGGGTCAGTGCCTCCTCCACCGCGGCGAGCGAGCGGGCGGAGACCGCGACGAGGAGCCGGGACGCGGTCAGCAGGGCGCCGACCATCTCCTCGGCGGTGCTCCCGGGGTCGTCGGCGCCGGAGGGGGAGTCGGACGGAGCGCGGGAGCCGGTGGCCATGGGTCCTTTCTACCGTTCCCACGCCCGTCGTACGGGCGTGTACGGCACTCAGGTGAACGGGTGCGGCGCCGGGAACCCGCGGCCCCGGAGAGCCGTTGAGCGATTGGGCAAAGGAATCGTCAAGGGGCGCGGCCCGCGCCGGAATGAGCAGGGAGATCCCATGGGTGTCAGCCTTTCCAAGGGCGGCAATGTCTCGCTGACGAAGGAGGCCCCGGGACTGACCGCGGTCACCGTCGGTCTGGGCTGGGACGTCCGTACGACCACCGGCACCGACTTCGACCTCGACGCGAGCGCGCTCCTGGTCAACGCCGAGAGCAAGGTGGTCTCGGACAAGCACTTCGTGTTCTTCAACAACCTGAAGAGCCCGGAGGGCTCGGTGGAGCACACCGGCGACAACCTCACCGGCGAGGGTGAGGGCGACGACGAGCAGGTGAAGGTGAACCTGGCCACCGTGCCGGCCGAGGTCGAGAAGATCGTCTTCCCGGTGTCGATCTACGACGCCGAGAGCCGCCAGCAGTCGTTCGGCCAGGTCCGCAACGCCTTCATCCGTGTGGTGAACCAGGCCGACAACAACGAGCTCGCCCGCTACGACCTCTCCGAGGACGCCTCGACCGAGACGGCGATGGTCTTCGGCGAGCTGTACCGCAACGGCGCCGAGTGGAAGTTCCGCGCCGTCGGCCAGGGCTACGCCTCGGGCCTGCGCGGCATCGCGCAGGACTTCGGCGTCAACCTGTGAGCGTGGGGTAGCCGTACGCCCGGGCGGCCGGGCACGTACGACGACGGAGGGGCCGCGTGGCGCACGCCACGCGGCCCCTCCGTGCGTCGGGGCGGCCGGGACGGGGGTCAGGCGACGCGCGCCGCGAGCTCCTTGGCCTTGGCGGTGGCCTGCTCGTGGGCCTTGGTGCGGGAGGCGTCGGAGGCCTCGATGAGGCCGGACATGGCCGGGACGACGCGGGCCAGGGTCAGCTCGGGGACGATGAACTCGACGTCGGTGATGCCGAGGCAGCCCTGCAGGACCTTCTCCAGGTAGTTGGTCACGAACTCGAAGTCCTCACGCGGGGTGCCCGGGCCGTAGCCGCCGCCGCGGCTGGCCACCACGACGACCGGGGTGTCCGCGGCGGAGGGCTGCTCGCCCGCGGTGCGGCCCAGGATGATCACCTGGTCGAGCCAGGCCTTGAGGGTGCTGGGGATCGAGAAGTTGTACATCGGCGCGCTGATCAGGAGGGCGTCGGCCCGTTCGAGTTCGTCGGCCAGCTCGCTGCGCAGCGGGTGCTCGGCGCCGCCCACGTAGTGGGTCGCGTCGAGGTGCGGCACGGGCTCGGCGTTCAGGTCGCGGTAGATCACGACGCCGCCCGGGTGCTGGGCCTCCCATTCCTTGCGGAAGGAGTTCGCCACGTCACGGGACGCGGAGGTCTCGGAGGGCCAGATGGACGAGTCGAGGTGCAGCAGCGTGGGCATGGGGGTGCCTCCACTTCCGTAAAGTTCGGAGTGAAAAATTCGTGCGTTGCTATTGCTACCACAGGACCTTACTTTTCTGCAGCACGTAACGACAAGCCGGGTACCCTTGTGGCCATGGGACAGGGGACTGAGCCGGCCGCGCACGACGCGGAGCCGTGCGCCAAGGTCGACGTCGGGCTGACCCGCGTCTTCGGGATCCTCGGCAAGCGCTGGAGCGGCCTGATCGTGGCCGTCCTCACGCAGCGGCCGGCGTACTTCGTCGAACTGCGCCGGGCCATCCCCAAGATCAGCGAACGGATGCTCTCCGATCGGCTCACGGAGCTGGCCGAGGCGGGCATCGTCGTCCGCGAGGTGGACCCCGGCCCGCCGCTGAGGGTGAGCTACCGCCTCACCGAGGCAGGTGAGGCGCTCGGTCCGGCCCTGGGGGAGCTGGGGTCGTGGGCGGAGAAGTACCTCCCCGACGGTGCGGCTGCCTGCACGGAGGGCGCGGAGGCCTGCGGCTCAGGGGCGGGGGCGACCGGCTGACGCCGGGTCAGCCCTGCTGCTCCGCGGCGTCGTTGTAGCGGGTCAGGTAGGCGGCGAAGCGCTCCAGGTCGGTGTCGTCCCAGTCCGCGAGCCTCCCGCACACGATGCGCCGTGCGGCGCGGTTCGCCTCGGCGAGCACGGCCGCGCCCGCCGCGGTCGGCAGCAGCGCCTGGACGCGGTGGTCGGCGGGGTCGGGGCGCCGTTCGACGAGGCCCAGCCGCTCCAGGGTTGCGACCTGGCGGCTGACCGTCGACTTGTCCAGCAGGAACGCCTGCGCGAGGTCCGTGGCCCGGCAGTCCCGGTGCTCGCTCATGTGGGCCAGCAGCGTGTACGCCACCAGGGACAGCTGTGGGTGCATGCGGGCCACCGCGGTGCGCGCGCGGCGGGCGAACGCGGTCATCTCGCGGTGGATCGTCTCGACGGACGCGCCTTTGCCGGCCTGCATGCTTGTAGGTTACATCTGACTGGATCGGGGTGGTTCGGTCCGGTTCGTCCCAGGGTCAGGCGGGCAGCGGCAGCTCGAACCAGACGACCTTGCCGACCGCCTTGCGGCTGGTGCCCCAGCGCCGGGAGAGGTTGCTGACCAGGGCCAGGCCCCGGCCCTCCTCGTCGTCGGCGTCCGCGCGGCGCAGCTGCGGCAGGTTGTGGTCGTCGTCGCTGACCTCGACCAGCAGCTTGCCGACCCGCATCAGCCGCAGCGACACCTCGTGCGAGGCGACCCGCAGCGCGTTGGTCACCAGCTCGCTGACCAGCAGCTCGGTCAGGTCGCTGACCCCCTCCAGCCCCCACCGCGCCAGTTGCTCACGGGTGAGCGCGCGTGCCCGCCGGACGTCGGAGAGGTCCATCGACAGCCGCCACTCGGCGACGTCCTCGGGCGGGATGCCCTGGAAGTTGGCGACCAGCAGCGCCACGTCGTCGCGACGGTCGTCGGAGTGGACACGGCTGAGGATCTGCTCGCAGACGTCCTCGGGGGTCTGCTGGGGCTCGATGACGTTGGAGCACAGCGCCGCCAGGCCCGCGTCTATCCCCTGGCCGCGCACCTCCACCAGGCCGTCGGTGCACAGCACCAGCCAACTGCCGTCCGGTACCGGGATCTCGACCGTCTCGAAGGGCACGCCGCCGACGCCGATCGGGGCGCCCTTGGGGATCTGCAGCAGTTCGCTGCGGCCGTCGTGCCGGGCCAGCACCGGCGGGATGTGGCCGGCGTTGGCCAGGGTCAGGGTCCGGTGGATCGGGTCGTAGACCGCGTACACGCACGTCGCCAGGTGCTCGGCGCCGAGGCGGTGGGCGAGGTTGTCCAGGTGGCGCAGCAACTGCGCGGGCGGCAGGTCGAGCGCGGCCATCGTGATCACCGAGGTGCGGAACTGGCCCATCACGGCCGCCGACAGCAGACCGTGGCCCATCACGTCGCCGACGATCAGCGCCACGCGCCCGCCGGGCAGCTGGATGGCGTCGAACCAGTCGCCGCCGACCTGGGCCTGGCGGTCACCGGGCATGTACCGGTGGGCGATCCGCACCCCGGGGATGCGGGGCGGGCGGGTCGGCATCATGCTGCGCTGCAGGGTCGCGGCGGCGCGCGACTCCAGGCGGTGCAGCCGGGCGTTGTCCAGCTGCACCGCGCCGCGGGCGGCGACCTCGGCGGCGGTCGCGGCGTCCTTGGCGTCGAAGGGACGGCGGCCGGGGTGGCGCAGGAAGCACATCCGGCCCAGCACCGTGCCCCGTGCGGTGAGCGGTACGACGACCATCGACCGCTCGGGCAGTAACGGGCCGAGCCCGGGGACGCCCAGGTCGAGCGCGATGTCCCGGGCCAGTGCCGGGTCTATCACCGGCACGAGCAGCGGCTCGCCCAGCCGCGGGGTGGAGTCGGCGGGCAGCGGGATCAGTTCGCCCTCCGGCAGGGCGGCCGCCCACGGGCCGGGAGTGGTGTCGGTGTGGGCGACGGCGACCCGGCGCGCGATGATCGTGTCCCCGGTCAGGTCGTCCTTCGGCGGCTCGGAGTCGGAGAACAGCTGGTCGACGACGAGGACGGCGGCGAAGTCGGCGAAACGCGGCACGGTGACGGCGCACAGCTCGCGGGCGGTCGTCGCCAGGTCGAGGGTCGTGCCGACCTTGGCCCCGGTCTCCCGGAGCAGGGCGAGCTGCTCGTCCAGCACGTGGCCCGGGGCGAGCGAGACGCTGGGGGCGGCCACCGGGAGCAGTACCGGTGCCGCGACGTCGCCGCGGGGGCCGGGCAGCAGCTCCGGTTGCGCGGGCCGGGTGCGCCGGGCGGGCCGGGTGGGCCGCGCGGCGCGGCCGGTGGCGGGGTTCGCGGCGGGCTGGGCCACGGTCGTGCCGTGCTCCTCGGGGAGCACGGGGAGAAGCACGGTGCCGTCGACCTCCACCGCCGGGTAGCCCAGGGGCACGATCTGACGGACGATCCGGTCCAGCCGGCCCGCGCTGACCCGGGGCAGCACCGAGCCCAGCCGGCCGGCCAGGTGCTCGGCGTGCGCGGGGTCGGCGGCCGGGGCGAGGCGCGGGATGATGCGGACGGCGCCGCGGGCGGTGGTGCCGTCGGCGGTGTAGGGCAGCAGGTGGTCGCCGAGCGCGAGACGCGGCCCGGTGTCGCGCAACGGGCGGGCGTTGGCGGCGATCACCAGCAGGCTCCGGCCGGCCGGCTCCATGATGCGGTAGGACCACCACACCACGTCCTTGACGCCGCCGTCACGGTCGGTGGTGGGCAGCGATCCGGCCCAGGCGGAGCGGGTGAACTCGTCCAGCACCTCCAGGGCGTCCTGCTCACCGGGGTGCCGGCCCGCGGTGTGCGGCAGCAGTCCGGCCGCCGGACGGCCGAACACGCCCTCCCAGCGGTGGCCGAAGAGCTCCTCGGCGCCGCGGTTCCAGTACGAGATGTCACCGTCGGGGCCGACGCAGAGCACGGCGAGGCGTACGAGCGCGGAGACACCGGTGGCTGCGAGCGGGGTCGTGGTCGTGGTCGTGGGAAGCCTGGTCATCTCGTCCAACGTCGGGCACCTGCGGTTCGGCTGCGGTTCGGCGCGGAAGGCTGAAGGAGCATCAGGGTCGGGTCTTCACCGTCCAGGCAAGCATGAAACATCGGACGCGGTCCGGTAAATGGCTAGATTGCCCCCAGGAGTGACCAACCGGGCATGGCCCGTGGGGAGGAAGAGCACGTGGAGCACAGGCTTCCGCACATCGCGGGGTTCCAGAGATGGCCGCACGACGGCGCGCCCAAGCAGGAGGGCAAGGCGCTGCGGGAGGCGGTGCCGCGCGAGGCGCACGCGGTGTTCACTCCGGGTGCAGACCGGCCGGGCGCGGTGGAGGCGGTGCGGGAGTCGAGCCTCGGGCGCATCCCGGAACTCGTCCCGCTGCGGGTGGGGAGGATGGCGGCGAGCCCCTTCGCCTTCCTCCGCGGCTCGGCCGGGCTGATGGCGGCCGACCTCGCGGGCGGCCCGGTCACCGGCATCGGCGCCCAGATCTGCGGGGACGCGCACGCCGCCAACTTCGGCCTGTACGGGGACCATCTGGGCCGGCTGGTCATGGACATCAACGACTTCGACGAGACCGTCCACGGCCCCTGGGAATGGGACGTCAAGCGGCTCGCCGCCTCCCTGGTGCTGGCCGGGCGCGAGGCCGGGGCGGACGAGGACGCGTGCCGGGGTGCCGCCTTCGACGCGGTGGGCGCGTACCGGCGCACCATGCGGCTGCTGGCGAAGATGCCGGTGCTGGACGCCTGGCACGCCATCGCCGACGAGGAGCTGGTCGCGCACGCCGACGCCCGCGACCTGGCGGGCACGTTGCGCCGGGTGGCCGGGAAGGCACGCCGCAACACCAGCGCCAAGTTCGCGGCGCGGGCCACGGAGGAGGTCGAGGGCGGCGGCCGCCGCTTCGTCGACGCGCCCCCGGTGCTGCGCCGGGTGCCGGACGGGGAGGCGGCGGCGGTCGCCGGGGCCCTGTCGGAGGGCGGCTACCTGGCGACGATCGGTGAGGACCGGCGGCCGCTGCTGGCCCGGTACGCGGTGCACGACGTGGCGTTCCGGGTGGTCGGGACGGGCAGCGTGGGCACGAGGTCGTACGTGGTGCTGCTCCTGGACCACCTCGATCAGCCGCTGGTGCTCCAGGTGAAGGAGGCCCGGCCCTCCGCGCTGCTGCCGTACCTGGGGAAGGCCGGGTTCGACGCGCCCGCGGTGGAGCACGAGGGACGGCGCGTGGTGCTGGGCCAAAAACGCATGCAGGTCGTCAGCGACAGCCTGCTGGGCTGGGCCGACGTGGACGGCCGTCCCCACCAGGTACGGCAGTTCCGCAACCGCAAGGGCAGCGTCGACCCCGCGGCACTGGAGGCCGGCCTGATAGACGACTACGCGCGGATGACGGGCGCGCTGCTGGCCCGGGCGCACGCGCACTCCGCGGACCCCCGGCTGATCGCGGGCTACTGCGGAAAGGGCGGGCAACTCGACGAGGCGGTCGCGGCCTTCGCGGTCGCGTACGCCGACCGGACCGAGGCGGACCACGCCGAGCTGGTGGCGGAGGTGCGGGCCGGGCGGATCGCCGCGGAACAGGGTGTGTGAGGGCCCGGGCGCCGGTGTGCCGGGGCAGGTACGAGGCCGTACCCTGTGACCGGCGCCCCCCACTCCTCGTAGGCTGGACCGGTGACGAATTCCCCCGGCACCGAGTCGGCCCCCGGCACCGAGTCGGCCGCCGCATCCTCCGAACCCCAGGACCGGCTGGCCCAGGCGGTGCGTGCCGCCGAGCGGGCCCTGATCGAGTTCGAGATCGCGGTGGAGACCTTCAGGGTGGAGGTCGAGAACTTCTCCCGGCTGCACCACCAGAAGCTCGGCCCGATGTACGCCCGGCTCGACGAGCTCGACGCGCTGATCGCGGAGGCGGTCGCGGCCAAGAGCGGCTCCCGCGAGGACATCCAGCGCGCCTGGGAGGCGCGCGCCCTCGTGATGCCGATGCCGGGGGTGGAGGAGCTCTTCGAGGGCCTGCTCGGCTCGGACGGGGTCCGGCCCCAGGAGGACTCGAACCCGCCGCGCCGCGTGCGGCCGGGCAAGGAGGCGCAGCGGCTCTACCGCGAGCTGGTCCGCAAGGCCCACCCGGACCTGGCGCAGGACGAGGCCGAGGTCGAGCGCCGCAGCGAGTTCATCGCCCGGGTCAACGAGGCGTACACCTACGCCGACGAGCAGCGGCTGCGGGAGCTCGCGGAGGAGTGGGAGGCCGGGCCGGTCCCGGAGGAGGAGCAGCCGAGCGAGGCCGAGGTGCTGTACGCGCGGCTGGAGTGGCTCGCGCAGCGCAAGGAGCGGCTGGCCGCGCTCGCCGCCGACCTGGAGAACAGCGCGATCGCGCAGATGATGAAGCTCGCCCCGGAGGACCCGGACGGGCTGCTCAACGAGATCGCGGAGAACCTCCTCAACCAGGTGGCCAACCGGGAGGCCCGGCTGGCGGAGCTGGTGCGCTCCTCGAAGGGGTCCGATTAGCGGGTCGGGTACGTTCGACGTGCACGCCCCGACCGAAGGAGTCCGTTCCATGTTTTACGCCCAGCTGCCCGCGGTGGACGCGGCGCAGGTCCCCGCCGACGGCTACCTGCTCGACGTCCGGGAGCACGACGAGTGGGACGCCGGGCACGCCGAGGGCGCGGTGCACATCCCGATGGGCGAGGTCGTGGCCCGCATCGAGGAGGTCCCGGCGGACCGCCGGGTGCACGTCGTGTGCCGGGTCGGCGGTCGCTCGGCGCAGGTCGCCCAGTACCTGATCGCGCAGGGCCTCGACGTGGTGAACGTCGACGGCGGCATGCTCGGCTGGGAGGCCGCGGGCCGCCCGCTGGTGACGGACGGCGCGGGCCCGGCGCACGTGCTCTGAGGCCCGCGGGGCGGCCCCGGGGCCGTCAGGCCTCGGCCGCCAGCAGGTCGCCCAGCTCCTCCTCGTGGGCGGCGGCGGGGCCGAGGGAGAGCTCCAGCTGTTTGGCCCAGGCGTGGTAGCGGTGCAGCGGGTAGTCGGTGTCGGCGCCGAAGCCGCCGTGCAGGTGCTGCGCGGTCTGCACCACCCGTCGTACGCCCTCCGAGGCCCAGATCTTGGCGACCGCGACGTCGGCGGGGTCCAGCCGCCAGGCGGCCTGCCAGCAGGTGACCTCCATCGCCCGCAGGTCGATGTAGCGGTCGGCGGACTGCACGGCCACCGCCTGGAAGGTGGCCAGCGGGTGCCCGAACTGCTCGCGCTTGGCGGTGTAGGCGCCGGTCATGCGCAGGACGGTGGTGCCCAGCCCCAGCGCCAGGGCGCAGGTGCCGGTGGTCAGCAGCCGGCGCAGCCGGTCCCAGGCGCCCTCGGCGGTGATCACGTCGCCCGCGGGGACGCGGACGGCGTCCAGCCGGAGCTCGGCGTGGCGCTCCCCGCTGGTCGAGATCTGCTCGGCCGCGGTGACCGCCTCGCGCGGGACGAGGGCGATGACCGTGCGGCCTCCGGCGGCGGAGGCCGGGACCAGGACGAGGTCGGCCTGCGGGGCCCAGGGGACGGCGGTCTGGACGCCGTCGAGCAGCCAGTCGCGGGCGGCGCCGTGCCCGTGGCTGTTCGCGTCCGCGTCCACGGGCCGCGCGGTGACGGCGAGTTCCGCGCCGTCGTGGCCGGTGCGGCCCGCGGAGGCGACGGTCAGGACGAGGTCGCCGCG
Source organism: Streptomyces sp. NPDC006207 (assembly GCF_040613835.1). NCBI lineage: Bacteria > Bacillati > Actinomycetota > Actinomycetes > Kitasatosporales > Streptomycetaceae > Streptomyces > Streptomyces sp. NPDC006207. Next base: position 42,671 of record NZ_JBEXSX010000001.1, on the reverse strand, counting down.
GCCGACCGCGGGCAGCAGCCGGGCGCGCAGCTCCTCGGGGCCGTCGCCCTGCACGGCGAGCGCGGCGGCACAGGTCTCCAGCAGCGGCACCCGGGCGAGCACGGCCCCGGCCTCGCGCAGCACCAGGCACAGTGCGACCGGGTCGAGGCCGGCCCCGCCGTACGCCTCGCCGAGCACCAGCCCGAGGAGGTCGGCGGCGGCCAGCCGGCGCCACAGCGGGCGGTCGAAGTCCTCCGCCACCGCACCGGCGGTGAGCGCGGGGCTCGGAACGGCGTCGGGGGCCACGCCGGAGAACACCGCCCGTGCCGCCTCGACGGCCGCCAGCTGCTCCTCGCTGAAGCTGAAGTCCATGGCCCGACCTCCCGGACGCGTCCATTCTGACGGTGTGTCAGATTAGGCGGACCGGGCGGGGAAGTCCACATCCCCGTAGCCTCCTCCCTGACCCTGCCCGTGGCGCCCGCGGCCCGTGCTGACCGGGACGGCTGTACCGCACGTGTGCGGCATGAGTACCGTTCCGTGCTGAGCGGAACACGGGGAACACGAGCGGAGAACCACGATGGAGCCACCCGAGGAATCCGGGGGACCGGCCGGGATAGCCGCGCTGTCGCCACCCGCCCGGGCCGTGGTCGCGCTGGCGCTGGCCGCGGCCGTGGTCGGCGTCGCGGTGCACCTGCTCATGGTCTTCCTGCACGTCGCGCCCACGAACACCGCCACCAAGAAGCACGGCGACCTGGTCGGCAGCTACGTCTACCCCGAGTTCGAGCAAAACTGGAAGCTCTTCGCACCCAATCCGCTCCAGCAGAACATCCACGTCTGGGCGCGCGCCGATGTCCACAAGGACGACGGCACCGACCAGGTGACCGGCTGGATCGACCTCACGGCCATGGACATCGCCGCCATCAGGCACAACGTCCTGCCCAGCCACACCCAGCAGAACGAGCTGCGCCGGGCGTGGAGCTTCTACGCCGCCTCCCACGGTGAGAAGGACAAGCCGATCGGCGTGCGCGGCGAGCTGAGCAGGCGGTACCTGGAACGCATCGTGGAGGACCGCATCGGGCCCCGGCTCGACGGTGGCGACGTCGTCCGCCTCCAGGTGCGCACCGGCACCACGCCGGTCGCGGCCCCCACCTGGAGCCCCGAGGAGATCGACACGCGCACCACCTTCCAGGTGCTGCCCTGGTGGAACGCGCACGCGGCGGACGAGGACGAGGGAGACGAGAGCGGGGAGGAGGCGTCGTGAGCGAAGCCGTGAACGAGTCCGCGCACGGGGCGGCCGCGGAGCCCGTGGGCCGCCCCGTACCCGAGCCGGCGGCGGCCCGCGGCCGCCCGGCCCCCGCCGCCCGCCCGGCCCCCGTCCCGTCCCCCTTCGCCGGACTGCTCGACTCCGCCGCGGGCGGGCTGTCGCGTGGCCTGGCCCGGATCACCGGCACCACCGTCGGCCCGTACCAGACCGCCGTGGTGCGGATCGGCATCTCACTGGCCTGGCTGCTGTTCCTGCTGCGCGAGTGGCCGCACCGCCACGAGCTCTACGGGCCGGACGGGGCGTGGAGCTGGGACCTGGCGAACCGGCTCGTCGCCGACAACCACGCCTTCACCCTGCTGCTGTGGGGCAGGGCCGACGCGTGGTTCGAGGTCGTGTACGCGGGTGCGATCGTGGCGAGCGCGATGCTGCTGCTCGGCTGGCGGACCCGCACGGCCTCGCTGCTGTTCATGATCGGCGTGCTCTCCCTGCAGAACCGGAGCGTGTTCGTCGGCGACGGCGGTGACAACGTGATCCACCTGATGGCGATCTACCTCGTCTTCACCCGGTGCGGGCGGGTCTGGTCGCTCGACGCCCGCCGCCGCGCCAAGGGGCGGGACGGCGACGGCGCGGGGATCGCGCTGTGGATCGTCCTCGGACTCGTGCTCACCGTGGCGCAGCTGCTCGGCCGTACCGGCCTGAACTGGACCGACGGCCTGCTGCCCTGGCTCGGCTGGACGCCGTTCCTGTGGGGCTTCCTGCTGCTGCAGGCCGTGTGGTGGGCGGTGCGGCGGTACGCGCCGGGCGAGCCGCGCACGGTCCTTCGGATCCTCGCGAACATCCTGCACGCCGCCGGTCTGCTGGTGATCGTCGTCGAGGTGTGCCTGATCTACGCCACGGCGGGTTGGTACAAGGTCCAGGGCTCGCGCTGGCAGGACGGCACCGCGGTGTACTACCCGCTGCACCTGGACGACTTCAGCCCCTGGCCGGGGCTGTCCCATGCGATGGCCGCCAGCGGACTGATGGTCATGGTGATCACCTACGGCACGGTGATCGTCCAGGTCGCCTTCCCCTTCACCCTCTTCAACCGCCGGGTGAAGAACGTGCTCCTCGCGTTGATGATGCTGGAGCACGCCTCGATCGCGATCGTCCTCGGACTGCCGTTCTTCTCGCTGGCGATGATCGCCGCCGACGCGGTCTTCCTGCCCACCGGCTTCCTGCGCTGGGCGGGCGACCGGGTGGTGCGTCCGTTGCGGCGCGGCGCGGCCGGGGAGTCCGAGGACGGCCGGCCGCAGGGCGCGGGAGGCGGTGAAGACGGTGAAGGCGGTGAAGGCGGTGAAGGCGGGGAAGGCGCGGAGGACGCGCAGGCGCGGGCGGTCGCGGGGCAGCGAGGGCCGGGACCGGCCGGCGAGCCCGCCCCCTCTAATCTCGTGGTGTGAGCACCAGCCAGGACGACGCGGCCGAGCCGCTGCAGTACGACGACGGCTTCGGCCCCGAGGTCGGGGTCGGGCCGCACCCGCGGCCCTGGCCCGAGGACCCGCGCTACGACGCCGAGCTGCTCGCGCAGGGCGACCGCCGCAACGTGGTGGACGAGTACCGCTACTGGACGCGGGAGGCGATCGTCGCCGACCTCGACACCCGGCGCCACGACTTCCACGTCGCCGTCGAGAACTGGCAGCACGACTTCAACATCGGGTCCGTGGTGCGCACCGCCAACGCCTTCCTGGCGAAGGAGGTGCACATCGTGGGGCGGCGCCGCTGGAACCGGCGCGGCGCCATGGTGACCGACCGCTACCAGCACGTGCGCCACCACTTGGACGTCGCGGCGCTGGCCGCGTGGGCGGCTGCGGAGGACCTGCCGATCATCGGGATCGACAACCTCCCCGGTGCCGTGCCGCTGGAGACCACCGAACTGCCACGGCGCTGCGTGCTGCTCTTCGGGCAGGAGGGGCCCGGGCTGACCGACGAGGCGTGGAAGCACGCGGCGGCGGTCTGCTCGATCGCCCAGTTCGGCTCCACGCGCTCGATCAACGCGGGGGCCGCGGCGGCCATCGCCATGCACGCCTGGATCCAGCGCTACGCGCGGGTGGGTACGGAGCAGCCCCGTCCGGAGTGACAGGGCTGCTCCGGACGGGGCTGTCGGTGGTGCGGGCGGGCCGGATCAGGCCTGGCGGCGGACCTCGATGACCCGGAAGCGGCTCGCGACGAAGGCGCCGTCGCACAGGGCCGCGTTGGCGGCCGGGTTGCCGCCGGAGCCGTGGAAGTCGGAGAAGGCGGCCGTCTGGTTGACGTACACCCCGCCGGTCAGGTTGAGGGAGAGCTGGGCGGCCTCCTCCAGGCAGACCTCCTCGATCTGCCGCTCCACCTCGCCGGAGGTGGTGTAGGCGCCGACCGTCATGGCGCCCTTCTCCCGCACGGTGCGGCGCAGCAGGTCGACCGAGTCCTTGGTGGAGTCCATGGCGACCGCGAAGGCGACCGGGCCGAAGCACTCCGACATGTAGGCGGCCTCGTCGTCCGGCTTCGCGCCGTCCAGCTTCACGATCACCGGGGTGCGGACCACGGCGTCCGGGAAGTCGGGGTGCGCGACCTCGCGGGAGGCGAGCGCGACCTCGCCGAGGGAGGCGGCGGCCTCCAGGCGTGCCTTCACATCGGGATTGACCAGGGCGCCCAGCAGGGCGTTGGCCCGGGCGTCGTCGCCGAGCAGCCCGCCCACGGCGGCCGACAGATCGCCCACCACCTCGTCGAAGCCCTTGTGGCCGTCGTCGGTGGCGATGCCGTCACGCGGGATCAGCAGGTTCTGCGGGGTGGTGCACATCTGTCCGCTGTACAGGGACAGGGAGAAGGCCAGGTTGGACAGCATGCCCTTGTAGTCGTCCGTGGAGTCGACGACGACGGTGTTGACGCCGGCCTTCTCGGTGAAGACCTGGGCCTGGCGGGCGTTCTCCTCCAGCCAGTCGCCGAAGGCGGTGGAGCCCGTGTAGTCGATGACGCGGACCTCGGGGCGCAGCGCCAGCGTCTTGGCCAGGCCCTCGCCGGGGCGCTCGGCGGCCAGGCAGACCAGGTTCGGGTCGAAGCCGTTCTCGGCGAGCACCTCGCGGGCGATCCCGACCGTCAGCGCCAGCGGGAGCACGGCGCGCGGGTGCGGCTTGACCACGACCGCGTTGCCGGTGGCCAGGGAGGCGAAGAGGCCCGGGTACCCGTTCCAGGTGGGGAAGGTGTTGCAGCCGATCACGAGCGCGATGCCGCGCGGCACCGTCGTGAAGTCCTTGCGCAGGGTCAGCGGGTCGCGCTTGCCCTGCGGCTTGACCCACTCGGCCGTGCCGGGGGTGCGCACCTGCTCCACGTAGGCGTACGCGACCGCTTCGAGGCCGCGGTCCTGCGCGTGCGGGCCGCCGGCCTGGAAGGCCATCATGAAGGCCTGACCGGAGGTGTGCATGACCGTGTGGGCCATCTCCGTGGTGCGCGCGTTGATCCGGGCCAGGATCTCCAGGCAGACCAGGGCCCGGTTCTCCGGGCCGGCCTCGCGCCAGGCGGGCATCGCGGCCTTCATCGCGGGGAGGAGCACGTCGACGTCCGGGTGCGGGTACTCCACACCCAGCTCGATGCCGTACGGGGACACCTCGCCGCCGGTCCAGCCGTCGGTGCCGGGCTGGTCCAGGTCGAAGCGGGTGCCGCGCAGGGCGTCGAACGCGGCCTGGGCGGTCTCGCCGTCCGCGTATGCCTTCGGGTGCTCGGGGTACGGAGACCAGTACTCGCGGGTACGGATCGCCTCGAGCGCCTTGTCGAGCGTCTCGCGGTGCCGTGCGACCGACGGGACAGCGGTGAGATCGGCAGCCATGGGGCCAACTCCTCGTCGAGCTGGATTGGGGTGGGCAGGGTGCTGGCTTCCCCGCTAGATTAACCGAATGTTCGGTCGGGACAAGGGGGCCGACCGAAGCTGTGGACAACTGGCGAGGAGCAGTGGCGGCGATGAGCGCTCTTGACCGATCCAGCACGGTCGCGGTGGTGGGCACGGGGACGATGGGCCAGGGGATCGCCCAGGTCGCGCTGGTGGCGGGCCATTCCGTACGGCTCTACGACGCGGGCCCCGGCCGGGCCGAGCAGGCCGAGCGGGCCCTGGCGGAACGGCTGGACCGCCTGGTGGAGAGGGGCCGGCTGCCCGCCGCCGAGCGTGACGCGGCCCGCGGCCGGCTCTCGGCCGTCCGGGAGATCGAGGAACTGGCGGGCGTGTCGCTCGTCGTCGAGGCGATCCTGGAGGACCTGGGCGCCAAGCAGCAGCTCTTCACGGCCCTGGAGTCGGTGGTCGCCGAGGACTGCCTGCTGGCCACCAACACCTCCTCCCTGTCGGTCACCGCCGTGGGCGGCGCGCTGCGGCGCCCGGGCCGCTTCGTCGGCCTCCACTTCTTCAACCCCGCGCCGCTGCTGCCGCTGGTCGAGGTGGTCTCCGGCGCCGCCACCGACGAGGCCGCCGCCCAGGCCGTGTACGACACCGCCGCCGCCTGGGGAAAGACACCGGTGCGCTGCACCGACACCCCCGGCTTCATCGTCAACCGGGTCGCGCGCCCCTTCTACGCCGAGGCCTTCCGGCTCCACGAGGAGCGCGTGGCCGACCCCGCCACCATCGACGCGGTGCTGCGGGAGAGCGGCGGCTTCCGGATGGGCCCGTTCGAGCTCACCGACCTGATCGGCCAGGACGTCAACGAGGCCGTCACGCGCTCGGTGTGGGACTCGTTCTTCCAGGACCCCAAGTTCACCCCCTCCCTCGCCCAGCGGCGGCTGGTGGAGTCCGGGCGGCTCGGCCGCAAGAGCGGGCACGGCTGGTACGACCACGCCGAGGGCGCCGCCGCCCCGGCCCCCCACACCGCGGGGCCGGAGAAGCCGCCCGCCGAAGTCACCGTGTGCATGGGCGGCCGCGGCCCGGCCGCGGTGCTGCCCCGGCTGATCGCCGAGGCGGGCATAGAGGTGCTGGACGGCGAGGTCGCCGACCCGGACGACGGGTACCTCGAGCTGCCCGGCGGCGGCCGGCTCTACCTGGCGGACGGGGGCCCGGCCACCACGGGCCCGGCCGTCGACTACGTGCAGTTCGACCTCGCGCTGGACTACCGGGTGGCCACCCGGGTCGCGATCGCGCCGTCCGACTCGGCACGCCCGGAGACCGTGCAGGCGGCGATCGGGCTGTTCCAGGCGCTGGGCAAGAAGGTCAGCGTCATCGAGGACGTACCGGGCATGATCGTCGCCCGTACCGTGGCGATGCTGGTGGACTTCGCCACCGACGCCGTCGCCCGGGGGGTGGCCTCACCGGAGGACGTCGACGCCGCGATGCGGCTCGGCGTGAACTACCCGCGCGGTCCGCTCGCCTGGGGTGCCGAACTCGGCCCGGAGTGGGTCCGCGAGGTGCTGCGCAACCTGCACCAGGCGTACCCCGGCGGGCGCTACGCGCCGTCCCGTCCGCTGAACCGCCGCGCGGCGGCCGAGGGGAGACTACTCTCATCATGACCATGGCACAGCGCGACAACCCCGCCCCCAAGAGGGACACCTACACGCCTGACTCGCTGCTGGCCGTGGCCGTGACGGTCTTCATCGAGCGCGGTTACGACGGCACGTCCATGGAGCACCTGTCGCGGGCCGCCGGCATCTCCAAGTCCTCGATCTACCACCATGTGCGGGGCAAGGAGGAGCTCCTGGAGCGCGCCGTCGGCCGTGCCCTGGACGGTCTCTTCGGCATCCTGGAGGAGCCCGGAGCGCGCGGCGGGCGCGCCGTGGAGCGGCTGGAGTACGTCACGCGCCGCACCACCGAGGTGCTGATGGCGGAGCTTCCCTACGTCACGCTGCTGCTGCGGGTGCGCGGGAACACCAGGACCGAGCGCGCCGCCCTGGAGCGCCGCAGGGAGTTCGACCACCGGGTCGCCGACCTGCTGAAGTCGGCCGTCGCGGAGGGGGACCTGCGCGGTGACGTGGAGCCCAGGCTCGCGACCAGGCTGCTCTTCGGAATGATCAACTCCATAGTCGAGTGGTACCAGCCGCACACGGCCGGTACCCGGGAGCACGACGACGCCGCGGTCGTGGACGCCGTCGTGCGGCTGGCCTTCGACGGCTTGCGCGTCTCTTGACGCTGGTCCAGACCAACCCTCACGATCGGGGCCATGTCCTTCACCCTCCGTGCCCGCCTGTGCGCCGCCTCAGCCGCCGTCCTGCTGCTCGCCGGGTGCGGAGGGGGTGACGACGGCGGTCAGGCCGCCGACGCCACACCGCCGGAGGACTTCGGCTGCCTGACGGCCGCGCAGGCGAAGTCCGGGTCCGTCAGTTACGACGACACCGACGACAACCCCGTGGACGCCTGGCTCGCCGGCAAGGGCGACACCTCCGTTCTGCTGATGCACCAGGCGGACGGCGACATGTGCCAGTGGATGCCGCAGGCCGACCTCCTGCTGAAGGACGGCTACCGCGTCCTGGTCGTCGACTCCAACGGCAGCGAGGTGCCCGAGGTCGTGGGCGGGGTGGCGTTCCTGCGCGCCAAGGGCGCGCGGCACGTCCTGCTCATGGGCGCGTCCAAGGGCGGCACGGCGGTCCTGGAGGGCGCCGCGTCGGTGGATCCGCCGGTCGACGCCGTGGTCTCGCTCTCCGCGCCCGAGACCTACGGGACCATGGACGCGAGCTCCGCGGTGCCGCGGCTGACCGCGCCCGTGCTCTACATGGCGGCGGCGGGCGACACCGCGTTCGCGGAGTCGACCGAGGCGCTGAGCAAGGCCACGAAGAAGGCGGCCGAGAACCGGCTCGACATCGTCAGCGGACCCCAGCACGGCGTGGGCATGCTCACCTACGACCCCAACTGGGCCACCGTGACGGCCTTCCTGCAGAAGTACGCCGGATAGCCGCGCCGGGGAGCCCGCGGGCGGTGCCGGTGGGGTCAGTCGGTCAGCACCCGGTCGGTCTCCTCGAAGACCAGCAGCGTGCGGCTGCTGAGCACCTCGGGCACCGCCTGGATGCGGGTGAGCACCAGTTCGCGCAGGCTGCGGTTGTCGGGGGTGTGGACGAGCAGCAGCACGTCGAAGTCCCCGCTCACCAGGGCGATGTGGGCCACCCCCGGCAGTTCCAGCAGCTTTTCCCGCACGGTGCGCCAGGAGTTCTGCACGATCTTCAAGGTGATGTAGGCGGACGCGCCGTGACCTGCGCGTTCGTGGTCGACCCGGGCCGTGAAGCCGCGGATGACCCCGTCCTCGATGAGGCGGTTGATCCGGGCGTAGGCGTTGGCGCGGGACACGTGGACGTGCTCGGCCACCGATCGTATGGACGCCCGCCCGTCCTCCTGCAGGTAGCGCAGGATCGCGCGGTCGATCGCGTCCAGCGGACGCACCGCCGCCGGACCGGTGTCCGGCGCCGCTGCCTGCGGTCCCGGGGCGCCGCCCCGAGAAATTTGGGAATCCGTCACGCCCCCGAGCCTCCCTAGCATGGACGTACTGGCTCCATCTCAGGGTGTGGAGAACCGTTTGTCCACAGGCGGGACACACCTGTAGCCAAAATGCCTCCGGCGACCGAACAATCGGTAGGGGAGCGATACCCGCTCCCCCCACTGAACACGCCCACGAGGAGGTGCTCGCGATGACCGTCCTGGACCAGCACGTCTGGCAACCCCGCACCGACCCGGCGCCGCTGCTGCCCGACCCTGAGCCGTACCGACTGCTCGGCACCCCCGAGGCAGGCGCGCTCGACGCCGGAGTGCTGACCACGATGTACGGACAGCTGGTGCGGGGCCGCCGTTACAACCGGCAGGCCACCGCGCTCACCAAGCAGGGCAGGCTGGCCGTCTACCCCTCCAGCACCGGTCAGGAGGCGTGCGAGGTCGCCGCGGCACTCGCCCTGGAGCCCCAGGACTGGCTGTTCCCGAGCTATCGCGACACCCTGGCCGCCGTCGCCCGCGGCGTCGACCCCGTCGAGGCGCTGACGCTGCTGCGCGGTGACTGGCACACCGGCTACGACCCGCGCGAGCACCGGGTCGCCCCGCTCAGCACGCCGCTGGCCACCCAGCTGCCGCATGCCGTGGGCCTCGCGCACGCGGCCCGGCTCAAGGGCGATGACGTCGTCGCCCTGGCCATGGTCGGCGACGGAGGCACCAGCGAGGGAGACTTCCACGAGGCGCTGAACTTCGCCGCCGTGTGGCACTCCCCCGTCGTCTTCCTCGTGCAGAACAACGGCTTCGCCATCTCGGTGCCGCTCGCCAAGCAGACCGCCGCCCCGTCGCTGGCCCACAAGGCCGTCGGCTACGGGATGCCCGGGCGGCTCGTCGACGGCAACGACGTCGCGGCCGTCCACGCCGTGCTCACCGAGGCCGTGGCCCGCGCCCGCGAGGGCGGCGGCCCGACCTTGGTGGAGGCGATCACCTACCGCATGGACGCCCACACCAACGCCGACGACGCCACCCGCTACCGGGAGGACGCCGAGGTCGAGGCCTGGCGCGAGCACGACCCGATCGCCGTGCTCGAGCGCGCCCTGCGCGAGCGCGACCTGCTCGACGAGGCGATGGTCCGCGCCGCCGAGGAGGACGCGGAGCGGATGGCCGCCGCGCTGCGCGAACGGATGAACGAGGATCCGGTCCTCGACCCGATGGACCTGTTCGCACACGTCTACGCCGAGCCCACCCCGCAGCTGCGCGAGCAGGCCGCGATGCTGAGGGCCGAGCTGGAGGCCGAGGCACAGTCATGAGCACCGCCACCACCGCGACCCCCGTGGCCACCGGACGCAAGCCGGCCACCATGGCCCAGGCGCTCAACCGCGCGCTGCGCGACTCCCTCGCCGAGGACCCGTCGGTCCACCTCTTCGGCGAGGACATCGGCACCCTCGGCGGCGTCTTCCGGATCACCGACGGCCTCGCCAAGGAGTTCGGCGACAGCCGCTGCACCGACACCCCGCTCGCCGAGGCCGGCATCCTCGGTACGGCCGTGGGCATGGCGATGTACGGCATGCGCCCCGTGGTCGAGATGCAGTTCGACGCATTCGCGTACCCGGCGTTCGAGCAGCTCGTCAGCCACGTCGCCAAGATGCGCAACCGTACGCGCGGCACCATGCCGCTGCCCCTGACCATCCGGGTGCCGTACGGCGGCGGCATCGGCGGCGTGGAGCACCACAGCGACGCCTCCGAGGCGTACTACGCGCACACCCCCGGTCTGCACGTCGTCACCCCCGCCACGGTGGCGGACGCCTACGGGCTGCTGAGGGCCTCGATCGCCTCCGACGACCCGGTGATCTTCCTCGAGCCGAAGCGGCTGTACTGGTCCAAGGCCGACTGGTCGGCGGACGCGCCGGAGGAGGTGGCCCCCATCGGACGTGCCGTCGTCCGGCGCAGCGGCCGCTCCGCGACGCTCATCACCTACGGCCCGTCGCTCACGGTCTGCCTGGAGGCGGCCGAGGCCGCGGTGCAGGAAGGCTGGGACCTGGAGGTCGTCGACCTGCGCAGCCTGGTGCCCTTCGACGACGAGACGGTCACCGCGTCGGTGCGCCGTACCGGCCGCGCGGTCGTCGTCCACGAGTCCTCGGGCTTCGGCGGTGTGGGCGCCGAGATCGCGGCCCGGGTGAGCGAGCGCTGCTTCCACCACCTGGAGGCCCCGGTCCTGCGGGTCGCCGGCTTCGACATCCCCTACCCGCCGCCGATGCTGGAGCGGCACCACCTGCCCGGCGTCGACCGCGTCCTCGACGCGGTGGGGCGCCTGCAGTGGGAGGAGGTGTGATGGCCGTCGTCCGCGAGTTCGCCCTCCCCGACCTGGGTGAGGGGCTGACCGAGGCCGAGATCGTGCGCTGGCTGGTGCAGGTCGGCGACGTCGTCGCCATCGACCAGCCGGTCGTCGAGGTCGAGACGGCCAAGGCCGTGGTCGAGGTGCCCTGCCCCTACGGCGGCGTGGTCACCGCGCGCTTCGGCGAGGAGGGCCAGACCCTCGACGTCGGACGGCCGCTGCTGACGGTCGCGGTCGGCTCCCCCGACCGGCACGCCGCCGGCGCACCCGCGCCCGCACCCGCCGCCCCGGCCGCCTCGGCCGACGGCGACTCCGGATCCGGCAACGTGCTGGTCGGCTACGGCACCAGCGGCCCCGCGGCCCGGCGCCGCCGGGTGCGCCCCGCGCCGGCCGCCGCCCCGGTCCCGGTGCCCGTCCCGGTCCCGGTGGCCGCGGTCGCCGCGCCGGTCCGGCACGAGGGTCCCGTCGCCGTCATCTCCCCCCTGGTGCGGCGCAGGGCCCGTGAGCACGGCCTCGATCTGCGCGCGCTGACGGGCTCCGGTCCCGACGGGCTCATCCTGCGCTCGGACGTGGAACGGGCCATCACGACCGGGTCCGCGGCGCCGGTCACCGTGGCCGCCCCCGCGGCGCCCGCGGCCCCCGCCGCCGAGGGCACCCGCATCCCGCTGCGCGGCATCCGCGGCGCCGTGGCCGAGAAGCTCGGCCGCAGCAGGCGGGAGATCCCCGACGCCACCTGCTGGGTGGACGCCGACGCGACGGAGCTGCTCGCGGCACGGGCGGCGATGAACGCCGCCGGAGGTCCCAAGGTCTCGGTGCTCGCGCTGTTCGCGCGGATCTGCGCGGCGGCCCTGGCCCGCTACCCGGAGCTCAACTCCACGGTGGACACCGAGCGCGGCGAGATCGTCGTGCTGCCGGAGGTGCACATCGGCTTCGCGGCGCAGACCGATCGCGGTCTGGTCGTGCCGGTCGTCCGGGACTCCCACCGGCGCAGCACCGAGGAGCTGTCGGCGGAGATCGGCCGGCTCACCGAGGCGGCCCGCTCCGGCGGCCTGACCCCGGCCCAGCTGACCGGTGGCACCTTCACGCTCAACAACTACGGCGTGTTCGGTGTCGACGGATCCACGCCGATCATCAACCACCCCGAGGCCGCGATGCTCGGCGTCGGCCGGATCACCCCCAAGCCGTGGGTGCACCAGGGCGAGCTGGCGGTGCGTCAGGTGGTCCAGCTGTCGTTCACCTTCGACCACCGGGTGTGCGACGGCGGCACGGCGGGCGGCTTCCTCCGCTTCGTCGCGGACTGCGTGGAACAACCGGCGGTGCTGCTCCGGGCGGTGTGAACGCGTCACGGTGGGCGATACTCCGGGCATGACTCCGGAGCCAGGTGAGCCGCGTGACCACTCCTCGCCGCGTTCGCCGCACGAGCAGCCCTACGACGCGGTCGTCCTCGCCGGCGGCGCCGCCAGGCGCCTCGGCGGGGCCGACAAGCCGGGACTGCCGGTCGCCGGACGCGCGCTGATCGACCGTGTCCTGGACGCGTGCGCGGGCGCGGCCACCACGGTGGTCGTCGGCCCGCGCCGCCCCACCGTCCGCCCGGTGGCCTGGGTCCGCGAGGAACCACCGGGCGGGGGCCCGCTGCCCGCGCTCTCCGCCGGGCTGCGCGAGGTCACCGCGGACGTCGTGCTGGTGCTCGCCGCCGACCTGCCGTTCCTCTCCCGCACGACGGTGGGCGCGCTGCTCGCCTCGCTGCGCGGCGGGCAGGGCGAGGACGGGGTCGTGCTCACCGACCCCGACGGGCGTGACCAGACGCTGGCGGCCGCCTACCGCACGGAGGCGTTGCGCCAGCACCTGGCGCTGATCGCCGCCGAGCACGGGACCCTCGCCGGGCTGCCGTTGCGGCTGCTCACCGGTGAACTGGCCCTGCGGAGGCTGCCCGACCCCACCGGGCAGGCCTCCTTCGACTGCGACACCTGGGACGACCTCTCCACAGCCCGGGCCCGCATCAGGGAGCATGGGGGCGTGTTGGATGAATGGATCACCGCAGCCAAGGCCGAACTCGGCATCGACCTCGACGTCGACATCCGTATGCTCCTCGATCTCGCCCGGGACGCCGCGCACGGCGTCGACCGCCCTGCCGCGCCGCTGACCACCTTCCTGGTGGGCTACGCGGCAGCCACGGCGGGCGGCGGCGAACAGGCCGTCGCGGAGGCCGTCAGGCGCGCCGCCGCACTGGCCGAGCGGTGGGCGAAGGAAGCGGAGAGCGGGGACCCGGGCGCATGAACCTGCCGGGTGCGGCGGGCGGTGCCCGCGACACCGGTGCCGGGGACGCCGCCGACGACGAGTTGGCCGCGGCGCTCGCCCTGGCCAACGGGCGGGCCACCGGCCGGCACGACCCCGTGCAGCCACCCTCCGGCGGCACCGGCGCCGACGGCTCCCGGTCGTCCCTCCCCCGTCCCCACGGGACCCATGGCGGGACCCACGGCGGGACCCGGGCCGGCGCCCACGGCGGGCACCACGACCTGGCGTGGCCGCGGGCGCGGCACATCGCAGGCTCCGCCGCGGGACCGCTGGGACGGCTGTCCGTGCCGCTCGGCGCCGCGCTGGGGCACGCGCTGGCCGAGCCGTTGACCGCGCTCACGGACCTGCCCGCCTTCGACACCTCCGCGATGGACGGCTGGGCCGTCGCGGGCCCCGGCCCGTGGCGCACGGCAGGCAGCGTCCTGGCCGGGCAGCGTTCCGCGGCCCCGCTGCTCGACGGCCACGCGACCGTCATCGCCACCGGGGCCGCACTGCCCCCCGGCACGACGGCGGTGCTGCGCCGGGAACACGGACGCGTCACCGCCGACGGGCACCTGCACGCCACGCGGGGCGGCCCCGGGCCCGGGCAGGACGTGCGGCCCCGCGGCCAGGAGTGCCGTGGCGGCGACGAGTTGCTGACGGCCGGCGTGCTGGTCACGCCCGCGGTGCTCGGCCTGGCCGCGGCGGCGGGCTACGACGAACTGACCGTCACCGCGCGGCCCTCGGTGGAGGTCCTCGTCCTGGGCGACGAGTTGCTGGACGCCGGAGCCCCCGGCGGCGGCCGGGTGCGGGACGCGCTCGGACCGCTGCTGCCCGCATGGCTCACCGCGCTCGGGGCCGGCACGGTCCGTGCGCGGCGGTTGAAGGACGACGCCGGCCTGCTGCAGGACGCCGTCACCGCGTCCACCGCCGATCTCGTCGTCACCACCGGTGGCACGGCGGGCGGCCCGGTGGACTTCGTCCACCCCGTGCTGGAGCGCATCGGCGCGCGGTTGCTCGTCGACGGCGTCGCGGTCCGCCCCGGCCACCCCATGCTGCTGGCCGAACTGCCCGGTGGCGGCCGCCTGGTGGGCCTGCCGGGCAACCCGCTCGCGGCGGTCTCCGGGGTGCTGACCCTGGCCGTCCCCCTGCTGCGCACGCTCGCGGGCCGCCCGGCCCCGGTGGCGTACGAGGCGCGGCTCGGCGGCGACGTGCACGGTCACCCCACCGACACCCGCCTGGTGCCGGTGGTGCTCGACGAGGAGTCGCAGGCGGCCCCGCTGCACTTCAGCGGTCCTGCCATGCTCCGCGGCATCGCGACGGCCGACGGCATGGCCGTCATCCCGCCCGGCGGAGCCGTCAAGGGCGACCGCACGGCCGTCCTGGAGACGGGCTGGGGACGGCTGTGAGGGAGGCGGGCCGCGGACGCGCCACCTCGGGGGCGGACGGCGACGTCGTCCACCTGCCCCGCAAGAGCCCCCTCGGCCCGCTGCACCAGGTCGTCCGGCGGTTGCTGATGGCGCTGTTCGTCCTGGTGCTCACCGTGCTGATCGTGTACCTGGACCGGGGCGGCTACCACGACAACGCCGGCGGTTCGATGTCGCTGCTGGACTGCGTCTACTACGCCACCGTCACCCTCTCCACCACCGGCTACGGCGACGTCGTCCCGTACAGCCCGAGCGCCCGGCTGACCAATGTGCTCCTGGTGACGCCGCTTCGCGTGCTCTTCCTGATCATCCTCGTCGGCACCACTCTGGAGGTGCTCACCGAGCGCACCCGCGAGCAGTACCGGCAGCAGCGCTGGAGGTCCACCGTGCGCGACCACACCGTCATCGTCGGATACGGCACCAAGGGCCGTTCCGCGGCCAGGACGCTGACCGGGCACGGCGTGCCCGCCCAGCAGATCGTGGTGGTCGACCCCGACCCCAAGGCGGTGGAGTCCGCGGTCGCCGCCGGGTTCGCGGGCGTCACCGGGGACGCGACCCGCAACGCCGTCCTGCTGCGCGCGGAGATCCAGCGGGCCAAGGAGCTGATCATCGCCGCGCAACGGGACGACACCGCCGTCCTGGTGGCGCTCACGGCCCGCCAGTTGAGCAAGCGGATCAACATCGTCGCGTCCGTGCGTGAGGAGGAGAACGCCCCGCTGCTCCGCCAGTCCGGCGCCAACGCCGTCGTCACCAGCTCGGGCGCGGCGGGCCGGCTGCTCGGGATGTCGATGCTCAGCCCGAGCGCCGGCGAGGTGATGGAGGAGCTGATCACCTACGGCAGCGGGCTGGACCTGATCGAGCGTCCCGTCACCAAGGCCGAGGCCGGGCTCGATCCGCGGGAGGTCGCCGACCTGGTGGTGGTCGTCAAGCGCGGCCACCGGATGCTCGACCACGACAACCCAGAGGCGAGCCCCTTGCAGTTGACCGATCGGCTCATCGTCATCCACAGGACGAGTCAGGACGACCCGTCGCACGTCCCGCAGGGGTAGCGTCGGCCCCATGCATGCGATCACCATCCCCGAACCCGGCGGCCCGGACGCGCTCGTCTGGGCCGAGGTCCCCGATCCCGTACCCGCCGAGGGCGAGGTGCTGGTCGAGGTCGCCGCGACCGCCGTCAACCGTGCCGACCTGCTGCAGCGGCAGGGCTTCTACGACCCGCCACCCGGCGCGTCCCCCTACCCGGGCCTGGAGTGCTCGGGCCGCGTCGCCGCCCTCGGCCCGGGGGTGAGCGGCTGGAGCGTGGGCGAGGAGGTGTGCGCGCTGCTCGCGGGCGGCGGGTACGCCGGGAAGGTCGCGGTCCCCGCCGGGCAGCTGCTGCCGGTGCCCAAGGGCGTGGGGCTCGTGGAGGCCGCGGCCCTGCCCGAGGTCGTCTGCACCGTCTGGTCCAACGTCTTCATGGTCGCCCACCTGCGCCCCGGCGAGACGCTGCTGGTCCACGGCGGTTCCAGCGGCATCGGCACGATGGCGATCCAGCTGGCCAAGGCGGTCGGCGCCAAGGTCGCGGTCACCGCGGGCAGCGAGGACAAGCTCGCGAAGTGCCGCGAGCTGGGCGCGGACCTCGGGATCAACTACCGCGAGCAGGACTTCACGGCCGAGGTGCGGGAGGCGTTCGGCGGCGCCGACGTCATCCTCGACATCATGGGCGCGAAGTACCTGGGCCGGAACGTCGACGCCCTCGCGGTCAACGGCAGGCTGGCAATCATCGGGCTCCAGGGTGGCGTCAAGGGAGAGCTCGACCTCGGCAAGATGCTGGCCAAGCGGGCCGCGATCACCGCGACGTCGCTGCGCGGACGGCCGCTGGAGGAGAAGGCGGCCATCGTGGCGGCGGTGCGGGAGCACGTCTGGCCGCTGCTGGAGTCCGGCGTGGTGCGCCCGGTGGTGGACTGCGCCCTGCCGATGAGCGAGGCGGCACAGGCGCACCGGCTGGTCGAGGCCAGCACCCACGTCGGCAAGGTGCTGCTCACGGTCTGAGCCGCCGCCGGACGGCCGGTACGGGCCCGGTGGGCACGACTGGCCGCCCATGACGCTCCGTGTGACGCTGAAAGCATGGAGTTGCGGAAGGTGGTCGTGGCGGCGACGGTGACCGGGGTCGCCCTCCTGGTCACCGGCGCGGCGGCGCCGCCCCCGCCCCATCCGGCGGCGTCCTCCGGGCCGGCCGGCAGCGAGGCCGGCGAGGGGCGCAGGCACCCGGGTCGGGTGGAGCCGCCCGCGACCCCGGGCGACGGTGGCGGCCGGCCCTCCGCGCCGCTCCCCGTCCACGTCGAGGAACCGCAGGACCAGGGCCCGGCCGCCGTCCAGGCGCCCATGGGACGGGTGCTGGAGGTGCTGCCGCTCGGCGCGGGGCTGGTGCTGATCGGGCTGGGTCTGGGCTTCCTCGGCCTGCGGCTGCGCCGTGGCCGCTGACCTCGGACGCCCCGCCCCCGTACACGGGTCCCCGGCACGTCCACCCGCCGCGCACCGCGTCCGGGTCGCACACCGGGCCGGCCTGGCCGAGGCGGACGAGTGCCGCGCGGGAGGGGTAGCGCGGGGCGTCGGGGGGCACAAATCCCGGAGGGGCGACGGTGCGCGACAATGGCGGCATGGAGATGCCGATGAACGAACGGTCGCAGGAGAGCCCGCAGGTCCTGGTCGTCGGCCCGGACGGGATGGCCCTCGGCGGCGGCGGACACGCCAACCGCGCCGGAGAAGGCGACGAGCAGCGCGAGGTGCCCGTGACGGAGATGGTCGAACAGCCCGCGAAGGTCATGCGGATCGGCAGCATGATCAAGCAGCTCCTGGAAGAGGTCAAGGCGGCGCCGCTGGACGAGGCGAGCCGGGCGCGCCTGAAGGAGATCCACCACAGCTCCGTGAAGGAGCTGGAGGCGGGGCTCGCCCCCGAGCTCGTCGAGGAGCTGGAGCGGCTCTCGCTGCCCTTCGCCGAGGACGGCGTGCCGAGCGACGCCGAGCTGCGGATCGCCCAGGCGCAGCTGGTGGGATGGCTGGAGGGCCTCTTCCACGGCATCCAGACCGCCCTGTTCGCCCAGCAGATGGCCGCACGCGCCCAGCTGGAGCAGATGCGCCGCGCGCTGCCGCCCGGTGTGGGCCACGAGGGCGACGAGGAGGGGCACGCCCCGGGCGGGGCGCGCACCGGCCCCTATCTGTGAGCGGTCGGCATGGACGGTACGTACGCGTAGGTACAGACGGCGGGCACCCGTGGGGTCACCCGCCGTCCGTCGTTGCCCGTCCGTCGTCGCCGCAAGGGCACGCCCGGGGCGGGTCAGCCGCCCTGGCCGGTGGAGACCCACAGGGTGATCTTGTCCGTCTCCGGCTTGAACGCCGTGTAGGTCTTGGGCTTCTGGTCGACGACCGCGCCCTTCCCGTAGATCTGCTCGTTGCGGTACTTGACCTCGTACTTCCAACCGGCCGCGTCCATGCAGGACTTGACGGAGTCGACGTACTTGGTGAAGAAGTCCGGCATCACCACGGCGTCCGGGTCGTCGCCCAGGTAGCTCTTGGTGGCCTCGGTGCAGCGCGAGGCGTCGATGGTGCGGGTCTGGTCGGCCTGGCTGACGCCCGGCGCGGGTTCGTCACCCGCCGGCTGCGAGGGGGTCTCCTCGCGGGCGGTGGCGGAGGCGCTGCCCCGGGAGTCGTAGGTGGGGGTGCCGCCGGTGTCCCCGGTGTCGTCCTTGCCGCCCATCGACATCGCGATGATGACGACCACGACCACCGCGATCACGGCGACCGTGGCGCCGATGGCGACGACCGCCGTCGAGGCGCCGCCGCCCCTGCGGCCGCCGCCCGCCGGGGTGCCCGGGCGCATCGTGTAGGGCGGGGTGGCGTGCTGCTGCACGGCCTGCGGGTGGGGCTGGTGGGGCGCGTGCGGGGCGTTCTGCGGGTAGCCGTATGACGGTCCCGGGCCGGGCGGCGGGGTGTGCGCGGGACCGCCCTGACCTGCGGTGCCCCACCGCTGCTGAGGCTGCGGCTGAGGCTGGGGCTGGGGCCGCGGATAAGGAGCCGGGGCCGGGGCCTGGTACGGGGTCTGCACGTTCGGCGGCGGGGTGCGCAGGTCTCCCTGCACCGGCGGGAAGACCGCGGAGGAGACCTCCTCGCCGCGGCCGCGCGGGCGCGGTCCGCCGCCGATGATCAGCGGTGTGGTGCCGGCGCCGCGCGCCGGTGCGGCGACCCGCTCCGCCTCGTCGCGCATGGTGTCGGCGGTGGGGAAGCGCTCGGCGGGGTTCTTCTTCAGGGCCCGCGCGACGAGCGCGTCGACGCCCGGCTGCACCGCCCGGTTGAGCGCCGACGGGGCCGGCGGGAGCTCCTGGACGTGCTGGTAGGCGATGGACAGCGGGGAGTCGCCGTCGAAGGGCAGCCGTCCGGTGAGCAGCTCGAAGAGCAGACAGCCCACCGAGTACAGGTCGGAGCGCTCGTCCACGCCGCGTCCCAGTGCCTGTTCCGGCGACAGGTACTGCGGGGTGCCGACCACCATGCCGGTCTGCGTCATCGACGAGACGCCGGACTGCATCGCGCGGGCGATGCCGAAGTCCATCACCTTCACCACGCCGCGCTTGGTGAGCATCACGTTGCCCGGCTTGATGTCGCGGTGGACCAGGCCCATGCTGTGGCTCTCGGAGAGCGCCGCGAGCACGTCGGCGGTGATCTTCAGGGCCTTCTCGGTGGGCATGGCCCCGAACTGCGCGATGTCCTCGTCGAGCACGTCGCGCAGCGGCTTGCCCTCGACGTACTCCATGACGATGTACGGCACGAGCGCGCCGTCGACGGTGTCCTCGCCGGAGTCGAAGACCGAGACGATGTTGGTGTGGTTGAGCTTGGCGACGGCCTGCGCCTCGCGCCGGAACCGCTCGCGGAACGACTGTTCCCTGCCGAGGTCGGTGTGGAGCGTCTTGACGGCCACCGGCCGGTCCAGCACCGTGTCGTGCGCCAGGTGCACGGCCGCCATGCCGCCCTGCCCCAGCAGGTCGCGGAGGACGTAGCGACCGTTACCGACCGAACGCCCCGAATGAGTGCCCCGCGTGCCGTCCCCGCTCATCCGTACCCGTCCCCTTGACGATCCCCCTGGGCGCACCGCGTGTACGCACAAGACAGTTGCCCCGATCCTGACCGCCCAGTCTGCCGGACGGCCTGGACAGGTCAAGTTCGTTGACCTGTTCGTCACCGGATGCGTATGAATCCCTTCATCGGGGGCACGGGTGCCACGGGAGCGCGTCCGTCCTGGAACGCGGTAGCGTGGTGCGCTGGAGGACCCTGTACGGCGACGATCGACGGCGAGGACTGATGGCACAGACGACAGCCGCCGGGGGCCCTGACGAGCCCTCTGCCGACGGCCGGGGAGTGCCTGACTCGCCCGAGCTGTGGGGTGCCGCAGGCCTGGTGGGCGACGGCCGCTACCGGCTGACCCGGCGCCTCGGACGCGGCGGCATGGCCGAGGTCTTCGCGGCGGAGGACGTGCGCCTGGGGCGGACGGTGGCCGTGAAGCTGCTCCGCTCCGACCTCGCCGAGGACCCGGTGTCCAAGGCCCGATTCACGCGCGAGGCGCAGTCGGTCGCCGGGCTCAACCACCATGCGGTGGTGGCGGTGTACGACTCGGGCGAGGACGTCACGCCGGGCGGCACCGTGCCCTACATCGTGATGGAACTCGTGGAGGGCCGCACGATCCGTGACCTGCTGGTGGGGTCTGACGAGCCGCCGCCGGTCGACCAGGCGCTCATCATCGTCTCGGGCGTGCTGGAGGCGCTGGCCTACAGCCACGCGCACGGCATCGTCCACCGGGACATCAAGCCGGCGAACGTGATCATCACCAACACCGGCGCGGTGAAGGTGATGGACTTCGGCATCGCGCGGGCGCTGCACGGCGCCTCGACCACGATGACGCAGACCGGCATGGTCATGGGCACCCCGCAGTACCTGTCGCCGGAACAGGCCCTCGGCAAGACGGTCGACACCCGCTCCGACCTGTACGCGACGGGCTGCCTGCTCTACGAACTCCTCGCGCTGAGGCCGCCGTTCACCGGTGAGACCCCGCTGTCGGTGGTCTACCAGCACGTCCAGGACGAGCCGCGCCCGCCCTCCGAGCTCAGCGACCGGGTGCCGCCGGAGCTGGACGGGCTGGTGCTGCACGCGCTGGCCAAGCAACCGGACGACCGCTTCCAGACCGCCGAGGAGATGCGCGGCGTTGTCCAGTACGCGCTGGCCATGCTGAGCGAGCGCGGCGGTCACACCGGTACCTGGAACACCGGTTACGTGCCCGTGGCGAACGCCGCCCCGACCGCGCCGATGGGCGTCCCCCCGCAGTACGGGCAGCAGCACCCGCACACCACCGCGGAGTTGCAGCCGCCCCTGCTGCTCGGCCCGCCCGGTGGTGACGGCGGCGGCCACGGCCACGGCTACGACGACGGACGGCCCCCGCACGGCGGCGGGCGGTGGGTGAAGCCCGTGCTGTTCGTGATCGCCGCGGTGCTCGCGGTCGCGCTCGGCATCTACTTCGCGGTCTCCAAGACCGGCGACAAGACGCCCCCGGCGCAGAAGGTGACGCCCACTCGGTCGCAGCCGGAGAAGCCGACGTCGCAGCCGACCCAGGACGACTCGACGGGCGGTACGCAGGACAGCAGCGGCAGCGTCTCGGAGCAGCCCTCGTACACCCCGAGCCCCTCCTACACGCGGCCGACCTCGCAGGCCCCCGCGACCTCCCCGCCGCCGACGCAGAAGCCGAGCACCCCGGCCACCTCCGCGCCGCCCACGCCGACGCCGACCGCGTCCGAGACCGGCGGCACCGAGGGGACCTCGGGGGACGTGTCCGGCGGCACGGCCGGCACCGAGGGCGCCGCGGACGGCGGCGTCACGGGCGGCTGACCGGCCGCCGGCCGCCGGGTCAGCCCGTGAAGGCCTCCAGCACGGCCTCGTACGCCGCGGTCCACCAGACGACCAGGGCGGACGAGGCCGGGAAGAGGGGGTCGGTCCTGCGGTCGTCGAGGACGTAGCGCCAGCGCAGCATCCAGAAGTCGTTGAGCCGTTCCCACCACACCCGGTGCACGGCCGCGGCCAGTTCGTCCCCGGGCACGCCCGCGGCGGCGCGGTAGGCCCGGGCGTACGCGCGGATCTTGTCGAGGTCCAGGGCGCCGCCGGGCTGCACGAAGAAGATCACGGCGGCCCGTACCGCCTCCTCGGCGCGCGGCTGCACACCGAGCCGGTCCCAGTCGACGATGGCGACGGGTTCGTCCTCGCGGTAGAGCAGGTTGAGCGGGTGGAAGTCGCCGTGCACCCAGCCGGAGACCGGGCCGGCCGCGTCGGGCGGGCGGCGGTGGGCGTGACGTTCCAGCAGGGCGCGGCGCTCCAGCAGCCGGTGCTCGGCCAGTTCGTCGAAGGTCTCGCGCGGGGCGCTGGCGCGCACGCGCCGCAGCAGCGCGGTGATCAGCGCGTAGGTCAGTTCGGGGTCGGCGCTGGCGTGCCGGCCCGGCTCGGGGGCGGGCTGCACCTGGGCCAGGGTGGTGTGGACGAGACCGAGCAGGGCGCCCAGGCGGCGGGAGTCGCCGGTGGTGAGTTCGCCGCCCTCGCGGTGCCGTCCCTCCACCCACGGGTAGAGCGCGAAGCAGCGGCCGCCGACCACGGCGACGGTGCGGCCGTCGGCGTCGGGCACCGGGGAGGCGACGGGCAGGCCCACCTCGTCCAGCCGCTGGGTCGCCCGGTGCTGGCGGGCGATGACGGCGGAGTCGGCGGTGGCACCGTCGACGTACAGCTTGAGGAAGTAGCGGCCGCTGGTGGTGGCCAGCCGGAATCCCCGGTTCAGTAAGCCCTGGGCAACGGGTTCGCAGGACAGCGGGGCGCCGGCGTCCGTGTATCGGCGCAGCAGGGTGTCCAGTGTCCCGGCGGAGGGCGGCGCCGTCGCCGAACTCCCGATCACCAGGCAGATGCTAGATCATTCCGGTGGTGGACTCGCGGGTCGAGACGTACGTACACATGGCCCGGCTCCCGGCTTGTATCGTTTTGACGATCTGTGCCGAAGAGCGCCCGCTGTGCCGTCGAGGGATGGAAGGCGCGTGCCGTCCCGAGGAACTGCACCGCCCAGCCCGCTTCGACGTCGTCCGCCTGGTAGGCCACGACCGTGCCGTCCACGCCCCATGAGCGGTCGGTGCGGATCAGCACGGAGCCGTCGGCGACGACGTGCCGGGCCACGGCGATGTACGGCAGGGCCCCCCGCGTCAGCGCCAGCCGCCCGTACCGGACCTTTCCCAGCAGCGCCAGCGCAGCGCGCCCCTCGAGTTCCATGGGAACCACCTTGCCGGGCCGGCCCCCCGGAGGCGCAGAGCACTCCGCCCCCACCTCCGGGGCCGATGGTCCCTGATGGGGCCATACCGCCTCAACCGGCCGAATCCGGCACCGGCAGGCCCAGCACGCGGTCGCGCAGCACCGGGAAGTCCGCCCGGGTCTTGGCCACCAGGCCGGGATCGAGGTCGGCGGTGATGACCTCCTCGCCCGGTCCGGCCTCGGCGAGGACGGCGCCCCAGGGGTCGACGACGAGGCTGTGCCCGGCCAGCTTCACCCCGGCGTGGGTGCCCGCGGTGCCGCAGGCCACCACGTAGGCCTGCGACTCGATCGCGCGGGCCCGGGCCAGCAGGGTCCAGTGCTCGCGGCGCCGCGCGGGCCAGCCGGCCGGGAGGAGGACGACGGTGGCGCCCGCGTCGACGAGCAGCCGGAACTGCTCGGGGAAGCGCAGGTCGTAGCAGGTGGCCAGGCCCACGGGGACGCCCTGGACGTCGGTGGTGACGACGCGGTCGCCGCCGTGCATGAGCACGGCCTCGCCCTGGTCGAAGCCGAAGCGGTGGATCTTGCGGTAGGTCTCGCGCAGTTCGCCGTCGGGGGAGAAGAGCAGCGAGGTGTTGTACAGAGCGCCGTCGGGGGCGCGCTCGACGATCGAGCCCGCGTGCAGCCACACGCCCGCGTCGAGCGCGGCGGCGCTCATCACCTGCGCGGTGGGGCCCTGGAGCGGCTCGGCCTCTGGCTGGAAAAGATCGGCGGCGAAGGCGCCGACCGGCCACAGTTCGGGCAGGACGACCAGGTCCGACCCGGACTGTCCGCGGACGAGCGACGCGACCCGTTCACGCCGGGCGTCCACCGCTTCGCCGGGGTCGACGTCGATCTGGAGCAGGGAAACGCGCACAGTACCACCGCCCATGAGTTCGGCATGTTCTTGCGGGCCTACGATCGTCACACGAAAGCACTCCCGTGGTGTCACTGCGCAGCGTAATTTAAGGCGCACACCACGACCGCGCCCGACCGTCGAGGGGTCCCGTGACCGGCACCGTCCACAGCCAGATCCAGCCGTACATCGACGCCTGGACCCACTCCATAGAATCCATAGCCGAGTTGGTCCGCCCCGTTCCGGCGGGCGCCTGGAACCGGCCGACCGAGTGCCCGTACTGGTCCGTGCGCGACATCGTGTCGCACGTGATCGGGTTCGAGTGCGAGCTGCTCGGCGATCCCCGGCCGATCCACACGCTCCCCAGCGACCTGCGGCACATGACCACGGAGCACGCCCGTTACGTGGAGGTGCCGGTCGACAAGCGGCGGCACCACACCGCGCCCGAGGTCGTCGGCGAGCTCGACTACACGATCATCCGCCGGTCCCGGCAGCTGCGGAACGAGACCCGTGGCGCGCAGGACACCGTCCGCGGCCCCATGGGCAAGGAGATGACCCTCGAGGAGCTGCTGAAGTGGCGGGTCTTCGACGTGTGGGTGCACGAGCAGGACCTGCGCCGGGCGCTGGGCGAGCCCGGCAACCTCGACTCCCCGGGCGCGGTCGTCGCCCGGGACCACATCCTCTCCGAACTGCCCAAGGTGGTCGCCGGGCGCGCGGGCGCCCCGGCGGGTTCCGCCGTGGTGTTCGACGTCCACGGCGAGCTGGAGTTCATGCGGACGGTCCGGGTCGACACCGACGGCCAGGGCACGATCGACGGCAGCGTCTCGCTCGGCCCCGCGGTCACGCTGACCCTGGACTGGGAGACCTTCGTCCGGCTGAGCTGCGGGCGCACGCGCGCGCACGCGGTGGAGGGCCGGCTGAAGACCGAGGGCGACCAGGCGCTGGCCGACGCGATCCTGGCGAACATCGCCGTCACACAGTGACGCCGGGGGGAGCGTTCATGTCCCCGCGGGGACGTGGACGCTCTCGACGCGGCTGACCGCGATGCGCTGCCGCTCCAGCCGCGCCGCCCGGCCGCGCAGCCGCAGGATCTGGACCAGGCCGAGCGCCTGCAGGACGAACACGCTGCTCCACGCCACCCGGTAGTCGTCGCCGCTGGCGTCCAGAAGGACGCCGATGGCCAGCAGCGCGGCCATCGAGGCGGTGAAGCCGCCGATGTTGACGATGCCGGAGGCCGTGCCGAAGCGCTCGGGCGGGTTCGCCGGGCGCGCGAAGTCGAAGCCGATCATCGACGCCGGGCCGCAGGTGCCCAGCACGACGCAGAGCAGCACGAGCAGCCACAGCGGGGCGTGGTCCGCGGGCCAGACCAGGACCACCGCCCACATCACCGCGGTCGCCCCGACGACGCCCAGGGTGAGCGGCATCCGGGCACCGTGGTGGCGGCCGATGATCTGCCCGAAGAGCATCCCGAAGACCATGTTGGCGATCACGACGACCGTCAGCAGGGTGCCGGCCGTCTCGCGGGACAGCCCCTGGGCCTCGACGAGGTACGGCAGGCCCCACAGCAGCAGGAAGACCATCCCGGAGAACTGGGTGGTGAAGTGCGTCCACATCCCCAGCCGGGTGCCGGGCTCCCGCCAGGCGGCGGCGATCTGCCGCTTCACGTAGCCGCGTCCGGGGTGCTCCGCGGGCGCGGGCTCGAAGCCCTCGGGGTGGTCCTTCATGAAGGCCAGCACCAGGACGAGGACGAGCGCGCCGCCCAGCGCCGTGCCGACGAAGGTGGGGGTCCAGCCCGCGGAGTGCAGCAGCCGCGCGAGCAGCACGGTGCTCAGCAGGTTGCCCGCCACGCCGAACAGCGCGGCACCCTGCGCGATCATCGGCCCGCGGCGGGCCGGGAACCAGCGCGAGCCCAGCCGCAGCACGCTCACGAAGGTCATGGCGTCGCCGCAGCCCAGCACCGCGCGGGCGGCCAGGGCCGTGCCGTAGGTGTGGGAGAGGGCGAAGCCGAGCTGGCCCAGGGTGAACAGGACGATGCCGATGCTCAGCACCCTCTTGGTGCCGAGGCGGTCGACCATCAGGCCCACGGGTATCTGCATGCCCGCGTAGACCAGCACCTGCAGGATGGAGAAGGTGGACAGCGCCGAGGCACCGATGTGGAAGCGCTCCGCGGCGTCGATCCCGGCGACGCCGAGGCTGGTGCGGTGCACGACCGCGACCGTGTAGACGAGGGTGCCGATGCTCCAGACCGCGACCGCCCTGGTGCCGCCGGGCGGTTCGCCGGCCGGGGTGGCGCTCGTCGCCATCACTCCCCCCTGGCCAGGTGGTTCACCCAGCTGACGTGCCGTTCGACCAGCGTGGCGGCCAGGGCGGCGTCCCCCGCGCGCAACGCGTGGAGGATCTCGGTGTGTTCGGCGACGTTCTTGGCGATCCGGCCCGGCTCCGCGTGCATCGTCGCCACCCCCATGCGCAGCTGACGGTCCCTCAACTGGTCGTACAGGTGCGCCAGGATGCGGTTGCCCGCGGCGCGCACGATCTCGGCGTGGAAGCAGCGGTCGGCCGCCGCGAAGGCGGCCAGGTCGCCCGTCGCGGCGTGCCCGCGCTGCTCGTCCAGCAGCTCCTCCAGGCGGGTCAGCAGCCGCTCCGGGGCGGGCACCACCTTCATCACCGCGTGGCGCTCCACGAGCAGCCGGGTCTCCACCACGTCCGCGATCTCCTGCGCGGAGACCGGCAGCACCAGGGCGCCCTTCTTCGGGTAGAGCTTCAGCAGGCCCTCGGCCTCCAGGCGCAGCAGCGCCTCGCGGACCGGGGTGCGCGAGACGCCCACGGCCTCGGCCAGCTCGCCCTCGCTCAGGAGGGTGCCGCCCTCGTAGCGGCGGTCAAGGACCGCCTGTTTGACGTGCGTGTAGACCCGCTCGGCGGCGGGCGGCTGCTTGGCGGCCGGCTCGGCGGTGGTGCCGGCGGTCGCGACGGGGCTCCGGGTCATGATGCGCACATCATAGATACAAGACGTATGCGCCAGCAGCCCACGTCCGGCATACGGACTGGTACGTGGGTCGCCGGTGCCGGGATCCGGACCGTCAGGATCCGGACGGACCCGGGCCCGTCCCCGCTCCCGTGTCCGGGCCCGACGAGCCGCCGCTGCGCAGCCGGGCGACGTAGGCGGCGGCCTGGGTGCGCCGCTGCATCCCGAGCTTGGCGAGCAGGGAGGAGACGTAGTTCTTGACCGTCTTCTCCGCGAGGTGCAGCCGGTCGCCGATCTGCCGGTTGGTGAGGCCCTCGCCGATGAGGTCGAGGATCCGCTTCTCCTGGTCGGTCAGGTCGGCGAGGCGGCCCTCCTGGCGTTCCCCGCCGCCGCGCAGGCGCTCCAGGACACGGGCGGTGGCGACCGGGTCCAGCAGTGACCGGCCGGCGGCGACGTCCCGCACGGCGCCGACCAGGTCGGTGGCGCGGATGTCCTTCAGCACGTAGCCCGACGCGCCCGCCATGATCGCGTCGAAGAGCGCCTCGTCGTCCGCGTAGGAGGTGAGCATCAGGCACGCGACGCCGGGCTGCGAGGAGCGGATCTCCCGGCACACCTCGACGCCGCTGCCGTCCGGCAGCCGGACGTCCAGCACCGCCACGTCGGGCCGCACGGCCGGTATCCGGGCCAGCGCCTCGGCGGCCGTGCCGGCCTCGCCGACGACCTCGATCCCGTCCTCGGCGGCGAGGAGCTCGTGCACCCCCCGCCGGACGACTTCGTGGTCGTCCAGTAGGAACACCGTGATTACCGACTTTTCGGTCACAACTTCAGCGTTGCACACGCGACCCGCGCCGACCTCTTACGAAGAATCGATCCTCGGGATACCGTGCCGTTGTCCCGGTGGCCTGCGAGAACGCCCATTTACTAGGAAATCCAAACAAAACCGCAGGTAGAACACCCTTCGCGCGAAAGCGGGAGGTGTGGGTAACGTTCACTTCGCAGGGCTGCCTGCCGGGTCGACCAACACTCCCGGCTCGGCCGTGCCGCACACACCCCGTGCGCCGCGACGAGTCGGGCAGGAGCCGCACTGGCCGCCGGCGGATCCCGGGGGCCGGACAGACGGAGGAGCAAGCGTGAGCGTGAAAAGCACTGCCGCGAAGCCCCGTACGCCCCGTACGGGCACGCGCGGTGGAGCGAAGCGCCGTGAGGGCGAGCCGGAGCTGGTGCAGCTCCTGACCCCCGAGGGCGAGCGCGTCCAGCACAGTGAGTACTCCATCGACCTGAGCCCCGAAGAGCTGCGCGGTCTGTACCGGGACATGGTCCTGACCCGCCGGTTCGACGCGGAGGCCACCTCCCTGCAGCGCCAGGGCGAACTGGGTCTGTGGGCGTCGCTGCTGGGCCAGGAGGCCGCACAGATCGGCTCCGGGCGGGCCACCAGGCCGGACGACTACGTCTTTCCCACCTACCGCGAGCACGGCGTCGCCTGGTGCCGCGGGGTGGACCCGGTCAACCTGCTCGGCATGTTCCGCGGGGTGAACCACGGCGGCTGGGACCCGAACGAGAACAACTTCCACCTGTACACGATCGTGATCGGCTCCCAGACGCTGCACGCGACCGGCTACGCGATGGGCATCAGCAAGGACGGCGCGGACTCCGCCGTCATCGCCTACTTCGGCGACGGTGCCTCCAGCCAGGGCGACGTCGCGGAGGCCTTCACCTTCGCCGCCGTCTACAACGCCCCCGTGGTCTTCTTCTGCCAGAACAACCAGTGGGCGATCTCCGAGCCCACCGAGAAGCAGAGCCGCGTCCCGATCTACCAGCGCGCCGCCGGCTTCGGCTTCCCCGGCGTGCGGGTCGACGGCAACGACGTCCTCGCGGTTCTCGCGGTCACCCGTGCCGCCCTGGAGCACGCCCGTTCCGGCCAGGGCCCGATGCTCGTCGAGGCCTTCACCTACCGCATGGGCGCCCACACCACGTCCGACGACCCCACCCGCTACCGCCTCGACGAGGAGCGCGAGCAGTGGGAGCACAAGGACCCGATCCTGCGGCTGCGCAGCTACCTGGAGAAGGACGGCATCGCCGACGAGGCCTTCTTCGCCGGTGTCGAGGAGGAGAGCGAGGCGCTCGGCAAGCGGGTCCGCGAGGCCGTGCGCGCCATGCCCGACCCCGACCCCATGTCGATCTTCGAGAACATCTACGCCGACGGCCACGCCCTCGTCGACGAGGAGCGCGCCCAGTTCGCGGAGTACCAGGCGTCCTTCGCCGACAGCACGGAGGGTCACTGACCATGGCAACGATGACCATCGCCAAGGCCCTCAACGAGGCACTGCGCAAGTCCCTGGAGACCGACCCCAAGGTCGTCCTCATGGGTGAGGACATCGGCAAGCTCGGCGGTGTCTTCCGGATCACCGACGGCCTGCACAAGGACTTCGGCGAGCAGCGGGTGATCGACACCCCGCTCGCGGAGTCCGGCATCGTCGGCACCGCGATCGGCCTGGCCCTGCGCGGCTACCGCCCCGTCGTGGAGATCCAGTTCGACGGCTTCGTCTTCCCCGCGTACGACCAGATCGTCACCCAGCTCGCCAAGATGCACGCGCGCGCCCTGGGCAAGATCAAGCTCCCGGTCGTCATCCGCATCCCCTACGGCGGCGGCATCGGCGCCGTCGAGCACCACAGCGAGTCGCCCGAGGCGTACTTCGCGCACACCGCCGGGCTCAAGGTCGTCTCCCCGTCGACCCCGCAGGACGCCTACTGGATGCTGCAGCAGGCGATCGACTCCGACGACCCGGTCATCTTCCTCGAGCCCAAGCGCCGCTACTGGGACAAGGGCGAGGTCGACACCGACGGCATCCCCGCGCCGCTCCACAGGGCCCGTACCGCCCGGGAGGGCACCGACCTCACCCTGGCCGCGTACGGCCCCATGGTGAAGGTCTGCCTGGAGGCGGCCGCCGCGGCCGCCGAGGAGGGCCGTAGCCTGGAGGTCGTGGACCTGCGGTCGCTGTCCCCGCTCGACTTCGACGCCGTCCAGGCGTCGGTGGAGAAGACCCGCCGCCTGGTCGTCGTGCACGAGGCGCCGGTGCAGCTCGGCATGGGCGCGGAGATCGCGGCCCGCATCACCGAGCGGTGCTTCTACCACCTGGAGGCCCCGGTGCTGAGGGTCGGCGGCTTCCACGCCCCGTACCCGCCGGCCCGGGTGGAGGAGGAGTACCTGCCCGGCCTGGACCGGGTGCTGGACGCCGTCGACCGATCGCTGGCGTTCTGAGGAGAGGGTTGTGACGACAGTGGCAGCACCGCAGCGCTTCCGTGAGTTCAAGATGCCGGACGTCGGCGAGGGACTCACCGAGGCCGAGATCCTCAAGTGGTACGTCAAGCCCGGCGACACCGTCACCGACGGCCAGGTGGTCTGCGAGGTGGAGACCGCCAAGGCCGCGGTCGAGCTTCCGATCCCGTTCGACGGGGTGGTGCACGAGCTGCGCTTCCCCGAGGGGGAGACCGTCGACGTCGGCACCGTGATCATCGCCGTCGACACCGGTGAGGGCGAGGGCGGCGAACCGGCCGCCGGGACCGCACCGGAGCCGGCCGCCGCGCCGGCCCCCGCCGCGGAGCCGGCGCAGAAGCGCCAGCCCGTGCTGGTCGGCTACGGCGTCGCCGCCTCGTCGACCAAGCGCCGGGCGCGCAAGCAGCCCGCCGTGCCGGCGCAGACCGGGGCGCAGCAGGCCGTCCAGGGCGAGCTCAACGGCCACGCCCCGGCGCCGGCCGCCGCAGCCCCGGCCCCGGCGGCCCACGCCGGGTTCGCCCCCGCCGAGGTCCGCCCGCTGGCCAAGCCGCCGGTGCGCAAGCTCGCCAAGGACCTGGGCGTGGACCTGGCCGCGGTCACCCCGACCGGGCCGCAGGGCACGATCACCCGCGAGGACGTCCAGAAGGCGGCGGCCCCCACCGCCGCGCCGGTCGCCCCCGCGCAGGTCACCGCCGCCCCGGTGGCGGTACCGGCTCCCGCCGCCCTGGCACCCGCCGCGGGCGCGCTGGAGACCCGCGTCCCGATCAAGGGCGTCCGGAAGGCGACGGCCGCGGCCATGGTCGCCAGTGCCTTCACCGCGCCGCACGTGACCGAGTTCGTCACCTTCGACATCACCCGGACCATGCGGCTCGTGCAGGAGCTCAAGACCGACCCGGCCTTCGCCGGGCTCAAGGTCAGCCCGCTCCTGCTGGTCGCCAAGGCCCTGCTGGTCGCGATCCGCCGCAACCCGGAGGTCAACGCCGCCTGGGACGAGGCCAACCAGGAGATCGTCCACAAGGGCTACGTCAACCTGGGCATCGCCGCCGCAACCCCGCGCGGGCTGATCGTCCCCAACATCAAGGACGCCCAGGGCAAGACCCTGCCCGAACTGGCGTCCGCCCTCGGTGACCTGGTCGCCACGGCCCGTGAGGGCAAGACCTCGCCGGCCGACATGCAGGGCGGCACGGTCACCATCACCAACGTCGGCGTCTTCGGCATCGACACCGGCACGCCCATCCTCAACCCCGGGGAGTCCGCGATCCTCGCCTTCGGCGCGGTCAAGGAGCTGCCCTGGGTCCACAAGGGCAAGGTCAAGCCCCGCCAGGTCACCACGCTCGCGCTCTCCTTCGACCACCGCCTGGTCGACGGCGAGCTCGGCTCCAAGGTCCTCGCCGACGTCGCGGCGGTCCTGGAGTACCCCAAGCGCCTGATCACCTGGGCCTGATCGGCCCCTGGCACGGCAACGGGAAGGGCCCGGACATTTGTGCGTCCGGGCCCTTCCCGCGCGTGTCGCCCCCACCCGGGCGCCGATCTGTGACGTCATACGGCCATGGCGGTATCCATCTCCGTGGTCCTGCTCCTGATCGTGATCACGCTCATCCTGCTGCGGGCGAAGTCGCTGAAGGTCTCCCACGCGATCCTCTGCGTCCTCCTCGGCTTCTGCCTCGCCGGCTCCAGCCTCGCCCCCACCATCCACTCCGGCCTCGTCGCCACCACGGACGTCGTGAACGACCTGCGGCCCTGAGCCCCCCGCACCGCCGGACCTCCCGGCGGACTCCGCCGTCCGGCGCGGGCGGCACGGGGAAGGGCCCGGGCGAGCGGCTGCCCGGGCCCCTTCCGCCGTCGAACCCCGCCCCCGCTACTGCGGGAACGCGGCGAGCAGCGGGATCACCCGGGCGGAGGCCGCGGTGATGCCCTTGGTGCCGCCGGGCAGCAGCACGCCCGACGGGTCGTAGCTGCCCCCGGAGGCCAGGAGGTCGGCGTCGCCGTCCCGGTCGAGGTCGCGCAGACGGACGAACCAGCCGAACCCGGAGTACTCCGTGGCATCGCCGGGGACGCCCGCGGTCTGCAGGCTGAACCACTGGGAGCCGGTGCCGGTCAGACCCTTCTTGCCGCCGCGCAGGACGTGCACGCCGCCCGCGTGCTTGGCGGTGCCGATCTTCTCCCCGGGCACACCGACCGCGAGGTCCGGGTAGCCGTCGCGGTTCGTGTCACCCGCGGAGAGCGTGGTGCCGAACGCGTCGCCGCCGGTGGCGCCGGTGGCGACACCGGCGGTGGCCTGGGTGAGGCGGTAGCCGGTCGTGGGGCCGCCCGAGCCGCCGCGCAGCACGAAGACGGCCCCGGCGCCCTTGTTGTACGGGTGGTCGCCGACCGCGAGGTCGCCGTAGCCGTTCTTGTCGAAGTCCGCGATCACGCCCGAGGGGCCGTAGTTCGGGGACGAGGTGTTGTACGTGGTGAACTTGCCCGCCTTGACGGTGGAACCGCCGCGCAGGAACCAGGCGACCGAGGTGGCCTTGTCATTGCGGTAGCCCTGGCCGAGGACGTACAGGTCGGTGGCGGCGTCCTTGGTGACCTTCCCGGCGACGAGCCCGGCAGGTTCGAGCATGTTGTCCGCGCCCGGGGCCGGGGTGTGGCGGGTGACCTTGCCCGTGGTGCCGGACTTGGCGAAGCCGCCCCGGTAGATGTACACGGACTCGACGTCCGTGACGGCCAGATCGATCTTGCCGTCGCCGTTGAAGTCGCCGGTCGCGAGTGCGTAGCCGAACTCGTATCCGGCGTGGGGGGACTTGAGCGGTATGCGGGTGGCGGTGGACGACAGCCCCGACTTGGAGCCCCAGACGACGGTGACCGCGCCCGCGGCGGCGCGGCTGCCCACCTTCTCGGAGCCGTCGCCGACCGCGAGGTCGGCGTACCCGTCGCGGTTGAAGTCGGCGGCCGCCAGGGCGTCGCCGAACATGTCGGCGTATCCTCCGCTGTCGCCCGCGGTGCCGGGGATGCCGGCGCTGCTCTGGGTGAAGGTCTTGACCTTGGTTCCTGGGCCGTTCGC
This sequence comes from Streptomyces sp. NPDC006207, assembly GCF_040613835.1. Lineage (NCBI taxonomy): Bacteria > Bacillati > Actinomycetota > Actinomycetes > Kitasatosporales > Streptomycetaceae > Streptomyces > Streptomyces sp. NPDC006207. The sequence continues at coordinate 9,533 of NZ_JBEXSX010000001.1, read as the reverse complement.
GGTCCCGTACGTGACGGTGACCGAACCGCTGCCGCCGGTGGCGAAGTCGCGGTAGCCGTCGCCGTTGAAGTCGTCGGCGTACTTGGCGGGTGCGGCGGCTGCGGTCCCCGCCGAGACGGTGAGCAGCCCTCCGGTCAGTGCGACGGCTGCGGCCGTCGCGGCGACCAGGCGGAGGTTCTTGCGCGTGGGCATGCGAGCTCCTGCTGCGTGCGGGGCCTTTCGGCGGCCCGCGCCGGTCTGGATCGCCCGTCCGGACGGGGGAGCACGACGCGGCGGAACGCTGCGGTGCCCCTGGTCGTGCCGTGGCACGAGGGACGGTCGGTACAGGAGAGACGGTCCACGACGGGCAAAGGTTGTACCGGGCCCACGGCTGCGATCGCCCCTCGCGCGGGGTGGCACCCTTGCAGCATGAACGATTCCGCCTCCGCCTCCTCCCCCAAGCCCCGCCGTGCCCGTGTCCGTGCCCCCGAGCTGGTCGGGAAGGGCGGCTGGCTCAACACCGGCGGCAAGCAGCTGGATCTTTCCGACCTGCGGGGATCGATCGTGATCCTCGATTTCTGGACCTTCTGCTGCATCAACTGCCTGCACGTCCTAGACGAGCTGCGCGAGCTGGAGGAGAAGCACCGCGACACCGTGGTGATCGTCGGCGTCCACTCGCCGAAGTTCGTGCACGAGGCGGAGCACCGGTCGGTCGTGGACGCCGTGGAGCGCTACGGGGTGCACCACCCGGTGCTGGACGATCCGGAGCTGGCCACCTGGAAGCAGTACGCCGTGCGGGCATGGCCGACGCTGACCGTGATCGACCCGGAGGGCTACGTCGTGGCCCAGCACTCCGGGGAGGGGCACGCCCACGCGCTGGAGGCGCTGGTCACCGAGCTGGAGGCGGAGCACGCGGCGAAGGGGACGCTGCGCCGCGGCGACGGGCCGTACGTGCCGCCGGAGCCGGTGGCGACGGACCTGCGGTTCCCGGGGAAGGCGCTGCGGCTGCCGTCGGGGAACCTGCTGGTGTCGGACTCGACCCGGCACCAGCTGGTGGAGATGGAGCCGGACGGGGAGACCGTCGTGCGGCGGATCGGCGGGCCGGGGGACTTCAACGAGCCGCAGGGGCTGGCGCTGCTGCCGGACGGCACCGTGGTCGTCGCGGACACCGTGAACCACCGGCTGCGGACGTTCGACCCGGCGGGCGGGGCCCTGGAGACGGTGGCCGGCACCGGAAGGCAGTGGTGGCAGGGGTCGGCGACCTCGGGCCCGGCGCTGGGGACCGACCTGTCCTCGCCGTGGGACGTGGCGTGGTGGGACGGCAAGGTGTGGATCGCCATGGCGGGCGTCCACCAGCTGTGGACGTACGACCCGGCGGACGGGACGGTCGCCGTGGCGGCCGGGACGACGAACGAGGGGCTGGTCGACGGGCCGGCGGAGCAGGCGTGGTTCGCGCAGCCGTCGGGACTGGCGGCGGCCGGCGAGCGGCTGTGGGTCGCGGACTCCGAGACGAGCGCGCTGCGCTGGGTGGAGCGGGCCGGTGACGGCGCGGGGTACGGGGTGCGCACCGCCGTCGGCACGGGGCTGTTCGACTTCGGTCACCGTGACGGTGCCGCGGAGCAGGCGCTGCTGCAGCATCCGCTGGGGGTGACCGCGCTGCCGGACGGGTCGGTCGCGGTCAGCGACACGTACAACCACGCGCTGCGCCGCTTCGATCCGGCGACCGGTGAGGTCGGCACGCTCGCGACGGACCTGCGGGAGCCGTCGGGCGCGGTGGTGGACGGCGCGGAGATCGTGGTGGTGGAGTCCGCCCGTCACCGGCTGACGCGGCTGCGCCTGCCGGAGGAGGCGGCGCGGGTCGAGGGTGCGGCGCACCGTACGCAGCGGCCCGCGACGGACGTGGCGCCGGGGCCGCTGCGGCTGGACGTGGTGTTCTCCGCCCCGGCCGGCCAGAAGCTCGACGAGCGCTACGGCCCCTCGACGCGGCTGCTGGTCAGCGCGACACCGCCGGAGCTGCTGCTGGAGGGGGCCGGCAAGGGCACGGACCTCTTCCGGGACGTCGTCCTGAACGGGGACGTCGGCGAGGGGGTGCTGCACGTGTCGGCGATGGCCGCGTCGTGCGACGACGACCCCGACAACGAGTTCCCGGCCTGCCATGTGCACCAGCAGGACTGGGGTGTCCCCGTCCGGCTGACCGCCGAGGGGGACACCCGGCTCGCCCTGGTGCTCGCGGGGATGGACGCCTGACGCCCCCGCACGTCCGTCACACGTGCGGGTAGTTGCGGGCGCGCTCGTCCATCACCGGCATCGGCTCCACGACCCGGCGCTTCTTGAAGATGCTGACGTACGCGGCCAGACCGATGACGCCGACCGCCATCATGATCAGTCCGACCAGGTCAAGGTTGACCCCGGCCATGTGCCAGTCGGTCGCGAAGGTGAGGATGGCCCCCACCGCGATCAGACCGATGCAACCGCCGATGCCCATGATGTCCGCCTCCGAACTGGGTTGGCACTACGGACTCGTAGAACCCGTGTACCCCGGGGCGGGCATCTCATGACCGGTCCCCGCCGATGAAGTCCGCTCCCGGCGGGCGGACTTCACCGGCGGGGCCGCGGATCAGCCCTCCAGGAACGCCTTCAGGGCGCTGGCCAGCAGGTACGGGTCGTCGGCGCCGCACAGTTCGCGCGCGGAGTGCATCGAGAGGATCGGCACGCCGACGTCCACGGTCGTGATGCCGTGCCGGGCGGCGGTGATGGGGCCGATGGTGGTGCCGCAGGGCATGGCGTTGTTGGAGACGAAGGCCTGCCAGGGCACGCCGGCCCGCTCGCAGGCGGCGGCGAAGATGCCGCGGCCGGTGCCGTCGGTGGCGTAGCGCTGGCTGACGTTGACCTTGAGGATCGGGCCGCCGTTGGGCATCGGGCGGTGCGTCGGGTCGTGCTTCTCCGCGTAGTTGGGGTGGACGGCGTGGCCGGTGTCGGAGGAGGCGCATACGGTGCCGGCGAAGGCGCGGGCGCGGTCCTCGTAGCTGCCGCCGCGGGCGAAGACGGAGCGCTCCAGGACGTTGCCGAGCAGCGGGCCGACGGCGCCGGTGTCGGACTCGCTGCCGGTCTCCTCGTGGTCGAAGGCGGCCAGTACGGGGACGTACGGCAGGTCGGCCCCGGCGACGGCCGCCAGGGCGGCGGTGCCGGCGTGCACGGAGAGCAGGTTGTCGAGCCGGCCCGCGGCCAGGAACTCGCGGTCGCGGCCGAGGTAGGCGGGCGGCTGGACGTCGTGGGTCATCAGGTCCCAGCCGACGACGTCGGCGGCGGCCACGCCGCTCTCCTCCGCGAGGAACGCGATCAGGGCGCCCTCGTCGACCTCGCCGAGGCCCCAGACGGGCTGCATGTGGCGCTGCTTGTCGAGCTTGAGGCCGTCGGTGTTGACGGCGCGGTCGAGGTGGACGGCGAGCTGCGGCACCCGCAGCAGCGGCCGGTCGACGTGGACCAGCGTCGTCGTGCCGTCGCGCAGCACCAGCCGGCCGGACAGGCCCAGGTCGCGGTCGAGCCAGGTGTTGAGGAGGGCGCCGCCGTAGATCTCGACGGCGATCTGGCGCCACCCGAAGGAGCCCGAGTCGGGACGCGGCTTGACGCGCAGGTTGGTGGAGTCGGTGTGGGCGCCGACCACCCGGAAGGGGGTGGCGGGTCCGGCGCCCTCGGGCACGTACCAGGCGATGATCGCGCCACCCCGCAGCACGTACTTGCCGCCCGCCCCGGCGCCCCACGCCTCGGTCTCGGCCACCTGCTGGAATCCGGCCTTCTCCAGGCGCTCGGCGGCGCTCGCGACCGCGTGGTACTGAGACGGGCTGGCGGTGAGGAAGGCTGCGAGGTCGTCGGTGTGGCCGCGGCCGAAGTGGGGCTGAGGGTTCATGCTTCAAGCATAAGGACGCGCGACGGCCCGCTCCTCGTGGGAGGAGCGGGCCGTCGTTGCCGTATCGGTCCCGGCCGGAACCGGTCAGGGCCGGGTCAGAACGCCTCTTCCGGCAGGTCCATGACGTCGAGGGTGACGCCGTCGGCGACGGACCGCGCGACGGAGACCTGCGGCAGGACCTCGGCGGCGAAGTGCTTCGCGGCGGCGATCTTGCCGGTGTAGAAGGCGGTGTCCTTGGCGGAGGCGCCGGCGGCCAGCTTCCCGGCGGCGACGGCGGCGCCCTTGAGCAGCAGGTAGCCGACGACGACGTCGCCGGAGGCGAGCAGCAGGCGGGTGGTGTTCAGGCCCACCTTGTAGATGGACTTCACGTCCTGCTCGGTGGCGGCGAGGTCGGTGAGCATCTTGCCGACGATGGCCTCCAGGTCCACGGCGGCCTTGGCGAGCTGCTCGCGGGCGGCGGCCAGCTCGTCGCCACCGGTGGCCTCGGCGAGGAACTTCTTGATCTCCTCGGAGAGGGTGGTCAGCGCGGCGCCCTGGTTGCGGACGATCTTCCGGAAGAAGTAGTCCTGGCCCTGGATCGCCGTGGTGCCCTCGTAGAGGGTGTCGATCTTGGCGTCGCGGATGTACTGCTCGATCGGGTACTCCTGCAGGAAGCCGGAGCCGCCGAAGATCTGCAGGGACTGGGCGAGCTGCTCGTAGCCCTTCTCGGAGCCGTAGCCCTTGACGATCGGCAGGAGCAGGTCGTTGAGCGCCTCGAGGGCCTTGGCCTCCTCGCCGGCCGCCTCGGCGACGGCGATCGCGTCCTGGACGGAGGCGGTGTGGAGGACCAGCGCGCGCATGCCCTCGGCGTAGGCCTTCTGCGTCAGCAGGGAGCGGCGCACGTCGGGGTGGTGGGTGATGGTGACCTTGGGTGCGCTCTTGTCCATGAACTGCGCGAGGTCCGGGCCCTGCACGCGCTCCTTGGCGTACTCCAGCGCGTTGAGGTAGCCGGTGGAGAGGGTGGAGATCGCCTTCGTGCCGACCATCATGCGGGCGAACTCGATGATGCGGAACATCTGGCGGATGCCGTCGTGCTTGTCACCGATGAGCCAGCCCTTGGCGGGGTGCTTGTCGCCGAAGGTCATCTCGCAGGTGTTGGAGGCCTTCAGGCCCATCTTGTGCTCGACGTTCGTGGCGTAGACGCCGTTGCGCTCGCCCAGCTCGCCGGTCTCGAAGTCGAAGAGGTACTTCGGGACGAGGAAGAGGGACAGGCCCTTGGTGCCGGGGCCGGCGCCCTCGGGGCGGGCGAGGACGTAGTGGAGGATGTTCTCCTCCATGTCGTGCTCGCCGGAGGTGATGAAGCGCTTCACGCCCTCGATGTGCCAGGAGCCGTCCTCCTGCTCGACGGCCTTCGCGCGGCCGGCGCCCACGTCCGAGCCGGCGTCCGGCTCGGTGAGGACCATCGTGGAGCCCCAGGTCTTCTCGACCGCGATCCCGGCGATCTTCTTCTGGACCTCGTTGCCCTCCTCGAAGAGGATGCGGGCGAAGGCCGGGCCGGAGGAGTACATCCATATCGCCGGGTTGGAGCCGAGGATCAGCTCCGCGTACGACCAGATCAGGGACGGCGGGGCGGTGGTGCCGCCGATGCCCTCCGGCAGGCCCAGGCGCCAGTACTCGGAGTCCATGAAGGTCTTGTAGCTCTTCTTGAAGGAGTCCGGCACGGGGGCGGTGTTGGTCTCCGGGTCGAAGACCGGCGGGTGGCGGTCGGCGTCGGCGAAGGAGTCGGCGAGCTCGTTCTCCGCGAGGCGTGCGACCTCGGACAGGATGTCCTTGGCGGTCTCGACGTCCATCTCGGCGAACGGGCCGGTCCCGTACAGCTTGTCGCGTCCGAGGACCTCGAAGAGGTTGAACTCGATGTCGCGAAGGTTTGACTTGTAGTGGCCCATGGCGACGGCTCCGTCGGGGTCGGTCGGACGGCGGGAAGGGTTCGCAGTCCTCGCAGCTTTATCACTTACCAGGCGGTAATGATGCTACCCGCGGGTAATAAAAACAACCCCTATCCGGCCGGATGTGACGGAGGGCCTTCGACTTCTGGAGGAACGTCCGGCTCGTGGCGCCGGAGTTCGTCCAGGGCCCCGAAGGCGGCGGCCGCGATCGGCACCGCCAGCAGCATCCCGAGGATGCCCGCCAGGCTCGCCCCCGCGGTGATCGCCAGCAGCACCAGAGCGGGGTGCATGTGCACCGTACGGCTCTGCACCATCGGCTGCAGTACGTGCCCCTCCAGCACCTGCACCGCCAGCACCACACCCAGGGCCCACACGCCGATCACCCACCCGCGGTCGGCGAGGGCGACGAGCACCGCCACCGCGCCGGAGATGAACGCCCCCAGGTACGGGATGTAGGCGCCGATGAAGACCAGCGCGGCCAGGCCCGGCGCCCCCGGCACCCGCAGGATCAGCAGGCCGATGCCGATGAGCGTGGCGTCGATCAGCGCGATCACCGTCGTGCCCCGCATGAAGCCCTGGACCGCGGCGAAGGCGCGGTGGGCGATCCGCTCCAGCAGGGGACCGGTGCCGTGCGGGGCGGCCTCGCGCAGCAGTGCGGGGAACCGGGCGCCGTCGCGCAGGAAGAAGAAGGTCAGCAGCAGCGCCAGCACGGCGGTCGCGATGAGCTGTCCCACGATGCTGATGCCGGACACCACCCCGGAGGCGGCGCGGGCGCCGTACTTGGTGGCGAAGGACTTGAGGCTGTCGATGGTGTCGTTCAGCGAGGTCCCCGACGCGCCCAGGCGTGGCAGCAGTTTCCGGGCCGCGTCCTTGAGCGAGGCCACGATCTCGTCCCCGGTCTCCAGCAGGCTGTGGACGACCACGAACCCCGCGGCCGCGACGAAGACCACCAGGGCCACGCAGGTCAGCGCCGCCGCCGCCGACCGCTGCACCTTGACGGCCCGCAGCCGCCGGTACAGCGGGCCCAGCAGGGCGCTGCCCAGCAGGGCCAGCAGGACGGGGGTGACGACCGACGCGAAGGTGACGACCAGCCAGACGACGAGCGCGCCCACACCGGCCACCAGCAGCACGACGCCGCACCACGCGGCCGTCCGTCGCGCGGAGGCCGGCAGAAGGGGCGCGTCCACCCGGCCAGCCGATCACGGCCCCGGCCGTGTCCGCATGCCGGAAAGGGCGAACGGGTGGACCTTCCCGGTCGGATACGATATTGACGGTCCGTAGAGGAAATCCTCACCCACAGTAGCGACTTGGGAGCAGCCGGCAATGGCTCGACACCTCATCACCAGCGCCCTTCCGTACATCAACGGGATCAAGCACCTGGGCAACATGGTGGGGTCCATGCTCCCGGCCGACGTCTACTCCCGGTACCTGCGCCAGCGCGGCCACGAAGTGCTGTACATCTGCGCCACCGACGAGCACGGCACTCCGGCCGAGCTCGCCGCGCAGGAGGCCGGCCTGCCGGTCGACGCGTTCTGCGCGCAGCAGCACGACGCGCAGAAGGCGGTCTACGACGGCTTCGCGCTCTCCTTCGACTACTTCGGCCGCAGTTCCTCGCAGCAGAACCGCGAGATCACCCAGGCCATCGCGCGGGAGCTGAAGGAGAACGGCTTCATCGAGGAGCGCGCCATCCGCCAGGTCTACTCCCTGGACGACGAGCGCTTCCTGCCCGACCGCTACATCGTCGGCACCTGCCCGCACTGCGGCTACGACAAGGCGCGCGGCGACCAGTGCGAGAACTGCACCCGTGTGCTGGACCCGACCGACCTGATCGAGCCGCGCTCCGCGATCAGCGGCAGCAGCCGGCTGGAGGTCCGCGAGACCAAGCACCTCTTCCTGCTGCAGTCCAAGCTCTCCCACGAGGTCGAGGCCTGGGTCGACGAGCACGGCAAGGACTGGCCGACGCTCGCCTCCTCCATCGCCCGCAAGTGGCTGACCGAGGGCCTGCAGGACCGCGCCATCACCCGCGACCTCGACTGGGGCGTGCCGGTGCCGGCCGACACCTGGCCGGACCTGGCGGCCGAGGGCAAGGTCTTCTACGTCTGGTTCGACGCGCCGATCGAGTACATCGGCGCCACCAAGGAGTGGTCGGACGCCGCGGGCGACGGCGAGACCCGCGACTGGCGCTCCTGGTGGTACGACGTCGACACCGACGTGCGCTACACCGAGTTCATGGCCAAGGACAACGTCCCCTTCCACACGGTGATGTTCCCGGCGACCCTGCTGGGCACCCGTGACAAGTGGAAGAAGGTCGACTACGTCAAGGCCTTCAACTGGCTGACCTACTACGGCGGCAAGTTCTCCACCTCGCAGCGGCGCGGCATCTTCACCGACGCCGCCCTGGAGATCCTGCCCGCCGACTACTGGCGCTACTTCCTGATCGCGAACGCGCCGGAGTCCGACGACACCTCCTTCACCTGGGAGCACTTCGCGGCCTCGGTCAACAAGGACCTCGCCGACACCCTCGGCAACTTCGTCAACCGCGTGCTGTCCTTCTCCCGCAAGCGCTTCGGCGACGAGGTGCCCGCGGGCAGGGAGGCCGGGGAGGCCGAGGAGCGCCTGGGCGCGCAGATCGCCGAGCTCCTCGCCGAGTACGAGCGGCACATGGAGGACCTGCAGTTCCGCAAGGCCGCGCAGGCGCTGCGCGCCCTGTGGAGCGCCGGAAACTCCTACCTGGAGGAGAAGGCCCCCTGGCTGGAGATCAAGACGGACGCCGACGGCGCCGCCCTGACCCTGCGCACCGCCATGAACCTGATCCACCTCTACGCGGTCGTCTCCGAGCCCTTCATCCCGGCCACGGCCGCCGCCATGCGCGGGGCCTTCGCCCTGACGGACGACACCGCGGCCTGGGTCACCCCCGAGGAGGCCCGCGCGCTGGCCGCCGTCCCGGCCGGGACGCCCTTCACCGTCCCGCCGGTGCTCTTCGCGAAGATCACCGAGGAGGGCCTGGACGCCTACCGCGAGCGCTTCGGCGGGGAGCCGGAGGCGGTCTGATGCCGACCACGGTCAGGGACAGGTCCCCGCTGGTGCTGATCCTGGCGGTGGGCCTGACCCTGGTGCTGGTGGTGGCCGGGGTGATCCTCGCAGTCTCGCTGACCGGCTCGGACGACCGCCGCTCCGGTGCCGCCCCGGACCGGGACGGGGCGTGCCGCGGCAGCAACGTCACGCTGGCGGAGGCCGCCGGGCGCTTCGGCCTGCGACTGCCCGACGACCCGCAGGACGTGCACTACCTCGCGCAGGGCGGCGGGCTGTCCGGCGAGCACGACCTCGAACTGAGCTTCCGCACCACCGCCGCAGGCCTGGAGCGGTTCCTGTCCGCCTCCGGCTTCGGCGCGCTCGGCCCAGACGTGCAGGCCCTGCGGGTCGGCGAGCCCCCCGCCGACCCCTGCCGCCGCGCCGCCGGTGGCCTCACGCACGCCCGCTACGCCGGCGACCACGTGCCCGCCGGCGCGGACCACGGCGCCTACAGCCGCGGTGTCGCCGTCGACGACAGCGACCCTGCCCACCCGGTGGTCGCCCTCGTCGCCCTGGACGGCTGAGCGTCCGGCCGGGCGTCGCCACCGGGCAGGAGGCTCAAGGGCCTGTACCGAACCGCGTACGCCGAAGGGCCCGGCCTACACCTACGACCGCCCCGCCACGGGCTCGCTCGCCGCGAGCTTCCTCAC